>CAYHRK010000007.1:22999-37573 GCA_964358795.1 uncultured Vicinamibacterales bacterium
ATCCTGGACCCCCGCTTTCGCGGGGGTGACAGAAAAGGGGCGCGGGCGTGACGGACATCTCTAGAACGATGGCAGATAAGGCGCCAGGTACTGGGCGATCACCGTGAACCGGTTGGTGAAGATGAGCACACCGACAATCACGAGCAGCAGACCCGAGGTGACTTCGATGGCGTGATAGTGCTTGCGGATGCGGGCGAAGGCCGAGAAGAACTGATTGATGGCGAGCGACGTGATCAGAAACGGGATGCCGAGGCCGAGCGAGTAGGCGGCCAGCAACTGCACACCCTCCATCATCGTCTCTTTGCTGGCCGCGATGGCCAGAATGCCGGCCAGAATCGGTCCAATGCACGGTGTCCACCCGAAGGCGAACGCAATCCCGACCAGCACGGCGCCCAACGGCCCGGCGGGTTTCTTCGTGGTCTGCGCGCGCTTTTCCGTGTAGAGCCAGCCGATCTTCCACACGCCCATCATGTGCAGACCGAAGAGCACAATCAGCACGCCGGCAATCTTGCCGAACAGGGTCAGCTTGCTCATCAGGAAGCCGCCAATGGCGGTGGCAGATGCCCCGAGCGAGATGAACACCAGCGAGAAGCCCAGCACGAACGCCAGCGAAGAGAGCAGCACCTTGCCGCGCGAACGCCCCGCGCCACCGGCGTCGCCCGTGCCGCGCATCTCTTCCACGGTGACGCCGGACACAAACGACAGATAGCCCGGAATCAGCGGCAGCACGCACGGCGACACGAAGGACAGGACGCCGGCAAAGAACGCCGCCAACAAGCTTACGTTTTCCATAGTTCCGCCCTCGTCACCTGCGGTTCGCCTTTGACCGGCGGCAGGTCCTGGAACAGGTGGTCCCACTTCCAGCGTTCGGATGGGTTCGACGAGTGCAGCCACGAACGTGCAGGTACGGGACGCGCAAAGCCGATCTGTGCGATGTCCTGGTAGGCCGGCAAGCCGGACATGGCTTGCGCAATGGCCGCGCGCACGGCAGCCGCATCGGCGTAGTCGAGTGTCACGCCCACTTCGGCCGCCACCATCTTCAGCACGTTCCAATCCTCGCGCGCCTCGCCGGGTGGGCAGAGCGCACGTGAGGTCGCCTGCACGATGCCGCGGTCGTTCGTGTAGGTGGCGTCCTTTTCCACCCACGCGGCGCCGGGCAGCACGACGTCGGCAGCCTGAGCCAGCGCCGTCATCAACGGCCCTTGCACGACGAGCAGCTCCAGCGTGCCGCCCTTGCGTGCATCGACGATCCAGCCGACGTCACCCGCGCTTCGGTCCGGCCCTGGATCGAGCACATAGAGAACCTTCACCGCTCCCGCATCAACCGCGCGGCGCAGTTCCCCGAGGTCTGGTCCCGATGCGTCGCCGGCCGGCACATGGAAGCCGAAATCGCGGGCGCCCGCCACGTTGGGGGCATCAACGGCGGGAACGATGAACTTCGTGCGAGCCGGCTGCGCTTTCGGCGAGACGCGCCACGTGATGGCCACGTCCTGTTCGGCTTCCGGACCCTGCAGCTTCCGGACGAACTCGCGCACGAGGAACAACTCTTCGTGCGATGCGTGGGCCGACACCAGCATGCGGAATGCGGCCGGATGCTCGTTCAGCATCGGCTGCAGACGCGCGCGCAGGTGGCCGAGCGCGATCGGCCACGTTGACGGGGCCAGCGAACCGGATTCCTCTAGTACCGACGGGTGGGTGAGACGGCGGTCGCTTTCCACCCAGTGGTACTCGAAGCGGCCGATGTCGCACATCCAGTAGCCGTTCACCTCCGCGTTAAAGCGCGGCGTGAACCGGATCAACTGCGCGCCCTTGGCCCATTCCGGCTTAGCCTTGAGCCAGGCGGTCGTGCTGCAGCCCTTTGAGCAGAGCGTGCACGTGGTATCGACCGCGATGGGGTTGTCCCACGGCCGCGACTTGAACCGGTAGTCGCGCGTGGTGATTGCGCCGACCGGACACACATCCATCAGATTGCCCGACAGCAGCGAATGGACGCCGCGCTCCCGGAACGTGGCGATTTCGCTGCCGTACCCGCGATCGATCACGCTGATCTGCGCATCGCCGTCGATCTCGCGCATGAAGCGCGAGCACCTGGTGCACAGAATGCAACGGTTGCGATTCAGCATCAGCGTGGGACCGAAGTCCACATCCGCCTTCACGCCCTCACCATCGAAGGTGCGGCGCGGGAATTCCATGCGGCTGCCCTTGGGGCCAAACGTGTACGAGAAGTCCTGCAGCGGACACTCGCCGCCTTTGTCGCACACGGGGCAATCGAGCGGGTGGTTGATCAGCAGGAACTCGAACACGCTTGCGCGGGCCGCGATCACCTCGGCGCTGGCCGTATCCACCACCATGCCCTCGGTGCAGATGGTTGAACACGAGGTTTGCAGCTTCGCCATCTTTTCGACCCTGACGATGCAGACTCGGCACGAGCCGTCGACGCCAAGACCGGGGTGGTAACAGTAGTAGGGAATTGAAATAGCGTTGTCGAGGGCGGCCTGGAGGATGGTCTTGCCCCTCTCCACGGTCAGGCGGCGCCCGTCGATCGTCAGCGTCACGGTATCCATGGGGGGATCATACCAAGGGATGAGCGATTCGGTGAACCACTCCCGCTCTACCCCGGGAGTGGATATTTCGTCGGCGGCACCGCCGTTCAGTCATTCCCGCGGGCGCCTTCGCTCGGCTTCGGCTGCCCAAGAAGGCGGGAATCCAGGACTGGACCCCCGCTTTCGCGGGGGTGACGAAATACCTGCTTCATTCGGCAAAGTGAAGCATGTAGAGGCTGTCTAGTCCCTAAACACTTTGACGATGCTCAGACCATCCCGATTCACCTCGATGTCGCGCAGGCTGCCCGTGAGCGGCACGCGAACCTGGGTGACGCGTTCACGAATCACCACTTGCATGTCGGTCGCCTGATTGCCGCCGTAGCGCAGCGTGACGGTGACTGGATACACAAACGTCTTGCCCACCTGCTCGAACCTCAGCGTGGCCGCCGCTTCGGCAGCCGCCGGGTCGCGCTGCCACGACGCCTTCAGCACGGGCACGCCGAATCCGTGAATCCACCCTTCGAAGAAGGCTTCCAGGGGCAGGCCGCTCTCCTTCTCGAACGCCTTCCGCACATCGTCTGTGCTGGCCTTGTCGAAGCGGGACTCGAAGTAGAATCGCCGCAACCCGCGGAAAAACGCGTCATCGCCAAGCAGGCGCCGCAGCATGTGCAGGACCACCGCGGATTTGTTGTAGGCCAGGGCCCGGAAGATGCGCGAGTCGCCCCGAATGTGCCCCAGTCGATAGCCGAGCGAGATGGGACCTTCATCGGCTTTGTCTTCGGCCCACTTCACCATGCGGCGAATCAGGGTATGGAAGGTGAGTTCGCCCCGACTCTGCCGGGCGTAGAGCGCGGCGAAATACTGCGCGAATCCCTCGCTGATCCAACGATCGTGATAACTGCGCCAGCCCACCGCCTGGCCCCACCACTGATGGGCCAATTCGTGCGCGATGAAGAACTCCGGGAAGGTCGGAAACGACGCCGGGTCGTTCGCCCAGTTCAGCGACCCTCCTGGCAACGGCTGATTCAACACCGACATGTATGCGGGGCTGTGGCCGCCCGGTAGTTCGCGTTCGACGAGCGCCACCGTCAGGCTGGGATAGGGGCTGTCGCCCACCAACGACGCGTAATACTGCACGATGTCCTCGGCCTGCCTGGCGGCCTCGCGTCCGCGCGCCAGTTGTCGCGGATTTGGTAGGACCGTCACATTCAGCGTGTCGAAGAACACGCCCGGGTGCAGGGGCTTGGCCTGCGACGGACCGTCACCAGGTCCAGCCGCCTTGGCCAGGGCATCTCGCAGCGACACCGTATTAGAGCTGGCGCGGACAAACCGGCTGATGACACACGCCAGATAGCGCACCGGCTGCGTGGCCTCGTACATGTACTGGCGACCGGCGGGACGGCCGTTGTGCCCCGGCACCACCACCGGCGATCCCGGGGCCAACTCGCCGCTGGCCACCACCGTGAAGGGCTCCGGCACCGTCAGGCGCATCGACGCCGTGCTGTAGTCCGTGACGGTGGACTGCGGATACCAGGTGCTGTTGGTGGTGTAGAGCAGGCTGGGTTCGCCCGGGAACGACAGCGCCTCGGACTGGATGTTGGTCGGATCCTGGTGCGGGAACTGAGGTCCGGCTGCTTCGCGATCGGGTGGCGGCGGCGACAAGCGACCCGAGTACGTCACCACGAGTGACATCTCGCTGCCCTGCACCACGGCGACGGGCAGGTTGATCACCAGACTGTTCTGGTTGCGCACACGCAGCGACAACAGGCGCCCGTACTCGGTGCTGTAGATGGATCGCACCGTCAGGGACTGCGCCAGGCGCAGCGTCAGATTGCTCATGGCGCCTTCTTTCACGCGCAGGCGGATGCGCGCCACGCCATCCAGCCATTCGCGATCCGGATCGAAGGCCACGTCCAGTTGCACGTGGCGCACGTCGTACGCGGTCTGCGCGTCTTCGTCGTAAAACCGCCCGCGCGCCGCCACGACGGCCTGCGACGGATAGGTGGCGATGTTGCGACGGCGGCGGCGATCGTAGAGGGAGATGTCCTCGGGATCGTTACTCGACTTCGTATAGGTCAGCGTCTGGTACCGGCGCGTGCGGATTTCAGCCAGCAGATCGCCCGATGGCGGCGACAGCGACCAGGTGTCGCGGCTCAGGTCGGCCAGATCGAGCCCGAACGACTTGCCGACTTCGACCTTGAAGACGCTTTCAGCGCGGCGGAACAGCACCGAATCGACGGGCACGGCCGTTAGCGCAGACGATGGAAAGAAGTGGTCGAAATCGCCGGGATGCATGCGCAGAAAAACTTCTTCGTAGCGGCCTTCGATCGATTCGGCGCCGCTGTAGATCTTCACCTGCAGTCGCTCGGTTTCTGGGGCCGGGCGGAACGTGAAGTCGTTGCCCGTGCCCGGCATCAGCACTGCGGCGGTGGCCATGTCACCGGCGTCGGCCACGAACAGGAAGCCATCGGCCAGCTTAATCTGCAGATCCTCGGACCGCACCACGAGGTTGCGCACCCGGTACTGTTTGACCGGGTTCAGCGCCAGCCTGTACAGCCCGTCGATGGTGGTCTGCAATTGCTGTCCCGCAATCCGCCACTCATCCTCGTTGGTGTTGGTGGGCACGCGGCGGATGTCGAGGCGCCAGGTGGTCACGCGGGCGCGCGAGCCGCGCTCGGTGAAGACCTCGAGCATAAGGCGGAAGCCGTCGCCCGGCAGCGTGCCCTCGAGCGCTTCGCGGTCGCGTTCGCGGATCACCGCGCGCGTGATGCCTGGCAGAATCAGAAACTGCGAAGCCTCGGCGGCGAGGCCTCGGTCGGCGACGGCCGACAGCAGCTCGAGATACGCCTCGGACCGGCCTGCCTGCATCAGTTGCTCGAGTTTCAGGAGCAGCCGAAACACGCCGTCGCCCGACGGCGCCTGGGCGCGGGAGGCCCCGGTCGTGAGGCCCACTGCGGGGCCCACTGCGGGGCCCACTGTGGGGCCCACCATCAAGAGAGCGCCAACGAGGACGAGCCAGAGTAGCCGTACGCTCGGGGCTCGAGTATCAGGATTTTGAAGTCGGGAGTCGGGACTAGTCATGCGAACGGCTCATGTTTCGCAGGCTCCATTATCCCCCATAATGTCTAGACGAATGCCGGACCCGGCCCGATTCGCGGCGCGCCCGAATGTGTTACACTCAGGGCGTTTTTCCTCGGTTTGCCCGCTGCGTGATCGCTCCCACGATGAGTCGCCTCCCCGAGTAGCGGATATCCCATGATGCTTAGTACCGGTTTGGACATCATCGACATCGCCCGGTTCGAGTGCGAAATCGCCAAGCACGGCGACGGTTTGCTCGACGAGGTGTTTACGCCCGGCGAACGCGCCGTCTTCGACCATCTGCGCCGCCCTGCCTCCGGTTATGCCATGGGTTATGCGGCGAAGGAAGCGTGCTTCAAGGCGCTCGGCACGGGCAAGATCGGCCGCATGGGGTGGCGCGATTTGCAGGTGAGGTGGGCGCCCCCGAGCCAGCCCGCGATCGAGCTGTCGGGCGCGAGCGGCGAACTGGCGGCAACCATGGGGGTGCGGCGCGCACATCTGGCGCTGGCCTCCACGCGCGACCACGCCGTGGCGTGGGTTGCCTTAGAATAGCCATCGGTATGATGAAGCCACAGAAGCTGTCGAGGGCCACACAGAGGAGCGCGTTGTGAAAGAACTGATTCTGGAATACATCAGGCACGAGTATCTGGACGAAGACGAAGCGGCTGACATGGTGCTCGACGACCGCACGCCGCTGATTTCGAGCGGCATCGTGGACAGCTTCAGCATGGTCAGCCTCAAGCGGTTTCTCGAGAAGAAGAACGGCATCAACATTCCCGACGAGGAGGCCACGCCCCAGGCCTTCGACACGGTGGCCAGCATCATGGTGTTGGTGAACAAGCATCTGGCGAAGAAAGGGGCCTGACATGGCGTACGCCTCGACGATCAAGGAGGCCTTCCAGGCCGATCTGGCAGGCATTCGCGAGAAGGGCATCTACAAGGAAGAGCGCTACATCCACTCGCCGCAGGCCGCGCACATCCAGGTGGAGTATCCACGCGGCGCTCCCACGCGCGAGGTGGTGAATCTGTGCGCGAACAACTACCTCGGGTTGTCGAGCCACCCCGACGTCGTTGCCGCCGCGCACCGGGCGCTCGACGAGCGCGGCTACGGCATGTCGAGCGTTCGCTTCATCTGCGGCACGCAGGACGTGCATCGGCAGCTCGAAGAGAAGCTGACGGAGTTTCTGGGCACCGAGGACACCATTCTGTTTGCCAGTTGCCTCGACGCCAACGCCGGCGTGTTCGAAGCGATCCTGGGGCCCGACGATGTGATGATTTCGGATCGGCTGGTGCATGCCAGCATCGTGGACGGGATACGGTTGTGCAAAGCGATGCACGACACCTACAAGCACGCCGACATGGCCCACCTGGAGCAGAAGCTGCAGGAACACCAGGACCGGCGCATCCGCCTGATCATCACCGACGGCGTGTTCAGCATGGATGGCGACCTGGCGCCGCTCGACCAGATTGTGGCGCTGGCCGAGCAGTACCACGCCATGGTGTTTCTCGACGACAGTCACGCCACCGGGTTCATCGGCAAGACCGGCCGAGGCGTGCACGAGCATTTCGGCGTGTTCGGCAACATCGACATTATCACCACCACGCTCGGCAAGGCGCTTGGCGGCGCCAGTGGCGGCTGCGTGTCGGGGCGGAAGGAAATCGTGGAGCTGTGCCGTCAGCGGGCGCGGCCGTACCTCTTCAGCAACGCGGTGCCGCCGCCCATTGCGGCCGCGTCTCTGAAAGTGCTTGAGATCCTGAGTGCCACCACCGAGCGGCGCGACAAGCTCGAGGCGAACGCCAACTTCTGGCGCAAGGCGGTGGTGGACGCGGGCTTTGTCATCAAGGACGGCGACAGCCCGATTGTGCCGATCATGCTGTTCAACGCGAAGCTGGCGCAGGATGTGGCGCGCGATCTGTTCGCCGAGGGCGTCTACGTGGTGGGATTCTTCTTCCCGGTTGTGGCCGCGGGTCAGGCGCGCATTCGCACGCAGCTATCGGCCGACCACGACATGCCGATGCTGCAGCGCGCCCTGGAATCGTTCAAGAAGGTGGGCGCGACATACGGCATCCTGGGGCTGGACAAGAAGGGGATCATCGAGAAGTTCGGCAGCTAGCCCGGACGATCACGCAAGCGGGAGGCAAAAGCACCGACCCCTTTTGTCCCTCAGGATTGTCGCCCATCGACCGATAAACGTGATCGGAGCTCTTTGCACATGTCCAGATGAACCTGCCAGGACGGCATGGCGGGCGGGATTTCGTGCAAAGATGGCCGTGTACCTGCGGCATACAATATGCGTATGGGCGATCGACGGGCTGACAGTCAGGCGGCAGACGGCTTTACCCTTGTCGAGCTGATGCTCGTGTTGGGTATTGGTGTTGTCCTGATCGGCGCCGCCATTCCCGCTATCAACGGCGCACGCCAACGTCTCGAATTGGATGGGTCGATGCATGACGTCTCGGCGGCCGTACAGTCGGCGCGGCTGCAGGCGCTGTCGAGTGGCCGGACCATGCGCGTGCGATTCAATTGCCCGGTTGCCGGCCAGTACCGCGTGGTCGAGATTGTCGGCGATGCCACCATCGACAATGCGGCGAACCGTTGCGATCCTGCCGCGTATCCCTATCCCGACCAGAACACTGGCAACCGGCCGAACCTGGACGGGCCGGTTCAGGTGCTCAGGGGCGGCGTGACGTTCAGCCAGGCAACCAACGTCGATATCGCGCCGGTCGGCCGCATCACGCCGGTGACCGGCGCGGCTCCGGTGTCGATTACCGTGGTGAAGAGCAATGCCACACAAACGCTCACGCTTTCGGCGGCTGGCCGCGTCAGCTTCCAGTAGCCGGTATCGCCGGTCCGCCGGCGTCACGCTGGTTGAGACGCTGATTGCGGCGGCGATCCTGGTGTTCGGGCTGCTGGCCATTGCCCAACTGCTCGGTGTGTCCGTGCGCGGGCATCAGCTTGCCCGCAACAGCGAGGAAGCCACGCGCCTGGTGGTGGCCAAAATCGAGCAACTCGAGAAGCTGAATTTCGCGACCGATGTGGGGATCCAGATCACACCCGGGGGGACCGCCTCGCTCGACAATAACGTCGCCAACTACTTCGACAGTCCGACGACGGGGTTCACGCGTCGATGGAGCGTGGCTGCCGGCCCGACGGCCAAGACCCGGGTGGTGACGGTGAGAATGACGCCGAGCAGCGGAAACCGGAACATCACCAAACCCATCACGATCACGACGGTTGTCCGCTCATGGTGATGGCATGGCGGCCCATCGCGCGAGCATGGCCACGGGCGTCCTGTCCCGAGGGCTACACGCTTGTCGAATTGCTGCTGGCGATGGCGATCGGCCTGATGCTGATGGGCTCGGCGCTGCTGGTCACGCGGCAGACGACACGGGCGTCCAACGTCCTGCTCGATGGATCGGCCACGCAGGAAGAAGTGCAGTACGCCATCCAGTGGATGACCGCGGCGCTGCGGTCGGCAGGAGCCAACCCGTATGGGATCACGACCAGCGCGTGTCCAGCGGCAGGCACCGTGTTCACGCCCATCCAGCTCGATCCGAATGGTACGGGACGCGCGGACAACATCCGGATCAAGGCCGACATCAACCAGCCCAACGGCCTGCTCGGCGGCGCCGCCGGCGCGTGCACCGAGGGCGGCGAAGACCTCACGATTGCCCACGACCTCGCGAATCTCACCATCACGAAACGCGACAACAACCTCGATCAAGCCGCAGTGGTGATGACCGACCGCGTGATCTCATCGCTGCGCTTCACCTATCTCGACGCGCAGCGTGTGGCGACTACGACGCAGGCGCAGGTGGCCTACATCCAGGTCTCGGTGACGGGCCAGACCATCACGCGCGACGAGTATCTCAATGTGCCGACGACGTACACGTTGACCTCCGAGGTTCGAGTCCGGCTGAGGTGACAATCACATGATGGCGACCACCCCCCCGACGCTGCCAACTGACGGGTCCATCCAGGCCGGCGTTCGCTCATCGGAGCGCGGCTTCGCGCTGATCGGTGTGCTGTTGCTGCTGTTCCTGCTGACTGGGATGGTGGCGGCTCTGACGGTGAGTGGCCAGACCGAGATCAAGATCTCGCAGATCTACGAGGCCGAGGCCAAGGCCAGAGGCGCGGCCGAGGCCGGAATCAATCACGCCACATCGGTCGTCATCGACAAACTCACCACCTGGCAGGCCGATGGGTATGCGAGCCCGAATGCCGCAATTTCCGCCCTGCTGAAGGGCCCCGATGGGTTGACTGGAACCACCGCCCGCGATGCCGACAACGGCAGCCTGGAGACCCTTGGCGCCGACGCCACGCAGCGGATTCCACGGCCGCCAGCGCTGCGGACGCTGACCACCGACGAGTCGTATGAAGCGCGCGTGTTCGACGAGGACGATGCGGCCCGCGGCGTCACGCTGAGCGCGGCGGATGTGATCCGGATCAACGAGGACAGCCAGGCCTACACCGACCGGAACAAGGGGATTGTCGTTCGAGCGATTGGCTACGGCCCGAACAACGCGCAGGTGACGCTGGAGGCGGTCGTGGGATTCGGCGCGGGCGACCCGGCGATCCTGGTCAACGGGGAACTGGAGATCGAAGGCAACGCGCAGGTTTCGGGGTCGTCGGGCAGCGTCCATGCAAACGGTGAGCTAGAGATTGAAGGGAACGCGAACATCTCCGGTAACGCGACGGCCAGCGGGGAGTACGAGGTGAGTGGCCATCCCACGATAGGCGGCACAACAGGTGGAGGGTATCCGACCCTTGCCGTGCCCGACATTCATGCGAGCGATCACCTGGCCGAAGCCGACTATATCCTGACAAGCGCAGGCACGATGACCAACCAGAGCGGGACGGTGCTCTGCAGTGGCAGCGGCTGTGCCTCCAGGGGTTGGTCATTTGGCAGCGGCACGTGGAGGGTGAGCGGCAACTCGGTGCAGGCGGGCACCTACTACGTCCAGGGTGATGTCAGAATCACGGGCAGTCCAGGCCCGGTGAGCCTGAGCATCATCAGCGAAGGGTCGATCACGATTTCCGGCAATCTTCGAGCGTCCGCTGATACTCCTGGCCTGTTTCTGCTGGCCGACCGCGACATCTCGATCAGTGGCAATCTCACGCAGACGGGTGCGCAGGCCCAGATCCTGGTGCGCGAGCAGATCGACATCGGGAGCAATTCGACGCTGCTGGGGCAGATCATCGTCCAGAATGTGACGAGCGTGTCAAGCCTCGTCACGGAGAACGAGTTCGAGAGTTCGTTCTCCCTGACCTACGACGGTGGCCTTGGCGGGGCGAGCGGGGCGCCAGCCGTCGTCGGCTGGCGGCAGATGTAGCATTCGCGCCATAATCCTGCACCATGGGCACCGTTGATTCGGCCTCCCACTACGCCGACGAACTGGTCGGACGGGCGCGCGAAGCCGCGCGTCGGTTCAAGGAGTACGACCAGGCTCGAGTTGATCGCATCGTCCGGGCGGTCTACGAAGCGGCCTACGCCGCACACACGCATCTGGCCCGTCTGGCGTACGACGAAACCGGCATGGGCGTGTACGAGCACAAGATCATCAAGAACGCGTGGGCGAGCCTGCTTGTCTACGACGACATCCGCGACGCGAAGACGGTTGGCGAGATCCACACCGATCCGGTGCGGGGCATCATCCAGATTGCGCAGCCCAAGGGCCCGATTCTCGCGACCGTCCCGATCACCAATCCAACATCAACGGCGATCTTCAAGACGCTCATCTGCATGAAGACGCGAAACCCTGTGATCTTCAGTGCCCACCGCGGCGCGCGCAAGTGCGTGAAGGAAACCCTGCGTATCCTGGCCGAAGCTGCCGAGCGTGCGGGCGCGCCGGCCGGATCGATCCAGGTGATGACGCGCGGTCAGACCGAGTACGTCGACCACGTGATGCGCCATCCCGATCTGGCCTTGATCATCGCCACCGGCACCAGCTCGATTGTGGGGCTGGCCCAGAAGTCGGGGACCCCCACTCTTGGCGTAGGCCCGGGCAACGTACCGGTGTTCGTCCACGCGACGGCAGATCTCCCTTACGCGGCCCGGTGCATCGTGCACTCCAAGACGTTTGACAACGGCACGGTCTGCGCCAGCGAACAGGCGCTGGTGGTAGAGCACGACGTGGCCGATCGGCTGCGGCCGCTGCTCGAGGCGCGGCACACCTATTTTTGCACGCGCGCCGAAAGCGAAGCCCTGGGTCCGGTGTGCTTCGACATGGACAACATGCGCATGCGGCCCGAAGCAGTGGGCCAGCCGGCGGCGGTGCTGGCCGGGCGCGCAGGATTTGCGATACCCGAACGGACGCGCCTGATTGTGGCCGAAGAGGACGGTGTGGGGCCCGACCACCCGCTGTCGCACGAGATCCTGATGCCGGTGCTTTCCCTGTACCGCTGCGACAACTACGAGTCGGCGTTCAACACGTGCCAAGCCGTGAACCTGCGCGGGGGCGTGGGCCATACGGTGGGGGTGTACGCGAACGACGAGGGCGTGATCGCCGATTTCTCCCAACTGGATGCCGCACGCATCCTGGTGAATCAGCCGTGCACGCAAGGCGCCATCGGGGGCATCTGTAACCGCCTGCGCCCGTCGCTGACGCTGGCCTGCGGCACCGGTGCGGGCAACATGTCCACCGACAACATCTCGACCGAACATCTGCTGAACATCCACCGCGTGGCGCGCCTGCGACCCAACACCCGGTGGCTGGACGTGCGCGCCAGCGCCTTGGACGAATCGGTAGGCGCGGCCGACATCCTGGAGCGCTATAACCGGACACCCGGCAGCTAAACCATCCCGGCTGCGAGCAGCCGAGCTACACATTCTGTTGGTTGAGTTGAACACCGGGTGGCTGGCGGCAGACAGAATCCG
This sequence comes from uncultured Vicinamibacterales bacterium, assembly GCA_964358795.1. Taxonomy (GTDB): domain Bacteria; phylum Acidobacteriota; class Vicinamibacteria; order Vicinamibacterales; family JAKQTR01; genus CAYHRK01. The sequence continues at coordinate 35,499 of CAYHRK010000007.1, forward strand.
GTCCGGTTTCGAAACCAGTTGAGCGGAAGGCTGAAGTCCGTCTTTCTGTTGTTAGAGCTGCGACCCGAACAATACGCCGACCCACGGAATCACTGCGGCCATCAGGTACAGTCCGGTCAGCACGGCGAGGATCCGATGCACGCCGAACAGGTGCAGCGACACGCCAAGTCCGGCGGCCATCACCTTGGCACCGGCAACCGCCGCGCCCTGGCCGAAGGTGGTCATCAGCGCGACAAGCAGTGGATTGGCTTCGATATGGAGGCCAATTGTCGAGACCCCGATGTAGGTCAGCACGCCGTCTGCGGCTTGTGACATCAAGAACAGCAGGATCACGACGTCGCCAAAGACCGTCCGGGCAGACGGCGGCTGCCGAAACCGCAAGGTGACCTCCAGACCGCAAACCGATTAACCCCACGTCGACTGACCGCCGGTTCTGACCCGAACCTGTTGGCGGCTGCACACGTGGTGACCTGCGACCAGCCTCAGCAAAACCCGATCCGAGGCAGCGCCGGGTGCGAGAAATTCGGCGCCGAGCCAATTCTGGCTGAAAACACAGGAGAAGACCAGTGGGGGCCCATCAAAAAATGAAGAAGATGGCAATTACGGGCAACAGAATGCAGGGATGGTCCTAGGAGCGGGTCAGGTAGTCCTTGGTGAAGCTGGCCACCGTGTCGTAGATGCCGTGCAGTTCGGCGGGTGAAGCCAGGAACACGACCCGGAAGAACCCTTGGTCGGCTGGCATGCCGAATCCCGACCCGTGCACGCAGAGCACGCCACCCTCGCGCAGCAAGGCCAGCACGAAATCTTCGTCAGTGCGGCCTGGCGGCAGCGTCACCTGCGGCATGGCGTAGAACGCGCCGCGCGGGGCCACGCACGTGATGCCCGGAATGGCGTTCAGCCGCGACACGGTGACAGCCGCGCGTTCGCGCAAGGCGGCTCGAAACGACGCCTGATGCGACCGATCGCCGGTCAGGGCGGCCGTGATGGCGAACTGCATCGGCACGGTCGCGCACAGACGGCCATCTGCCAGTTTGCGGATGGCCGCCATCACGTTCTGCAGCCGCGGACTTTCGCCGACCGCCATCCAACCGGCGCGCCAGCCTGGTGCCAGATACGCCTTGGACAGGCTGCCAAACGAAATCACCGGTGCACCCGTGTCCAGGCTGGCCATGGCCGGCGTCGGGCCGTCGTAGGCGAGGTCTGCGTACACCTCGTCGGCCAGCAGGACGAACTGGTGGCGGTCGGCCAGCGCGATCAACTCCCGGCGAATCGCGTCCGGATACACGGCTCCGGTCGGGTTATTCGGATCGATCACGACGAGCGCACGCGTGCGCGGTGTGACAAGCGACCGGATGTGATCGAGGTCCGGGAGCCACTGATTGGCCGGATCGGTGCGGTAGTACACCGTGCGGGCGTCGATCTTGGCGGTGACCGCCGTGTAGAGCGGGTAGGTGGGCATGGGCACCAACACCTCTTCGCCCGGGTTCACGAGCGCGTTCAGCGCCAGTTCGATCCCCTCCGACGTCCCCATGGTCAACACCACGCGGTCGGCCGGCGTCGGCACCCCACGTGCCGTAAAATCGGCCGCCACCGCCTCGCGAGCCGCCAGAATCCCGGCCGACGGTCCGTAGCCATTCTGTCCGTCACGCAAGGCCTTCTCGACGGCCTCAACCAGGTGCGGCGGTGTCTTGAACCCGAACGGGATGGGGTCGCCAATGTTCAGGTACTTGACGGTGCGCCCCGCGGCTTCGACTTTTTTCGCCTCGGCAACGATGTTGCGGATGGCATACGTGAAGCCGGCCACCCGGCTGGCAACCGGAATGGCGGCGAGCGTTCGTGCGGTAGTCGTCGGCATCATTACGGACTCCGTGGGGACATTCTAATATGGACGGGTCCAGACAGCTTCCATGGGCGTCATCTTACCGAATGAAGCAAGTTTCTCGTCACCCCGCAGATACAGTCGCGCCGGTCCTAAGCCGAAAGACCGGACGAGTGCGGCCTGTTGGCGGAGGATGAAGATGATGCGAGTCAACCGACGGTCCTGGTGGATGGTCGGGGCCATTGTGGCGGTGGGT
>CAYHRK010000008.1:0-1331 GCA_964358795.1 uncultured Vicinamibacterales bacterium
GCTGTTGTCACCGGCGGATCGAAGGGCATCGGCCGCGCGCTCGCGGCGGCCCTGCTCGAGTCGGGCCGACACGTGCTGATCACCGGCCGCGCCGAGGCCAGCCTGCGCGTCGCCGTCGATGATCTGGGCGCAGTGGCCAGGCGCGGCGGCGTGCACGTCGAGTGGTTCGCCGGCGACGTCGGGCGCGAAGCCGATGCGCACGCGATGATCGAGGCGGCCGTGCAGCGCTTCGGCGGCCTCGACATCCTGATCAACAACGCGGCCGTCGGCATCATCGTCGAAACGGCGTCCATGACGGCCGAGCAGTGGCGGGAGACGATCGACACGAACCTGAGCGGCGTCTTCTACTGCACGCACGCGGCAATTCCCCACCTGCGCCGGCGCGGCGGCGGATGGATCATCAACATCAGCAGCCTGGCCAGCCAGCACCCGTTTGCCGGAGGCGCCGCGTACTCGGCCACCAAGGCGGGCCTGAATGCGTTTGGCGAGGCGCTGATGCAGGAGCTTCGCTATGACGGCATCCGCGTCAGCACGGTGTGCCCGGGGTCGGTACATACGGGGTTCGGCGGATCCGACGCTGGCGCGGCTGCCGAGTGGAAGTTGACGCCCGAGGACGTGGCTCGAGTCGTGGTCGACCTGATCGCCCACCCTGGCCGCAGCCTGCCCAGCCGCGTCGACATCCGGCCGTCGAAGCCGCCGCGCAAGAAGTAGGGGTGCGATCAGCCCCACCTTGGGTCGCACCGCCAGCATGTCCGGAAGCACATTGACGTCGACACCCGGAATCCGGACTATACTCGGCCCGTGCGTTCGCACGCGTGGATTGACCAGCGTAGTCTAGCGCTCCATGAAGCCGTGGCGGCCAAGCTGGAAGCGCAGCCACAGCTTCTCGAGGTGGCGCGCGCCAACCTGCAACGTTGGCTCAGCACCAACCCTGCCGCGGTCCTGCGCGAGTGGTGGCAAGTCCTGGATACGACCCCCCTGCCGGAATTGCTCGCGCTCTTGCGCTCCCCGGGCGACGAGGCTGCGCGGTTGCGGCAGTCCAGCCCGTTCGCCGGTCTGCTCACGCCGGAGGAGCGCCAGTCCATCCTGAATTACCATGAATCGCACCGCGCTTGAGCACATTCTGCGGGCCTCGGCCGCCGTAGCGAATGAACACGACATTGTCGTGGATTGACAGGCGCGATTAGGGGCGGCCCTGGACGATAGGATGGATCATCAACATCAGCAGCCTGGACCGTCACTCGACACGCTGCACACGAGGCCCATTATGGGCTTCAGAACGTGGGTGTCAACCCCGGAGACACCCTGGAGACACCCCGGAGACACCCCGG
>CAYHRK010000008.1:1431-37140 GCA_964358795.1 uncultured Vicinamibacterales bacterium
GGAGACACCCCGGAGACACCCCGGGAGGCAACACCCGGATGCAGCACCCGGAGGCGCACCATGGGGGCGCACCTGCGGCGCAGCGGAACCCGACGGAAGCGCACACATGGGGCGCGGCTTCCTCCGCGGGAGCCTCAACAGGCGGGATCGAAGGTCAGTTGGTCATCGCGACGGTCGATGTTGCCGGCCCGGGACGGGTTCGGTGGGGCGCGAGCAGGCGCGGGCGCGGGTCCGCCCTCAGCCAGTCGGCGAGCTTGGACCAGCGGGTCGTGGCGGGATGTCCTCGAGGGCGGTCCTGCCTACTTGAACTGAAAGCTGTTCAAGAGGTGCTGGGCAACGGGCCGGTATTTGTCGTACACCGGGCCCGGGCCCGAGTAGGACACCCAGTAGTAATAGTCCCCCTGATCGATCACCACCTGGAGATGGCTGAAGACCGCGGCCGATCCCTGGGAGGTCGAGGCCTTGTATACAGCGACGAAACACGGAACCTCTCTGGCCGCCACCGTGATCGTTCCCTGCGGTTTGATCACCGCCTCGGGGGCCGCCATCAGTAGCTTCCGGGCCGATTCGAGCTGCGCGCTCGCCGAGCTGCCTGGGTTCTGGCTCTTCTGCACGATCTGGATCACGACCGATATCTCGAACGCATCGCTCCCTTTCGGCCCTTCCACCATGTAGTCCTTCTTGGGCGTAAGGGTGATGTTCCAGTTGGAGGGGACCTCGAACGAGAAGCCGAATTGCAGCTCCCGGAATCTCGTATACTCCTGGGCGCGGCCAGCCTCCAGAGGCAGCGGGAACCAGAGGAACGCTGCTGTCAACAGTGCGAGCCCGATCACGAGAGTCCTGGGACCGTCGTTGGTGTGCATGGCTGTCTCCTCGTGTGAGTCGGTGAGGCGTTCCTTCACGCGCCGCGCACATCATCGGTCACCGGGGCGCCAGCGTCAACCAGGTGCGCACGCTCCAGAGGCGGTGATCACCGGGCCCCGCCCCGAGCACCCGATCCGCTCCGGCCAGACCCAGGTGGGCGAGTTCCCGCTTACCTTCCACGTTGCGCAGCGTTGAGAGCGCCCGCGCACGCCGCCCCGCTCGCCCACGCCCACTGGAAATTGTATCCTCCGAGCCACCCCGTCACGTCGACCACCTCGCCGATGAAGTGCAGACCCGGCTGGCGCTTGCTGGCCATCGACTGCTGGTTCAGCTCGCGCGTGTCCACGCCGCCGGCCGTGACCTCGGCCTTGCGGTAGCCCTCGCTGCCGTCGGGCACGACCTGCCAGCGCTTCAGGCCGGCGGCCAGCGCATCGAGATCGCGGTCTTTTACCTGCGGCATCGCCAGCTCGGGCGCGACCCCGGCGCGCGCCAGCCAGGTATCGGCCAGGCGTTGCGGCAGCAGGGCGGCCAGCTCGTTGTTGAGCTGGCGCTTCGACTGCGTCTTGGCCGCCCGTAGCTCGGCGCGCAGGTCGCGGCCCGGCGCCAAGTCGATCGCCAGCGCCTGCCCGGGCCGCCAATAGCTCGAGATTTGCAGCACCGCCGGGCCGCTCAGGCCCCGGTGGGTGAATAACAGGTCTTCGACGAACTGGCCACGTGCCTTCTTCACCGCCTCGTTGTGGATACCCACCTCCAGAGACACGCCGGCCAGTGCCGCGAACGGCGCCCAGTCCGCGGCGTCGAACGTCAGGGGCACCAGCGCCGGCTGGGTCTCGACAATGCGGTGGTTGAATTGCCTGGCGACGCGATAACCCCAGTCGCTGGCGCCTAGCTTCGGAATCGAGAGGCCCCCGGTCGCGACCACGAGCTGGGGCGCGCCGATCGTAACGCCGCGGTCGGTGTCGAGCTCGAAGCCCCGCTCGCCATGGCGCACGGCCAGCACTTTGCAGGGCTGCCACCGCTGCACGCCGCCGGCCTCGCATTCGCGCAGCAGCATCGCGATGATCTGCTCGCTCGAGTCGTTGCAGAAAAACTGACCCTTGTGTTTCTCGTGGAAGGCGATGCGGTGGCGCTGCACCAGCGCGATGAAGTCCTGTGGCGTGAACCGCGACAGCGCCGAGCGGCAGAAATGGGGATTGGCTGAGAGAAAGTTGGCTGGCCCGGCATCCCGGTTCGTGAAGTTGCAACGCCCGCCGCCCGAGATGCGGATCTTCTCGGCCACCTTCTCGGCGTGATCGATCAGCAGCACGCGCAAGCCGCGCTGGCCGGCGATTCCGGCGCAAAACAGGCCGGCGGCGCCGGCACCGACGACGACCGCGTCGAAGTTGTGCACGGCGCGTGTCCCGCTATTTCTTCAGCGGCGACGGCACGACCGGCGGTTTGAGCGGCGCGTCCCTGGCGCGCTGGATCTCGATTTCCTCGAACAGCAGGTCCGGCGCGACGACCGACACGCTGGCCACTCCCGACGAGAGCGATGATGAGCCCGCCGACGAACCTGGTGCCGCTCGGTAGGTGTACATCGTCCGCTCCTTCGAGGCCTCGACGATGGTCCGGAACGTCGTGTGCTGGACGTTGGCGAAGGTGAGGCCGCGCACGGGCTGTTCCGTGCCATCCGGCAGGACCTTGACGGCGTGGACGATCGGCGGCCCGATCCGGGTACCGCCCTGGCCCGAGATCATCGCCATCGATGCCATCGCGGCGTCGAGCGGGTCGACGGCGCTCGGCCGCGATTCGTTCGGGTCGAGGACCGCCCGCACGATGTAGCCGAACGCCCGCCCCTGCGTCTTCAGCATCTCGAGGTATTTCGTTTTGAGTTCCGCGGCGCTCAGGCCGCGCGCGCTCTCCATCTGGAAGACGCCCGCCTGCGCGCCACCGCCGCGCCCATGGCCATTGGACTGCAGGAGGCCCTTCTGCGGCGTGCGGCCGACGAGCAGCGTCATCAGCCGGCCGTCCTGCACGAGCGTCACATCCTTGGCTGGTACTCCGTCGTCATCAACCGTGTAGGAACCCGGCACAAGCGCGTCCCCGAAACGCTGCAGCGACGGCGTGTCCTTGATCGAGAAGGACTCGGGCAGAATGCGTGAGCCAATGCGTGTCAGGAACGGGGGCGCCTGGAAACGCGCCATGGCGGCGGCCTGCGGGTTGTCTACTTCAGGCGCGCGCGAACTCACGAAGAGCGGCACGAAGGCCTGCCCGAGGAGGACCGACGCCGCCTGGCCTTCGACGAGCACCGGCCCGGTGAAGTCCTCGCCGGTCGCGGCTCCTCGCTGCGCCGCCAGGCCCGCCGCCAGTTTCTCGGTGCGCGCCAGCAACTCTGCAGCCGGGGGGAGGTCGTCGAGCTTCGTGCCGTACGCCGTGAAGAAGTCGCGCAGGACCATTCCGTCGGCGGCCTGCGTGTCGGCGACCACACGGACGCCGGCGGTTCGGATCGGTTGAACGACCTTGAAGCCTTCGCTGTTCAGGAAGTAGTGCGTGCCCTGCGACTCCGACAGATCGACTTCCGACGAGTCGATGTCCGGGTACTTCAGGAACACGGCGGACATCTGCTTCAGGTCTTCGATCCACGCGCGTCCTTTGAGCGAGGGGGCCACGACCGGCCCGAGCGTCTCGGTCGGTTTCTCGCGCGAGAGGTCGGGGATCGGGTCGGGATCGGCAGCGCGGCCCTGGGCTGCGGCCTTCTTCTTGGCGAGCAACTGCACGGCGCGTTTGTAGGCGCCGTCGGTCGCCAGCCACATCTGCCGTTTCATCTCGATGTAGTTGTCGTCGAGCGGGATGGGGACGCCGAACTGGCCGTACATCGACATCACACCGGGATCGCGGTCGTAGCTGATGAACCGGGAGCTGTCCAGGTTGTAGTCGCCGACACGCACGTCGACGCGGAAGATCCGGCTGGGGCGGCTGGAGGCGTCGGTGACGACCGATCCCAGCTTCGTGAGCACGCGCGTGCCCGACGATTCGTCGACGGCATACGCGATGTAGTAGGGCGCCGGCTCATTCGGCAGCCGAAGCTGGTCCAGGGCGCGTGTCATTTCCTCCTGCATGGCCTGCAGGATGGGATACGGCTGAGCCTGCGGCGCCGGGGCGAGCGACACGCACACCGCCACGAGGAGACCGATCCGCATCGCTTGTCGCATGACTGCCTCCGTTACTGCTGCTTTTTCCGGTCAGGGGCTGGAAGAATCGGCAGCATTTCCTGCGACTGCGGCTTCTTCTGCACTTCGACTTCGCTGACGAGCAGGGCCGGCGCCGCGGCCGCGACCGGGACGCCGCCGCTCTCAGCTCCGCACACGCCATTGAAGACGTCCTGCTTGTCGCTTGTCGCCACGATCTTCGAGAACGCGGCGAGCGGCGTGCCGATGAGATCCACGCCGCGCACGAGCTCGGGCGGCCGGTTGTCGGCATACACGCGATGCACGACGGTGGGGATGACCGTGAACGCGTTCGGGATGGAACGGCCCGTGAAGGTGAAGCCGCCCTCGATGTTGTCAAACAGCAGCCCGAACGGCTTGCCCTGGCTCCGGATCTCGCTCTTGAGCCGCTCGATCAGCTTGTCGTAGGGCATGCTCTGTGACGATTCGACGATCAGGTTCGACTGGCGCGAGACGGGCGCGTAGCCCGATTGCGCGCGGCCGTGGCCGTTTGACTGCGCAAACCCGGCGAGCGGCGCCCGGCTCAACAGGAACGTCTTCAGAATGCCTTTGTCCACGATGGTCACCCGCTGCGCCTTGACGCCCTCGTCGTCGTAAGCGTAATAGCCGGCGAGTTCCTCCGTGCCGAACTTGCGCAGCGTTGGATCGAAGATGACGCTCAGGAAGGTCGGCAGCACCGGCTCGCCGATCCTCTTGGTGAAGGTCTGCGAGTCGTTGACGTTCTTCTGCCGCTGACCTTCGATGCGGTGTCCAAAAATCTCGTGGAAGAAGACCGCCGCCGATCGGCCCGACAGCACGGCCGGCCCCGAGAAGGGTTCGACGATGGGCGCGGTGCGCAGCGTGGCGGCCTGCTTCATCAGGGTCCGGGCGTCGGCAAGCATCCGGTCTTCGCGCGGCAATCCCGCGGGCGTACTGGCCAGGTAGGACACATACAGCGGCAGTTCCATCCCGTCGCTGGCCTTGGTCAGGATCTGGATCGACAGCCGGCAGGTGGCCGCGCCATGCAGCAACTCGGTCCCCTCGGTGCTGACGAAATAGGTCGTGACCGCCTGCGCCGAGAACGTGGATTCCGCGATGTAGATCAGCGGATCCTCCGCGAAGGGCGCCGTGATGCGGCGCAGACGCTGCTCCCATTCCTTGGTGTCGACCGTGTAGGTGGCCGGCGGGCCGATGTAGGTCTGTGGCGGCTCCTTGGAGAAATCCGCCGCCGTCGATTCTTCCTTGACCTTCGTGGAGATGTTCGTTTTGACGCGCGTCAGCGCTTCGACGGCCGCCTTGTGACGCCGGTCCGTCGTGCGCCACAGCACGGCGCGGATGGGCACCTCGTCGTTCGTCAGTGGAATCGGGACGCGGGAAAAGCGCGGCATCGACGTCTGGGAGCCGCGAACCTGGTGCGTGCTGTCGAAATCGTAGTCGCCCACGCGGACATCGACCGTCAGGCTGCGGTTCCGGCTGTCGGAACTTCGCTGGATGGCGCCAAACGACGCGGAGATTGACGTGCCTTGCACGTCGCTCACGGTGTAGCTGACGAAGTAGGGCGGCACCGCCTCCTTCTTGAGCACGTCGACGTTGCGGGTCAACTCCGACTGCAGGATGGCCAGAAGCGGATCCGCCGGGGCCGGAGCGCCGAGAAGACCACCGAGCGCGAAAACCGAACAGACGAGCGTGGCGTGGCTGACTGGCAACATGGCCGCACCTCCAACTGTGAAATGGTTTGCCAGGCCGAAACCCGGGTTCCCGGGGTTCACCGCTGTATGGCGCGAATTATACGGCGCCTGGCGGCGAGATTGCCGGGATTCTGGTCGGCGATTTCAGTCCGGCCCGCCCGGAGCATGGAGCGGCGCCATGACGCTCGTCGGCACAATCATAGTCGGGCTCTGCGTAAGCTCCCCCGTCAAGTAGACAGTGCGGAAGTACACTCCACGGCAGTCCGAGCCCTTAGGTGAAACGAAAGCGACGTAGCTTGAGAGGGAAGTGTTGACTAGACCATCTAGCCAGACTATAATCGGGCGATGGAAGTGAGCGTCTACGAAGCCAAGACGAGCCTGTCGAAGCTGCTCGTCCGCGTGGAGAACGGCGGGGACGTGATCATCACACGTTCGGGCCGGCCCGTGGCGCGTCTGGTATCCATCCGGGCTGATGCCGGCGAGCGGCTACTCGGTGTTGACGCGGGCCGGGGGTGGATCGCAGCGGATTTCGATGCTCCGCTTCCCGCGGACGTGCTCGAGACGTTCGAGCGGTGAGAGTCCTGCTCGACACCCAGTGCTGGCTCTGGATGCATCTGGACCCTGATCGGTTCTCCGAGAGAACTCGGCGACTTCTGGTGCGCCGGGACACGGATCTGCTCCTGTCGGTGGCCAGCATCTGGGAGATCGCGATCAAGCACGGCCTCGGCAAGCTGAGGTTGCCGGAGCCTCTCGAGCGATGGGTCCCGAGCAGAGTCCAGCTTGGCCAGACAGCCATCCTTTCGATCGATGCGCCGCACGCGATCCGCGTGGCGAGCCTGCCGCCACATCACCGTGACCCATTCGACCGCATGATCGTGGCGCAAGCTCTCGTCGAGGAGCTGCCCATCCTGACGGCGGACCCCGCACTGCGCCGGTATGAAGTAGAGGTCCTGCCTGCCTGTTGACCCGCAACCGCGCCTGGCCGCACGGCGTCTACTCCATTGGCTAGCCCCAATACTGTTCACATTAAGAGGTATACTCCCCCCGAGACAATCCCGGATCCCGGATCCCGGGCCCCGGACCCTGAGGAGATCCGCCATGCAGTCCCGCCGTCAGTTTCTCAACACCTTCGCCCGCACCAGCGCGGCCGGAACGGCCGTGCTCGCCAGCTTCAACGCGAATGCGCTCGCCCGCATCCTCGAGGCCTCGGCCGCCGTCGACGGGCGCTCGGCCGAAGATGTCGCCCAGGACGAGGACTACTGGCGCGAGATCCAGAGCGCGTTCACACTGGACCGCACGATCGTCAATCTCAACAACGGCGGTGTCTGCCCCAGTCCGCGGGTGGTGCACGAGGCGTTCAAGCGCTACCTCGACGTGCAGAACCAGTCGCCGGTCTACCACATGTGGCAGATCCTCGAGCCCGGCATCGAGACCGTGCGCCGGCGCCTGGCGGCCGAGTTCGGCTGCGATCCCGAGGAGATGGCCATCACCCGCAACGCGAGCGAGGCCCTACAGATCGCCCAGCTCGGCATCGACCTCCAGCCCGGCGACGAGGTCCTGACCACCGACCAGGACTACCCGCGCATGCTGAACACGTGGGAGCAGCGCGTGCGACGCGACGGCATCAAGCTGGTCACGCTCCCGTTCCCCGTGCCGCCGCCGAGCATGGCACATCTGGCCGAGATGTTCGAGAAGGCCGTCACGCCGCGCACGAAGGTCATCCTCCTGTGCCACATCACCAACCTAACGGGACAGATCTTCCCCGTCCGCGAGATCTGCCGGATGGCGCGGGCTCGCAACATCCGCACGATCGTGGACGGCGCCCACGCCTTCGCGCACTTCCCGTTCAAGGCCTCGGACCTTGACTGCGACTACTACGGCTGCAGCTTGCACAAGTGGCTGACGGCGCCCATCGGCACTGGCTTCCTCTACGTGCGGCGCGAGCTCATCGGCAAGACCTGGGCCTTGCAGCCGGGCAACGCATCTCAGGACGAGAACATCCGGAAGTTCGAGGAGATCGGCACGCACCCGGCCGCCAATCACAACGCCATTGCCGAGGCCCTCGCCTTCCTGCACGGCATCGGCCTCGAGCGGAAGGCTGCCCGGTTGCGCTATCTCAAGAACCGCTGGGCGCGTCGGGTCGAGAAGGCCCCCGGCGTCCGCATCCACACGAGCTTCGACCCAGCGCAGTCATGCGGCCTGGGCAACGTGGGGCTCGACGCCGTCGACTGCTCGAAGCTCGTCGAGTTCTTCTGGACCAGGCACCGCATCATCGTCACACCCATCAAGCGGCAGGACTACCAGGGCATCCGCGTGACGCCCAACGTCTACACCATGCTCGAGGAGGTCGATACCTTCGCCGAGATTCTGGAGGATGTGGCTCGGCGCGGATCTCTGTAGGGATCTGGGAGCAGGGACCGGGGACCACAGGCCGGGGTTCGGCCGCCTTCGCACACGGGGCCGCGTGCTTCGGCGTGCCATGGGGCAGAACCTCAGGGCTGTGTTCACGCGGTGCACGATGACGAGGGCGTGCCGCGGGACGACCAGGATGTAGTGGCCTCCCGCACCGCGTGCTGAGTAGCGGCCGGCGGCGGGCGCTACGAGCGCGACGATCACGCCCACACACAGTGTCAAGCCGATCCGGGACACCCACAGCCGGTTCTTCTTCATGGCAACCTCCTCGTCCTCACCGCGCGGGCACAATGCGCCCCACTCCGTCTGACACCGTCACCGTGGTCCCAAAGGGTGCCGAGCGTTTCGCCACGTCGTCGAGAATCTTCTGAGCCAGTTCGCCTTCCGCCAGCTGCGGTCTGCCGCGAAGGCCAAGGGGCTGGCCAAAACCGAGCGTCACTGGATACAGCGTGATGTCGGCAAGTGCGTGGCCCGACCACCGCGGCATGGCGAGAATACCCTCCCAGATCTCCCGATCTGCGACGAAGCCGCGCTGGCCGCTCCCGGACCTGGCGTCGGCGAAGTCCGCGACGTGTTTGTCCGGTCCAAGGTCATATCGTTCGTAGTTCTCCTCCGGCAGACGCAGGACAGTGTCGTTCTCGAAGATGAAGTCGCCGAGACTGTAGAAGATGGCCTTGCCTTTGTAGAGCTCGATACCCCGGATGACGTGTGGTCCATGTCCGGCGACGATGTCCGCGCCGGCATCCACCATGGCCCGGGCGAACGTCACCAGGAAGTCGGCCGGAACGGCTCGGTTGCGCCCGCCCTCGTGGCCATGGATGCTGACGACGGTGTAGTCTGCGAGGCGGCTGGCATTGTTGACAACAGCGGCAATCTCTGCCATGTCATCGGCGTTGGCTTCGGTGCGCACAGCCGGCGCGTCGCCGACCTCGAACCGTGCACGGAAGGCCGTCAGCGCACGACCTTGAGCCGGGGCGGCCAGGCCCAGGGCACGGACCGTCGATCGCAGTTGCTCCAACTGGTCTCGTGTGACTACGTAGGTCGTCGAGAAGCGGAGCGGATTCAGTCCCGGCCGCGCCGGCATGTCGTCCCGGCTCCGGCTCGCGCGCGCGTGGTCGGGGAATGTGGAGGCAACCGAGACAAGCGCCACGCGTCCGCCCGGGGCATCGAAAAAACGGGCCTCACGTGCTTCCGTCAAACTCTCGCCCACTCCGGCCTGGACGAGCCCGGCTTTGGCCACGTACCTCGTCGTGAGACGCATCCCAAGCGCACCATAGTCGCCCGTGTGGTTGTTGGCGCGCGAGACCATATCGAACCCGAACCACACGATGTCGTCGACAAGCGCCGGTTCGGCTCGCATGTAGGTGCCGCCGCTCTCGTTCATGGGATACGGTTCGTAGTCGTGGAACAACATCTCGAGGTTCGTGAACGCAGCGTCCGCCCCTCGCACAAGATCGACCAGCTTCAGGAAACCTGACTCCGTCCGGTTCGCGATGCGGCGGGTGATGATCGAATCACCCGTCAGCGCCATCGAAAACGCCTGCGACTTCGCGGGTCCCGGCCGTCCCTGTCCACCGACTCCAGCCACCAGGCCAACAAGGCTTACCGCAATCACGGCCGACCGGACGACCAATCTACGCATGCCGCCCTCCAGGATAGTGCGGGGACAATACCGCAAGCGCGCGGTGCACTGCAACTGCCGTGGCGATCGAGCATCCAGTGGTAGAGTGAGCGCGTCGAAGATGTGAACGGGCGGCACGGGGAGGACGGCGTGAGCCGATGGGACGACCCGCGATCGAGCGGCCGGAAGCCGCGGCGCCGAGCGGCGAGACGGGCCGCATGCAGGCGGCGCATCGAAGCGGCGCCGCCGGGCCCCGAATGCCCGGCGGCGTCGAACGCAATCTGAACGAACGGCTACCTTAGAACCGGACGACCGCCGTCACCTGGAACTGGCGCGCCGGCTGCCGGTTGCGCATCTGCAGGAAGTTCGGGCTCCAAGCCTGATATGCGCTGTTGTAGCTGAACTGCGTGAAGTCGCCACCGTTCAGCAGGTTGAGAACGTTGGCGGACACCTCGAGGTTGCGCGCGCCGCCCAGCGCGATCTTCTTCCCGACCTTCAGCCCGACCGTGTGAATGCCCGGCGCCCGGACCTGGCCTTCACCACGCGTGTCATACAAGTACCGGCTCCGCGTCGACAGCGGGTTCGAGCGTGTGAGCCCGCCGGGCGACCGGAAGGTCGTCGGGCCGTACTTGGCGATGTCCGGGTCATTGGCCGGGAGCTGATAGAGAATCGCCCCCGACCACGGACCCGCCTGCAGGGTGTAGCTGCCTGCGAAGTTCAGCCCCCACGGCCCAATCCAGATGCCCGCCACATTGAAGCGGTACTTCATCCAGGTCGGCCCGTAGCTTAGGGCGTTGCCTGTTTCCGGCAGACTGTTCCGGTCGTTGTTGCCCCGCGGCATGTAGAGGTTGGCGTTGTTGGCGAAGGCGTCCGGCTCGATGAACTTCGCCTTGTCGGTCGGATTCCACGTGCCGGCCATGTGGTGCCACTGCCGGTTGAACCCAGCCATCACCTGGAAGCCCTTCGACATGTTTTTCGCCACGGTGATCTCGAGCGCCCGGTACTCGAGCGTCGACCACGTGTTGTTCGTCTGCTGTTGAATCTCTCCCCGCTCCGGGTCGATCCGCCCAAAGCCGCCGAAGGGCTGACCCGGCGCCGACGGCCAGAAGCCGTTGATCTCAAGATTCGCCCACATGTGCTTGTAGCTGCGCGAGATAAACCCGACGTCCACGCTCGTCTGCCACGGGAACTGCCGGCGGTACCCAACGATCCACTCATCCACCCACGGCTGGTGGTTGTTCGGGTCGAACTCCTGGGCGGCCAGCGTTGGCGTAGACGCCGCCGAGATCCGCTCGGTCTCGAACACGCCGTCCAGGTTGTTGTCGTAGATCACCCGGATGTTGACCGAGCCACTGCCGCCGAAACTGGTGATGGCGTCGCGCCCCATCATCTGCTCGCCGACCCGCACCCACGTGCTGCGCAGCAGGTTTTTCGCGTCCTCGGTCAGCAGGTACGAGAACATCAGTCGCGGTTGGATGGTCCAAGACTTCTGACGGGTGATGTTGAAGATCTTGTCCTCGCGCTTGACGTAGTCGGCCCGAAGCCCGACGGTTGTCGTCAGGCGGTTGGTCGGCTTCCAGCTATCCTGGACGTAGAACGCCCAGTTCTGGTCGCGCGCGCTGCGCGTGGTGATCTCGGTCGGGGTGGCGTAGGATCGGCGGAACGGAATCGTGCCGAGCGACGGGTTGTTGTAGTCGCGGGGCACCCGGAACTCCTGGTAGAACCCATCGTTCGTGAAGCGCGAGGTGGTGTCGTAGGTGTTCCTCGGCTCGATGAAGAAGCCGGTTTGGAACTCGTGCGTGCCCTTCCAGCCCGACTTGTACCAGGTGCTGTCGCCGCGAATCATCGTGACCGACGCCGGCGAGATGCCTTCGACATCCCGGTTGCCCCCTTCGAGGATGAGCCCGCTGCCCGTGATGAGGCCGCCGCTGATCCGGGTGCTCTGGTAGATCTGGGTGTTCGGGCCCGCACCCTTCTGGATGCCGTTCAGCCAGGCGAAGGTGTCCTGGCTGTTGCTGCCTTTGTTGTTGTAGCCCACCAGGAAGGTCGTCGTGAGATTGGTGCCCCACACCGAGGACAGTTTTCCGCTGATGAGGCTCCCGCCGTTTCCGTAGCCGTTGACCTGGTCGTAGAAGTACTCCCAGTTCGACTGCCCGTTGGTCCGGTCGTTCTGGTAGAAGGCCGACAGTTCGTGGGCCGTTCCCAACCGCGTCGTCACCTTCACGTACGGCTGCGTGCCCTCGATCTTCTGATTGAACAGCTTGGCGTCCGGGAAGAAATTCTTGATATCCTGCACCTGCTTGTCGATGCGGCTGATCGCCGTGTCCACGTTCGACCAGCGGTACGACCCGAAGAACCAGATCTTGTCCCTCCTGATCGGACCGCCAAACGACGCATCGAGCTGCTTCACCCCCGCCAGCACCGGGACGCCGCCCGTCGAGATGCACTCGAAGTTAGGGCAGGTCGCGTACGGCTGCATCTTGCTCGGCAACTTGAACACCGTCTTGGCCGACGAATTGTTCCCGTTCAGTCTCTTCGACTCGAGCGGCTGGAACGCGTAGCCCGCCGTCCCTCGGAACGCGTTGCCGCCGCTCTTCGTGATCACGTTGATTGCCAGGCCCGTGCCCATCGGCGTCGATGCGTCCACGCCACCGGTCTTCGTCTGGACGTCCTGGATCATGTCCGAGCCCATCTGGATGTAGGTGAGCTGGAAGTCGTTGTAGTTGCCCGCCTGCATCCCTTCGAGATTCGTCACGTGGGCGAAGTGCTCGGTGGCGTGCCCGAAGTACACCATCCGCCCCGACCCGTCGTCGAAGGGCCGCGAGTGGACGCCCGGCGTCATCTCGAGAAAGTCCGTCCAGTTCTTCCGCGCCGCAATCGGCATCTGCTTCTGGAACTCGCCGTCGATGTTCAGCACGTTCGAGGGTTTCGACACCTCGATCATCGGCGACTCGCCTGCGACGGTAACCGTCTCTTCGAGCCCCCCGATTTTCAAGGTGATGTCGACCTGGAAGGTCGCGCCCGCACGCACCAGGATCGCTTCGCGACGGAAGACCCCGAACCCTGCCAGCTCGGCGGTCACCACGTAGGTGCCCGGCGGCAGGTTGATCAGCCGGTAGTTGCCTTCGGCGGTAGTCACCGCGACGGCCGGTGCTATGGCGTCAGGGCTCTTGGCGGTCACGGTGACCCCGGGCAGGGCCCCGCCCTGCTCATCTTTGACGGAGCCGCGCAAACTGCCGGCCCCGGTTTGGGCCATCGCCGGTGCGACAGCACCGGCGGTGACGCTCAAGGCGAGCGCCAGGCCAAGTGCGAAACGTGCCATATGGAACCTCCTCCTCAGCAAGAGGAACGCCTGTCGGTGGGTTGAACGCACCCTTCGTCCCGGGGGACCTGGGACGTTCCTTCAACGGGTAGTGACGGATGTGAATGTGCCAGAAAACGGCGCGGCCGTCAAGAACCGTCCCATGACCGGCGGCACCAGCAGACTCCAGTGCCACACCTCCCTGGGAAACGCGCCGGCGGCGATGAGCGCACGACACCGTCTACGCGCTCGACGCCACGATCATCGAGCTCTGTCTCAACGACCACCGTGTGTAGCTCTCGGCGCCACGCACGTTCGGATTGTTCCGGTTCGGGCTGTCGTGCGACCACGTGTAGCCGAAGCCGGCGTTGGCCGACCAGCGCTTGCTGATGCGCTTGTTCATCGACACCTCGAAGGTCTTGGGATCGAAGGTCTGGGCCGGCACCGAGAACGGACCCACGGTCGAGGCGAGCTGCTTCTGTTCCGGGATGTGCGACTTGTAGTGGTCGTAGCGGACCCCGAGGCTGAGCGTGAGGCGGTTGTTCAACGACCACTGATCGCTGAGGAACGCGCTGATCTGATCCAGCTTGGCGATCATCAGCATGTCTTTCCGGGCGCCCTTGCTGCCAAGCGCGCCGCTCGCCGTTGGGAAGCCGAAGCGGACCGTCCGCGCGAGTGGTACGATGATGCATGCCAGCGCGCCGGCTGATTCTGCTGATCCTCATCGGGTTGGCGATTGCCCCATATTTCCTCAATCTGAATGCCACCTCCATCATCGACGCCAACGAGGCGTTTTACGCCGAAACGCCGCGCGAGATGATCGAGGCCGGCGACTACATCAACCCCACCTTCAACTACGAGCCTCGCTTCAACAAACCGCCGCTCTCGTACTGGGTGGTGGCTGGCATCTACCGCGTCTTCGGCGTGTCGCTCGGGTCGGCGCGGCTGCCGATTGCGCTCGGATCGCTCGTGATCCTTGCCACGGTCTTCCTGCTTGGCCGGGCCGTCGCCTCGACCGAGGCCGGCCTTGTGGCCGTGGTGACGCTGGCGGCGACGCCGCGGTTTCTCTTGTTCTCGCGCCGCATCATCATCGACATCTACACGGCGGCCTTTCTCGGCCTGACGTTGCTCTTCTTCGTCATGGCCGAGACCGATCCGCCGCGCCGGCGCCGCTACCTCGTCGCGATGTACGTCGCGATGTCGCTCGGTATCCTCACGAAGGGCCCGGTGGCCCTGGCGCTGCCGGCGCTCGTCGTGGCCGTCTATCTCATGGCGGCCGGCCGACTGCGCACCGTGACGAGGCTGATGCTCCCGGCCGGCCTGCTCATCGGCGCCGTCATCGTGGTGCCCTACTACGCGGCGCTCTACGCGCAGCATGGCTGGGACGACATCGTGACGTTTCTCGTCCGCGAGAACCTCGCGCGCTACGCCGAGGGCGTCGGGGCGCCAGATCGCGGCCCGTTCTTCTATCTGCCGGTCGTTTTGGCCGACCTGTATTTCCCGTGGTCACTCATCCTCCCTGCCGCGCTGGCGCTCGTGCCCTGGACACGCGTCTGGACCTGGCGCGGATGGACCGGGATCTGGGGCGAGCCGGCCGCGGCGGCGGCCAGCGCGACGCGCGACGATCTCCGCCTGCTCTACGGGCTCTGGATGGCCGTCATCGTGGTGTTCTTCTCGCTCTCGAAAGGCCAGCAGGATCTGTACGTGCTGCCGTTTGTGGCCACCGGTGCGCCGCTTGTTGGCGCGGCGCTCGATGGACTGTTCACGGGCACGCTCGGGCCGCGCGTCGCCCGCGCGACGTACGGGAGCGTCGCGCTCATCGCCGTTGTGCTCGCCGTGCTCGGGGCCCTGGTCGCCTGGTTCATCGGCGCATCAGGCGATCCCATCCACATCGCCGGCGCACGTGCGGCTGGCGTTGCGCTGGTCGTCGGATCGGCAGCCGGCTTCATCGCCCTCATCCGTTGCCGGGTGTGGAGCGGCGCCATGACGCTGGTCGGCACAGTCATCGTCGGGCTCTGGATTCTCGTTTGGGTGGCGCTGCCCGACTTCGAACGCTACAAGCCCGTGCCGCACCTGGCCCGGACCATCGACAAGATTGCGAGCGCCGGCGCCCCGGTGGGCACCTACCACGTCGCCACGCCAAGCCTCGTATTCTATCTGCGGCGGCACGTCTATCAGATGTTCGATCCCGTCCAGGTGCAGACGTTTTTCCGGGTTCACCCCGAGGCGTACTGCCTCATGCGCGACGATGACTACGCCGTGGTCGGGCCGGGCATGGGCATCCCGACCCGCGTGGTGGTGGCGGCGCCGTACTTCGAGGCCCGGTTGCGCCACTTCCTCGACCGCTCGCCCCTGCCGAATCTCGTCATCGTCACGAACCGAATGCCGCAACCGCAGCGTTGACGGGCAACATGGGTCAGTGCCTGAGGAGGCCGGCAGGCGAGGCGCCGGCTGGATCCGGATCGCCCTGTGCAACGGCGTGGCTGCTGTGTAAAAGGGGCGCTGCTCATCCACCGTAATGTGGCGAGGCCTTTCACGAACCGCTCCCGCCCGGCCTGGCTTCCCGTGGGGCTCGCTGTCGTGCACGCCCTCTGCGGCGCGTTTTGACTCGACAGCAAGGCGGGACCGATTTGGTTTGTAGTCGGCGACGGCTGGCGCGACAATGAGCACGGCATCCCAATCAGGAGGTTGACATGAAGGCACGAGTGACTCGGGCACTGACGGCTGTGCTCCTGTGTGCGCTCCCCGGATCGGCACTCGTCCTATGCGATTGACAGCTTTGGCTACACCGTGTTGTCGGTCGGGCAGATTCAGGGCGCGACGTGGACGTTTACATCAGAGGTGCCTGGACTGAAGACGCGCGCCGTCCTGAAAACGTCAGGCGACAGTTACACATCAAAGAGCGTGCAGCTGTTCGGATGACTCAGCGCCGAGATGCTCTTCGCTTCGCGCTTGAAGCGCTCGCAGAACTGCGGATCGGCGGCCAACGCCGCCGGGAGCACTTTAAGGGCGACGATGTTGATGCTCGCCGGTCCGCTCTCAAGGAGGCTTCCCATGACTTTCGAGCGCCAAGAGGGTATTCTGGGATCACACAAGGGGGACTGGCAGTGACTGAACTCGTGTTTCTTGTCGAGGAGGCTCAAGAGGGCGGATATACGGCTCGCGGTGTCGGAGATGCCGTGTTCACCGAAGCAGACACGATGGAGGAGCTCCGCCAGGCTGTGCGCGATGCGGTCCGTTGCCATTTCGAGCCAGGCGCCGAGCCCAAGGTCATTCGCCTGCATATGGTTCCGGATGAGGTAAGGAGAATGCCTGTTAGTGCTTCTTGCCGAAAGGCACGAGCACTACAGGGGGGACGCCCGCGGCACCGACCGCCTTGTTGAAGTCCGTGAGCTCCGCATCGAACACCGTCTGGAGCCGCTCCGTCACACCCGTGAGCTGGGCCTTGAGGTCCTTGTAGCGCGCCAAAATACCCGCCGTGGGTTTCGCGTCGGCCGTGTCGGCGACACCGGCCAGACCCGCAAACTGAAAATCGAGTTTCGGCAGGTAGTTCAGGGAATCCTGATTGGTCTTTAAGTTTGGGTTGTAGAGTTCGTCGGCAATCGCGGTCAGCTTCTCCAGCAATTTGTCTGCGCTGGCCTTCAGGGCCTGGCCCTTCCCGATCGCTTCGGCCCGTTTCATCAGGCCGGTGATCTGCGTTTTGACGTCTTTGATGCGCCTGATCGCGTTGTGGATCCCCGCCAGATCATCCCGAACCGTCCTGAGGAAATCCGCCTGCGCCGCCAGATCAGCGGCCGGGACGCTCGCCGCCGGGTTCGGCCGCACGTCGAAGGGCGCTTCAACGTTGTCCTGGCCGACACTCAGCCTCACGGTGTATCTCCCAGGCGTGACGCGGACACCCTGCGGCGGAAAATCTCCGTAGGTGTATCGCGGCATGACGAGCCTCGTCACCGCCTGGCGCAGGTCCCAAACGAAGCGATTGACGCCCGCCACCGGCTCGATCGGCTTGTCCTTGTCCTTGTCTTCGTCTTCGTCCTCCTCGCCTTTTTCCTTCAGTTCGTCGTCGCCCGGCGTCGCCACGCTCGAGAAGGTGCGCAGAATGGATGTGCCGTCGAGGAAGTCGAGCGTCACCGGCACGTCCGCTTTCGGTTTTTCCTTCAACCAGAAGTTGACGATCGCGCCGCTGGGCCTGTTCTTGCCGGCGTCGGTGCGCGTCCCTACGTCGCCGGGCAGCCGAAAGATTGGACGCGGCGCGAACAGGCGGACCGGCGCCTGCTGGATGTCCGGTTGCCACTGGCGCAGCGCCGTCAGGTCGTCGAGGATCCAGAACGCTCGACCCTCCGTCGCCACGACAAGGTCCTCGTGCTTCACGGCCAGATCGGTGATCGGCACCACCGGCAGGTTCCGCTGGAAGGGTTGCCAGTTGGCTCCGTCGTCAAAGGAGATGTACAAGCCCGTCTCGGTGCCGGCATACAGAAGCCCCTTCCGCGCGTTGTCTTCGCGCACCACGCGCGCGAATGTCGTATCGGGAATGCCCGTGACGATCTTCGTCCACGTCCTGCCGTAGTCGTGGGTCTTGTAGATATACGGACGCAGGTCGTCGTGCTGATTCATCATCGCCGCCACGTAGGCGGTCGCCTTGTCGTGCGGCGACACCTCGATGGCGTTGATCCGGATCCACTCGGGAATACCCTTCGGCGTGACGTTGGTCCACGTCTTGCCCGCGTTGCGCGTGAGCTGAACAAGCCCGTCGTCGGTGCCCGCCCAGATGGTGCCGGCCTCGTGCGGAGATTCGACCACGTAGAAAATCGTGTCGTAGGTTTCGACGCCGGTGAATTCGTGCGCGATCGGGCCGCCACTGTAGTCCTGTTTCGTCTTGTCGTTGCGGGTCAGATCCGGGCTGATCTCCTCCCACGACTGGCCGCCGTCGCGCGATCGGAGCAGGGTCTGCGCGGCGTGGTACAGCGTGTCCGGGTCGTGCGGCGACAGCAGGATCGGTGCGGTCCACTGGAAGCGGTACTTCAGGTCGCGTGCCGCGCGTCCATCGATCACCTGCGGGTACGCAACGATCTCGCGCGCCTCCCCGGTCTTGTGGTCATAGCGCGTGATGGATCCGCCGTAGCCGCCGCCGAAGACGATGTCCGGATTGCGCGGATCGGGAGCAATCCAGCCCGACTCGCCGCCGGCCACACTGTGCCAGTGGGTGCGGGTGATGCTCGAATCCCGCACGCCGCTTGGGATGGCAATGCTCGTGTTGTCCTGCTGCGATCCGTACACCCAGTACGGGAACCGCGAGTCGGTGGTGACGCGGTAGATCTGGGCCGTGGGCTGATTGTCCTCGGTCGACCACGACTGGCCGCCGTTCACCGTGATCTCGGCGCCGCCATCGTCGCCCAGAATCATCCGCCCCGGGTTGTCAGGATCGATCCACAGGTCGTGCGTGTCGCCGTGATGAACGCGGATGCTCGACAACGTCTTGCCGCCGTCGATCGACTTCAGGAACTGGATGTTCGGGACGTAGATGACATCCTCGTTGGTTGGATCGGCGAAGACGCCCGAGTAGTACCAGGCCCGTTGGCGGATCCGGTGGGAGCCGTTGACCAGCGTCCACTTGTCTCCCCCGTCGTCGCTCCGATACAGGCCGCCTTTTTCCGCTTCGACCATCGCCCACACGCGCGAGGGCCGCGATCGGGAAACCGTGACCGTCACCTTGCCGACGATGCCTTCTGGCAGTCCGGTGGTGAGCTTCTTCCAGGTGTCGCCGCCGTTGATGGACTTGTAAAGCCCGCCGCCGGGTCCGCCGCTCTGCATGGTCCAGGCCTTCCGGTAGACCTGCCAGAACGCGGCGTAGAGGATGCGCGGGTTGGCCGGATCCATCATCAGGTCGGACGCGCCGGTCTTGTCGTCGACAAACAGCACGTGCTTCCACGTCTTCCCGCCATCGAGTGTGCGGAAAATCCCGCGCGCCTCGTTCGGACCCCAGAGATGACCCTGGGCCGCGACGTACACGACGTCAGGATTCTGCGGATTGACCCGGACCCGTGCGATCTGTCTCGTGTCGGCGAGCCCGACGTTGGTCCAGGTGGCGCCGGCGTCGGTCGACTTGTAGACGCCATCGCCATGCGAACTGGTGCTGCCGCGAATCGCCGTCTCACCCATGCCGACGTACACCACGTTGGGATCCGAGTCGGCCACCGCAATGGCGCCGATCGAACCCGTCTTGAAGTACTTGTCGGACACGTTCGCCCACGTCGCGCCGCCGTCCGTCGTTTTCCAGACGCCGCTGCCAGTACCGCCGAAGTAATACAGGAGTGGCTTCCCGCGCACGCCGGTCACGGCGACCACCCGACCACCACGGAACGGCCCGATGTTTCGAAACTCGAGACCTGGAAACACATCAGACAACGAGGGCGGTGTCGCCGCCATGGCCTCGGCGCCCTTCGGCGGCGAGGCAACAGTGCCGGCGGTGGTCGGAGGTGCCTTGCCCGGCGCCTGGGCCGCTGGCGGAGCCTGCGCGAGCACGGTCCACGACAGAATCACCAGCAGGGCAGCCACAGTTGGAACACGGACAATCGGCACGACTCACCTCCGCACGGGGAACAGGATCGATACGGCGCAGAATATCACGCGCGACCCCGTCACTGACCCGGAGTTGACCTCCATATCGAAGTCGCCCCGTCTGCTATAGACTGGCCGGCACCATGACGACACTGGACTGGCTGATCGTCTTGCTCTACTTCCTGTCGCTGGCCGGCCTCACCCTGTGGGTGATGAAACGCAACAAGGAAACGGCCGACGACTATTTCCTGGCCAGCCGCAATCTGGGCTGGCTGATCGTGGGCGCTTCCATCTTCGCGTCGAACATCGGATCGGAACATCTTGTCGGACTGGCGGGCTCTGGCGCCACAAGCGGTGTGGCCATGGCCCACTACGAGCTGCACGCCTGGTGTCTGCTCGTGCTGGGCTGGCTGTTCGTGCCGTTCTACGCCCGGTCTCGCGTGTTCACCATGCCGGAGTTCCTCGAGCGGCGCTTCTCGCCGGCCGCGCGCTGGATGCTGTCGATCATCTCGCTGGTCGCGTACGTCATTACGAAGATCGCGGTGGGCATCTTCGCCGGCGGGGTGGTCTTCGGAACGCTGCTGCCCGAGATGTCGCTCGCCATCGGCGGCGTAGTGTTCAACGCGTTCTGGATCGGATCGGTGGCGGTCGTCCTGCTGACCGGCCTCTACACCGTCATCGGCGGGATGCGCGCGGTGGCCTATACCGAAGCGCTACAGACGTTGATCCTGGTGATCGGCTCGGTGCTGCTGACCTTCTTTGGGCTGCGCGCGCTCGGTGGATGGGGCGAACTGCGCGCGGCGCTCGACCCCGACATGTTCAATCTCTGGAAGCCGCTGATCCCGGCTGGCGTCGAAGGCACCTGGGCGCCGGTGAAGGAAGCGGGCCGCATGGCCTGGTACTTCAATGACAACTATCCGTGGCTGGGCATGCTGATCTGCGCGCCGGTGATTGGCCTCTGGTACTGGTGCACCGATCAGTACATCGTGCAGCGCGCGCTGACGGCGCCCAGCGAGCGTGAGGCACGGCGGGGGACGATCTTTGCCGCCTACCTGAAGCTGCTGCCCGTCTTCATCTTCATCATTCCGGGCATGATCGCCCTTGCGCTGGCGACGACCGGCCGCGCGCCCGGACTGGCCTCCATGGTCGGAGCGAACGGCGCGGCGGTTGGCGAGTACGCGCAAGCGGCGTTTCCGCTGATGGTGCGCGAGATCCTGCCGGTCGGCATTCGCGGGATGGTGGTGGCCGGCTTGCTGGCCGCGTTGATGAGTTCCCTGGCTGGGGTGTTCAACGCCTGCTCGACGCTCTTCACGATGGACCTGTACCAGAAGTTCCGGCCGGCAGCGTCGCAACACCAACTGGTGTGGGTGGGACGCGTCGCCACCACGGTGATGGTGTTGGTGGGCTTGTTCTGGATTCCGGTGATTCAGGGCGCCAAGGGCCTCTACGACTACCTGCAGGGCGTGCAGGGCTATTTGGCGCCGCCCATCTTCACCGTGTTCTTTCTGGGCGTCTTCATGAAGCGGCTGAATGCAAAGGGCTGCCTCTCGGCGCTCGTTGTCGGCTTCCTGATGGGCGCCTTCAGACTGGCCGTGGATACACCCGTGGCGCTGCACATGGCGGGCTACGAACAGGGCTACCCGACCGGGTCGTGGCTCTGGATTGTCAACAACATCTACTTCCAGTACTACAGCGCCGTCATCTTCATCGTGTGCGTCGTCGTGATGATCGCCGTCAGCTACGCCACCGCGCCGCCAGACGAATCGCGACTCGCCGGCCTCACGTACGGCACCGTCACCGACGCGCACCGCCAGCAATCGCGGAGCAGTTGGACCCAGTGGGACATCGCACACTCGTCGGTCGTGCTGCTGTTGATCCTGATCGCGTATCTCTATTTCAACGGATAGAACACACAGAGCCTACGGCACCGCGATCGGCGCCAGGCCCGCAGCCTTCAGCGTGGCATTCAGCGCCGACAGGTCAATCGTCGTCAAGGTGGTCCAGCGGGCCATCACGCGCGCGCCGACTTGCTGAGCTGCGGTGATGGCGGCCAACTGGATGGCCGTCGGCTGCACGTCGGCGCCCTGCAACGAGTTCATCAGGCCGCCAAACGACGCCGCCACGCCTGGCAACGAGTCGGGCGCGGCCGCCGGGCCTCCGATCCCGCTTCGGCCGCCCTGGCCTGCAGCTCCGCCACGACCGGCAGGACCGCCTTGAACGGCAGCGGCAGTCTGGCCGACAGCGGCGCCCTGACCGGCACCTGCGCCTCTGCCGCCAGCCGCCCCTCCACGCCCGCCAGTTCCCCCGCCAGCCGGGGCCGGGCCCTGCAGCGCCTCCGCCTTCTTGTCGAACGCGGCGAGCGCGTCTGCTGCGGCTCCCTGTGCCTGCGGCCGCAGTTTGGCCACCTGATCGCGCAGGGCCGCCAGCTTCGCTACCCTGGCCTGCGCGTCAATCGCTCCGTAGTACAGTGCGTGTGTCAACGAGTAGACCTGCTGCAGGACCACCGCTGGCGTTTGCACACGAGGATCCGCCTTCACCGTGATCGGTGTGGTGTAGCTCCTGCCGTTCACCGTCAGCTTCACGGTGTACGCGCCGGGCGCCACCCACGGGGTCGTCGGCGCGGGCACGGTGTTGTACGGCACGGCCGCGATCGGCAAGCCTCCACGGCCGCCTCCGCCCGTTCCGAGCGGCTGATAGTGCACGTCCCACAGGAAACGATGCATGCCGGCGGCGCTGGACAGTGCCTGTGGCGGCCTGAACCAATACGCCGGCAGCGTGGATGTGGACGGGTCGGGAATGGGCGCGATCGGATCGGTACTCGAGTAGCAGCGCACCAGCCTGTCGTCCTGTTGCAGGATCTCCAGCGTGACCGGCCCTGATGCCGCCGACTTCAGATAGTAGTTGATGATGGCGCCTTCGGGCGGATTCGGCGCGTTCGGTTCGTCGGGCGGTAACGGCGTGTCGGTGTTCGTGTTCCATCGCACACGATACGCTGCCTGAGGCTGGAACAACACGGCATCGCTGTCGGCGGTCTTGACGTCGATCTGCCGCAGTGGCGTCACATCATCCAGAATCCAGAATCCCCGGCCATGCGTTGCGGCAATCAGATCGTCATCCTTCACGGTCAGATCGCGAACCGACGAGGCCGCCATGTTGAGGCGCAGCGACTGCCAACGGTCGCCATCGTCGAACGACACGTAGACCTGGCGCTCGGTGCCGGCGTAAAGCAAGCCTTTCTTCTTGGGGTCCTCGCGCACGGTGCTGGTGGGACCGCCGCCCTCCATGCCCGCGACAATCTCTTTCCACGTCTTGCCGCCGTCGTGCGTGCGGAAGATATGGGGACGCATGTCGTCCAGACGCAGCGTGTTGACGGCCGCGTATGCGGTCAGCGCGTCAAACCGTCCCGCGTCCATGTTGAACACCTTCATGAACGGCGTCATCTGCGGTGGCGTCACGTTGGTCCAGTGCAGTCCTCCGTCTGTCGTGGTCTGAATCACGCCATCGTCGGTACCAATCCAGATGCGATTGGCGTCCACGTATGACGGCGCAATGGTGTAGATCACCTGCGCTGGAATGCCGCCCTGCTGGCGCGACTGGACCTGGGGCAGGTACTTGCCGACGGTTGCGGGCACGTCCCAGGTGGCCCGGGTCGGATCGTCGCTGATGCGCTTCCAGGTGATGCCGCCGTCGATGGTCTTCCAGAGGTAGTTGTTCGCGAAGAACAACATCTTCGGATCGACCGGAGAGAACGCCACCGGCTGCGTGCGCACGGTGTGATAGCTGACCGACGACCAGAAGGCCTTTCGCGCAGTGTGGCTAGCCGCTCGCGGTGCAAGTGCGTCACCCGATGTGTTCAATCGTCCGCAGCAGACTGTCGGCGATGGGTCCGGCCTCGGCCACGCAGTTGTTGATCGACACGCCGTGAAAGGCGTTGCCGGCCACGGCCAGTCCCGGGTGCCGTTCGAGCGCGGTCGAGATGCGCGCCAGCCGATCGAGGTGGCCGACGGTGTACTGCGGAATGCCAACTCGATGGCGGATGACCCGGCTGAAGACGGGTGCCGCGCTAATGCCCATAGCGGCGCTCAGACCCTTTTGCGCCACCGTCACACTCACCTCATCATCCAGAGCGACTGCGGTGGGATCGCTGGCGCCGCCCAGCATCACGCGAATCAAGGCGTGACCCTCGGGTGCGCGACCGGGGTACACGCTCGAATCCCACAGCGCGCCAAGCAGCCGAAGCCCTTCTCCGCGCGGCACGAGGAACCCGAACCCGTCGAGCGGCGCAGGCAGTTGATGAGTGCGGTAGCCCAGGCACACCACGGTCATGGGCGCGCTCGGAATCTCGCTTAGTCCGGCGGACAAGTCCAGGTCCATCGACCCCACAAGATCCGCGCTCGCGCGCGCACCGGCCGCGAGGAGCACAGCATCGGCCTCGATCGGCACGTGAGCCTCGGTCTCGATGCGAAATCGCCCGTTGTGGCGCACGGCCTGGGCAGCTGTCGACAGGCGAAGCCGTCGGCCGAGGCGCGCCGCCAGCACGCGAATCAGCTCCTCTGTACCGTCCCGGAACGAGGTGAGCCGGCCGAGGGGCGACCCGACGCCATCCCCGGACCGGATGCGGCCCTCGCGACGCTTGGCCAGGAACGCCTTGACCAGGCCGCCATGGTCGGTTTCCATCTGCCACATCTTTGGGAAACACGCGCGCAGCGACAGCGCCCTGGCGTCGCCGCCGAACACGCCGGCGACCATCGCGTCGATCAACACGTCGGCGGCCTCGCGGCCAATCCGGCGCGACGCAAAGGCATGAATCGTCTCGTCGCCGTCCGGGCGGCGGCGGGCGAACGGCTCTCCCATCACGCGCAGCCTGCCGGGAACCGACAACAAGCCACTCGTCAGGAACGCAATCGGGTTCTCGGGAAGGCGGTGCAGCCGCCCTCGCCGGTACAGGAACCGTTTCCGCGCGGCATCGGCGCTCACGTGCAACTGCGGGTTCAGGCCGATCTCCCGCACAAGCTCCAGCGTCGTCGGGACGTTGTCGAGAAAACCGTTCGGCCCCGCCTCGCACAGGTATCCGTCGACGCGGTCGGTCCTGATGTTCCCGCCTGGCCGCGATGCGCCCTCGAGCACAACGACGTCGATGCCGCGTTCGGCGGCGCCCCGCTCCAACAGCTGGTGTGCGGCGGCGAGTCCGGCAATGCCCGCTCCGATGATCGCGATGCGCGTCATGCGTGCGCCTCGAGGTGCCGCTCGATGAGCCCGGCGAGGGCGTCGATGAAGTGCGGGTGACTGTTGAGCGCGACGCTGCGGACGAAGGTGATGATCCCTGCCGCGTGCGCGCGTGCCGCGAACTGCACGTCGATTTCGTACAGCGTCTCGATGTGGTCCGAGACGAACGACACCGGCACGATGACGACGTCGGTCGCGCCTTCGCGGCCAAGCTCGTCGAGCAGGGTCGGCACGGCGGGTCCAATCCACGAGACCGGCCCCGTCCGCGACTGGTAGCCAAGCAGGTGACGGTTTGGCACGGCAAGCCGCGACAGCACGCCCCCGACAGTCGCCCGGACCTGCGAGACGTAAGGATCCCCGCGAGTGACGAATGAGGTGGGCAGACCGTGGGCGCTGAAGAGCAGCACAGCCTGCGAGCGGCGATCGGGCGCGCAACAGGCGAGCGCGTCCCGGACCGTGTCGGCGAGGGCATCGAGGTAGCGTGGATCGTCGGCGTACGCGTCGATCGCGCTGACGGTCAGCCTGTTCCTCGCCGGGGATTGCGCCCGCGCGCGCTCCAAGGCTCGAAACGACGACCCGGTGGTGGCGAGGGAGTACTGGGGATAGAGGGGGACAGCCACTACCCGGGACACGCCCGCGTTGACGAAGCCGTCGAGCGCAGCGGCAATCGTCGGATGCCAGTAGCGCATGCCGACGCGCACCTGGAAGCGACGGGCCGTGCCGTTCAGCCGCTTCTCGAGCGCCTCGGCTTGCCCGAGCGTGAGCGGGAGCTGTGGCGATCGCCCGCCGATCAGGGCGTAGTGCTTCCGCACCGACGGGGCGCGCGCTTTCGAGAGCGCTCGCGCAAACACAGGTTGGATGAGCGCTCCGAGCGGCAACTGGATGATGTCCCGGTCCGAAAAGAGGTTCACCAGGAACGGCTCGACCGCGTCGAGACTGTCCGGGCCACCGAGATTCAGCAGCAGTACGCCGACAGGCGCGTCACTCACGCAGGCACCCTCACACGGTACGCGAGAACACGGGCGTGCTGCCCGTCTGCTCCCGGAGATGGCGATCGAAGATCATGCAGATGTTCCGCACGAAGAAACGGCCCATGGGCAGGACGTCGATCCCGTTGTCGTCGAGCGCCACCAACCCGTGGGTGGCCGGACCCTCCGCCAGCACGCGCCGTTCGCCGGCGAAGTACGCTTGCGCCTCGATGCCGAATCGTTGCTGGACATCCGCCCAGGCCACGCGGAAGTTGCACATCAGCTGGGTGATCACGTGACGCCTGATCCTGTCGTCGGCATCGAGCACGTACCCGCGCTCCACAGGGAATCGTCCCGCGTCGAGGTTCTCGTAGTACGTGCTGAGCTTCTTCGTGTTCTGCGCGAAGGCTCCGGCGACGTCGCCGATGGAGGACACGCCCACGCCCACCATGTCGCTGGCGGGCTTGACGGTGTATCCCATGAAGTTGCGATGCAGGACGCCGGCCTGTGCGGCCCTGGCGATCTCGTCGTCTGGAAGCGCGAAATGATCCATGCCCAGTTGCACGTAGCCCGCGTCGAGCAAGCGATCGCGCGCCTCGAGGAAGAGCGCAATCTTGGTTTCGGGCGCCGGCAGGTCGGCCGGATCGAGGCGCTTCTGGTTGCCACGCACCCAGGGGACGTGCGCGAACGAATAGACTGCGAGCCGTTCGGGGCGCATGGCAATGACGGCGTCGACAGACCGGCCGAAGGAGGCGACCGACTGGAGGGGCAGCCCGTAGATCAGGTCGACGTTGATCGACGCGAACCCCGCCGCTCGCGCGTAGTCGTACATCCAGCGCGTGTCGTCCTCGCTCTGCACGCGGTTGACGGCGATCTGCACCGCCGGCGTGAAGTCCTGCACGCCAAGAGACAGCCGATTGAACCCGAGGCGGCGCAGGACATCGAGGTGGGCCGTGGTGGTCACGCGCGGGTCCACCTCGATGGCCATCTCCGCACCCTCGTCCAGGTCGAAGTGGCTCCGCACCGCGCCGTGCAGGGTCTCGATCTGGGCAGGGTTGAGGTAGGTGGGAGTCCCGCCGCCCCAGTGGTACTGGGCCAGGCGGCGGCGGTTGCCGAGCGCGTGCGCGAGCAACGCCAGTTCCCGCTCGACGTACGTAAGATAGCGCTCGGCGACGCCGGGCTTGCGCGTGATGATGACGGAGCACCCGCAAAACGTACAGCGCTCTTCGCAGAACGGCAGGTGCACGTAGAGCGACAGGGGCTGGCTGTCGCGTGTCGCTGCGGTCGCCAGCCGCGCCCGGTACTCGTCGGCACCGAACCCGGCGTGGAATTCCACCGCCGTCGGATACGACGTATACCGCGGGCCCGGGCGGTCGTACGTCTTGATCAACGCCAGCAGCGTTTCGCGGTCGACGCGAAACGCCTCGCCTGCGGCGACGGGGGTCGGGGACGCGTGTTCCAGTGCCATCAGCAGCTCCGCGCAGACCGTTCGTGGACCGCGTCCACGAGCACCTTCGCATGATCGGGTGGCGTACTTGGCAGGATGCCGTGGCCCAGGTTGAACACGTGCCCGATCGGCCCATGTTCGTCTGACGCAGGCCGCGCCGATGCGAGCACGGCGGACACCCGTTCCCGAATGACCGACGGCGGCCCGAACAGCACCGCCGGATCGAGATTGCCCTGGAGTACCACGGTCGGCCCGATCGCCCGGCGCGCCTGCGACAGGTCCGATCGCCAGTCGAGGCCGATCACCGTCGCGCCCGTTTCCGCGCAGCGGTCGTACCACCCGGCGGCATCGCCGGCGTAGTAGATGAACGGCACGCCAGCCGACGGCGCTCCCAGCTCCTGACGGATCGCATCGAACACCTTCCTGGCGTACGGCCGGACGAACCGATCGATGTCGACGGGCGACATGAGGCCAGCCCAGGTGTCGAACAGCATCACCGCCTGCGCGCCCGCGCGTATCTGCTCGGACAGGTGACGTGCCACGGTCGACGCACAGCGATCGAGCAGCAGATCGGCCGTCTCCGGTTCGTGGTAGAGGAGTTCTTTCAGCCTCGCCAGGTTTCTCGACCCGCCGCCTTCGACCAGATATGCCGCCATCGTGAGTGGCGCCCCGGCGAATCCGATCAGCGGAACGTCCGGGGGCAGCTCCTGCCGAATCGCGCGTACGGCGTCGAGCACGAACGGCATGGCTTCTGTCGGGTCGGGCACACGCAACGCCTCGACCGCCGCTCGCGTGCGGATGGGCTGCGCCAGATACGGCCCTGGCGAGAAGGTGACGTCGGCGCCCATCGCGATCACCGGAATCAGAATGTCCGAAAACAGGATTGCCGCGTCGACGCCGAGACGGCGAACGGGCTGAAGCGTCAGTTCGCACGCGAGCTCGGGCACCCGGCAGGTCGTGAGGAAGTCGTACTGTTCGCGAATCGCGCGGTACTCGGGCAGGTAGCGGCCCGCCTGCCGCATGATCCAGACCGGCGTGCGCTCGGTCCGTTCGCCCCTGCAGGCCCGCAGAAACAATGGCGCGGTCGTCTCAGCCATGGGCACACTCCAGCGCGGCGATGGTGGCGGCCGCCGTCTCGGCGATGTCCGCCTCGGTGTGGGCGGCAGACAGGAAGTTGGCTTCGAACTGCGACGGGGCGATGAGCATGCCCCGGCCCCCATACGCGCGCACCGGCGAGTTGACGCCGCCGGGCAGCAGTGTCCGGGCGCGCTCGAAGAGCGCGTGGCTCACCGGGGCACGCTCGGCGGGGAGTGACGAGGACGAGTTCTTCTGGTGCATGTCTGTCATCAGCGTCAGCCGATCAGCCGCGCGGCCTCCTTGGCGAAGTAGGTCAGAATGATGTCGGCGCCGGCGCGGCGGATGCACAGCAGCGACTCGAGCATCGCGCGCGGTTCGTCGATCCAGCCAAGCCGCGCGGCCGCCTTGACCATCGCGTACTCGCCGGACACGTTGTAGGCGGCCACGGGCACGCCGAAGGTTGTTTTCACCCGGTGCACGACGTCGAGATACGCGAGCGCGGGCTTCACCATAACGATGTCGGCGCCTTCGGCGAGGTCGGCTGCGACCTCGCGGAGCGCTTCGTCGCTGTTGGCGGGATCCATCTGATAGCCGCGCCGATCGCCGAACGCCGGCGCCGAGCCGGCGGCTTCGCGGAACGGCCCGTAGAAGGCCGACGCGTACTTGGCGGCGTACGAGACAATGACGGCGTCGCTGCGCCCGGCATCGTCGAGCGCGCGCCTGATGGCGCCGATGCGGCCGTCCATCATGTCGGACGGGGCGATGACATCGGCGCCGGCCTCCGCGTAGGTGACCGCCGCGCGGGCCAGCAGTGGCAGGGTGCGGTCGTTGTCGACCTCGGGCCTGCCGTGCGGACCGGTGACGATCGGGCCGCAGTGCCCGTGATCGGTGTACTCGCACAAACAGACATCCGCCCACAGCGAGAGGTCCGGGCACTCGCGCCGAAGGGCGCGCAGCGCCCGGGGCACGGGGCCTTCACGATCGCTGGCCGCGCTGCCCTCGGCGTCCTTGGCTGCGGGGATGCCGAACAGGATCACGCCCGAGATGCCGAGCGCCGCCACTTCGCGGCACTCGTCCACGAGGACATCGACGCTCATCTGGTAACAGCCGGGCATCGCCCCGATTTCCCGCTTGACCCCGTCGCCCTCGCACACGAAGAGCGGGGCGATGAAATCGGACGGCGCGAACGTGGTTTCACGGACCATGCGACGGATGGTGTCGGTCTGACGAAGACGTCGCGGACGGTGAGTGGGAAAGGCCATGAGATCTCCTTCGGTCAGGGAACCAGGCGCTGGGCCAGCCCGTCGGCCAGCGAGAGCGCCGTGTGCAGTGGGGCTTCGAGATCGGGAGGTGCGCCGAGCGCGCGCAGCGCGGAACTCGTCGTGGGCCCGATGCTTGCGACGAGCGTATGTCCCGACAGACACGCGAGCGAACCGCGGCCTACCGCCGCCGCGAGGCTGGAGGCGGCCGACGGGGAGAAGAACGCAACGGCGTCGAAGACGCGCGCGTGCACATGACGCAGGACACTCGTGGCGCGATCGGGCGCAATCGCGACCGTGCGATAGGTCACGACCTCCGTCAGCCATCCGCCGGCAACGCGGACCTGATCGGCGAACTCGCGGCGCGCCATGCTGGAGCCTGGCCAGAGTAGGCGCACGCCTGTCAGCGTGCCGCCATGAACGGCGACGATGGCCGCTGCCAATCGCGCGCCGCCGCCCTCATCGAGCTCGATGTCCGGTGGGTATCCGCGCTGGACGAGCCGTCGAGCGGTCACCGGTCCGACAGCCGCCAGGCGCAGCCGCATCGGCGTCGGTGCGTTCCACGCGTTACGCCAGAGGGGATGGTTCACGACAGCGTCCACCGCGTGGCGGCTCGTGAAGACAATCCAGTCAAAGGCCGCGAGCCTCGTGAGCGCCGCATCGAGCAGCCTGGGCTGTTCGGGCGGGACCACGGCGATCGTGGGCATCCATTCCACGTCGATGTTCCGGCCGGCGAGCCGGTTCGAGAAGATCGCATCCGGTTCGTCGGCCCGCGTGACCAGCACGACGGGCCGGCCTCGACGCGGCATCAGCGTCCCTCCGCCGTTGTCGGGCCCTGCGCACCGGCGCGGGGCTGGCGGGCGAGCAGGCGCGCGACGCCGCTGGCCAGAAGGTCGTCGGCGATGGCGACGGCGCACGCGCGGGCCTCGGTCTCCGAGGCCACCGCCCGGCGATCGCGTCGGCGTTCAACCGGGTTGCCGTCCGGGTGCGCCACGACGGCGCGCAGGTCGATGAAAGCGCCGTCCCATTGGGCGAGGGCCCCGACCGGCGCGTGGCACCCAGCCTCCAGCCGCGCAAGCACGGTGCGTTCGGCTGCCACCACGACGCGCGTCGCCAGGTGATCGAGGCGCGCCGCCCGCGATCGCGCGAACGGATCGTCGCGCCGGACCTGTACCGCGACGGCACCCTGCCCCGGAGCCGACAACAGTTCGTCGGGATCGAACACGTGAGTGACCGCGCCCTGAAGACCCAGACGCTTCAAACCCGCCAGCGCCATCACCACGGCGTCGAACTCACCGCGTCGGAGTTTGTCCAGGCGGGACGGGACGTTGCCGCGCAGGTCGAGCACGCGCACATCAGGCCGGCGGTGCAGCACCTGCGCGCGACGGCGAAGTGAAGATGTGCCGACCCGAGCGCCTCGCGGCAGCGTGGCGAGCGTGAGTCCGGGCGGGCCGACCAGCGCGTCGCGCGGATCCTCACGTTCGAGGATCGCGACCACTTCGAGACCGTCCGTCTCTCGCGTGGGCAGATCCTTCAGGCTGTGGACGGCCACGTCGGCCTCGCCGCGCAGGAGCGCCTGCTCGAGTTCCTTGGTGAAGACCCCGACCTCGCCGAGATCGGCCGGTCTGGCATCGAGGGCTCGATCGCCCAGCGTGGGGACCACGACGCGTTCGAGACGAAGCTCAGGCTCGTTGTTGAGCAGGCGGCGGCCGACCTCGTCGGCCTGCCACAGGGCGAGGGCGCTGCCCCTGGTGCCGATACGAAGGGTTCGTGCTTCAGCGGCCATGCTCGGATTCCTTTCTTTCGCCATTGCTCTCGCCTTCCAGGGCAAACAGGTGCCGGACCGCTTCGAGGCTCATCGCCCCTCCCTCCGATGCGGCATCGATCGTCTTGAGCCTCGCGGTCGGGCCGTGCAGGAGCCGATTGATGATGGCCCGCGTCAGCCGCTCCACGTGGAGGTAGTCGGCCTCGTTGAAGTGACGCAGGCTCTTGCGGACCTCTTCGGCGCGGAGCCGCTCGAACTGCTCGCGAAGCTCGCGCACGACGGGTGTGGCGCCGCGGCTGCGCGCCCACGCCACGAAGCGATCGCACTCGTCGCGAATAATCGCCTCGGCGCGCGGTACCTCCCGTTGGCGCTTGGCCAGGTTCTGGTCGACCATGGTCTGCAGGGCGTCGAGCGGATACAGGAAGACGTTCTCGTGGTTCGCGGCGCCAGGATCGATGTCGCGCGGCACCGCGATGTCGACCAGCACGAGCGGCTTTTCGGGCCGCGCCGAAACCGCGAGCCGGACCATGTCTGCGGTGATGACCACGCCCGGCGCGCTCGTGCCGCTGATCACGACGTCGCATGACACGAGCGCGGAAGGGAGCGCCGACCACTCGACAGCGTGGCCGCTGAACTCCTCGGCGAGACGCGACGCCCGATCCAGCGTGCGATTGGCGATCACCAGCCGGCCCACCCGGCGTTCGGCGAAGTGGCGGGCCGCCAGACGACCCGTGTCGCCAGCGCCCACCACCAGGACCTCGCGGCCGGCCAGGCTGCCGAAGACGCGCTCGGCCAGGGAGACGGCGGCCGAGGCGACCGAGACGGCGCCGGTCGCAATGCCCGACTCCGCGCGCGCCCGTTTGCCCGCATGCACGGCGCTGCCCCAGAGCCGATCGAGAATCGGACCGACCGTCGCGGCCTGGCGCGCGGCGACGTGCGCATCCCGGACCTGGCCGAGGATCTGGGGTTCTCCCAGCATCATCGAATCCAGCCCGGCCGCCACCCTGTGCAGGTGCAACGCGGCGTCGGCGGTCGCGAACGCGTAGCCGCTCGCCGCCCCGCCACCCAGGTCGACATGCGCGTAGTCGGCGATGACGCGGCGGAGGTACTCAAGTCCCTCGTCTGCGCCGTCGGCCACGCCGTAGAACTCGGTGCGATTGCACGTCGACAGGATAGCGGACTCACGCAGGATGCCGTCGGCCTGGACGCGGGCCAGCGTGCGCTGGATGCCTTCGGCATCGAAGGCCAGCGAGGCCCGCACGTCGGCCGTGGATGTCCGGTGGTTCGCTCCAACGAGTACGAGATCCATGGCGTCCTCAGACGAACGCGTGAAAGGACGGCAACGCGAAGGCGGTTGCCAGGGCCGCAGCGACCAGCAGGAGGAACGCCGCGAGCAAGAATCCGATGGCGCGCCGGCGGCTCCACTTCAACCAGCGGTACGCGACGAGCACCGACAGATACGCCAGCCACACGGCGACGGTGAGCGCCACCTTCGGATCGAACACGAAGCCCGGGAACGTGCGGCTCGCCCAAATCATGCCGAGCACAATGGCCACGCCCAAAAAGCCCACGCCGACGGCGGCGGCGCTAAGGCTCATGCGCGTCAGCACGTCGAGCGACGGCAGGCGATTGAAGATCACGCCGAATCGCTGGCGCTTGAGCGCCCGGTGCAGTTGGAGCGACAGCACGCCGTAGACGGCCGACAGCCCGAAGGCGGCATAGCCAAGGACCGCGGATCCCGTGTGCAGGCCGAAGAGCGGACTCCGAAGCAGCGCCGGAAATTGCGTGACCGGTTCGAGCAAGGCCGTCGACAGGGTCTGCAGGATCCAAACCGCGCCGATCACGAAGGCGCCGGTCCGTTCCACGCCCGTGCGGCGCTCGACCAGCAGGTAGACCCCCGCGATGGCGAAGGCCACCGTGCCCATGACCTCGGCCCCCGAGGCGAGCGGCACATGGACGTAGAGCACGCCGCGCAGGCCGAGTTGCGCGGCGTGAAGCGCCAGCGCGACATTGAGCAGGCGGCGCGCGGACCGCGCGGCGGCTGGATGGAATCCGACGAAGTCGAAGACGTAGGCGACCACGGCCAGCAGGTACGCCATCGGGACGACGGTCGTCAGCAGACGAACAATGGTGTCCACGAGATACGCTCCTTCAGCGCCGCCATCGGCGGCGCGGCCTCAACTGAAGACGGCTTCAGCCCAGGCCAGGACGCGAATCGAACACGAGCGACTTACAGAGCCGGGGCTGACGCGAGGAGGGAGAGACGAGGCGGAGCGCGCGGGGCAATGCCCAGGATGTGCCCCGGGGCCGTGGCGGCGGATTCAAGACCGGACAGGAGCCAGAGCCGGCGCAGCTCGAGGCCCACGCGGGCAGTGTCGTTGCGAGTCCCGGCGCGGTGCAGCACGAAACGCACCGTGGCGAGGGCGCCAGCCGCGGTCGCAGGCAGAACGACGATGACGACGAGACCGCCAGAACCGGTCGCCGTCTCGGCCGATGGCTGCGGTCCTCCCGATATGCTTGCGTGAAGCAGGGCGACCAGCACCCAGACGACGGCCGCCTGCCGACTGCGTATGAGCGGGATGCCCGCGCGTTGCAGGGCGACGAGCCCGCACACCAGCACCACGCCCACGGCCCAACGGACCGCCACGATCGGGTCGAACACACGGCCGTCCACCATGGCGGAGATGAACAGCCACAGGTGAAGAACGACCAGCCCGGCCGCAGCGATGGTCACCAGCGCGGCGAGACCCGATCTGACCGAGGACACGACACGACCCATTGCCGTAGTCTAGTTGCAAGAACTGATCCCGCGCCAGAAACCGACCAATTGGCGGGGCCGGACACCCCCGCGCACATCCGGGTGTCGTGTTTCCGGCAGTGCCTCCGCGCCGCCTGAGAGCTGGAGATCGAAGATGAGACCGATGATGCGCCCGGTTGGCAAGACGCGAGACGCGAGAGCATGGCCTGTGTCTGTAGCCGTCAAGGGCCTGGGAAATCGCCGCACACGGTCATCAGTAGCCGCGCGCCGAGCCTGAACCGCGCGGATCGGCTCCGCCACGAAACTGCGCGGGCTTTCCGTCCGAGTCGTACGCGATGGTCACACCGTGCGCGTTGCCCAGGGCGCGCACGACGCGGATGTGATGGCCCAGCGCAGTGAGCGCGTTGCGAACCTCCACCGGAATGCCCTCTTCGACGGCCAGCACGTCGGGCTCAACGAAACTGATGCGCGGCGAGGCGATGGCTTCATCGATGCGCATGCCGAAGTCGATCAGGTTCATCACGATTTGCGGCACGGTCTGGCCAATCGTGTGCCCCCCAGGCGTGCCGAGCGCCGCCCAGGGTCGGCCATTTCGCAGGATGATCGTCGGACAGTCGCCCGATAGCTTGCGGCGTCCCGCATGCGCGTCCATCGGGTTGCCCTTGGGTTCAAACGTGGAATACGCCAGCGAATTGTTCAACCAGATTCCGGTTCCGACCGGCATGATGCGACTGCCAAACGCGTTGCCCAGCGTCTGGGTGGCCGACACCACGTTGCCCCAGCGGTCGGCCACCACGAAGTGCGTCGTGTGGCTGTCCTTGGCGCCAGACGCCTTGGGTGGAACAAACGGCTTCGCGTGTTTTGCATCAATACGCGCCGCCTCTTCGGTCCAGTACTCCTCCGACAACAGCCGATCCAACGGTGGTGGCACCACGCCCGGATCGCCTGCGTAGCGCAGCCTGACCCAGAATCCGTGTTTGGTGACCTCCGCAAAGTGGTGCAAGTACGCCACGCTGTTGTGGCCAAGCGCCTTCGGGTCGAAGCGGCTCATCATGCCGAGCCGAACCAGATAGTCGAATGCGTTGGCAGGCGGAGACGCGGTGTAGACCTCATAGCCGCCGTAGTCGATCTTGATAGGGTCCCACCATTCGGCGTGGTCTTTCTTGAGATCCGCGATCGACAGGAACCCCTCCGCCTGCCGCATGGCTTTGTCGACCGCCCACCCGAGTTCCCCGCCGTACAGCACTGACGCTCCGCGCTTTGCCACAAGCTGGAGTGAGGCGGCGAGATCCAACTGCACCAATCGCTCGCCGGCCGCCAGCGGCTTGCCGTCGTTGCCGAAAATCCGTTTGGCGTGATCGGGGAAGTCGCTGAAGGCCGCTTGAATGGTGCTGGCGCCGCCAGTGCCCAGCACAAACCCCTGTTTGGCCAGGCGAATGGCGGGGGCAAACAACTGCGGCCACTTCAGCCGGCCATGTTTCTTCGACAGCGCCTCCCAAGCGTGCAGATTGCCGGGTGTGGACACCGCCTTTGCGCTGACTCGATTCTGCAGGTAGTTCGGCGCGGGCGCACGAAAGAAG
>CAYHRK010000009.1:0-32577 GCA_964358795.1 uncultured Vicinamibacterales bacterium
CGGGCACCATCCAGAACGACATCCTCAAGGAGTTCATCGCCCAGAAGGAATACATCTACCCTCCGCGGCCCTCGATGCGGCTCATCACCGACGTGTTCGGCTTCTGTGCCAGGGAGGTCCCCAAGTGGAACACGATCTCGGTCAGTGGGTACCACATCCGGGAGGCTGGCGCGACGGCGCTGCAGGAACTGGCCTTCACCTTGCGCGACGGCATCGAATACGTGCAGTACGGGGTGGACGCGGGACTGGCGGTCGACCAGTTCGTGCCGCGTCTCTCGTTTTTCTTCAACGCGCACAGCGATTTCTTCGAGGAACTGGCCAAGTACCGAGCGGCCCGAAAGATCTGGGCGCACGTGATGCGCGACAGATTCGGCGCGAAAGACGAGCGGTCGTGGAAGCTGCGTTTCCATACCCAGACGGCCGGTGTGTCGCTGACGGCGCAGCAGCCCTACAACAACGTGGTCCGTACGGCCCTCCAGGCATTGTCCGCTGTGTTGGGCGGCACGCAGTCGCTGCACACCAACTCGCTGGACGAAGCGCTGGCACTGCCGACGGCCGAGGCCGCCACGCTGGCCCTGCGCACGCAGCAGATCATTGCCCACGAAAGCGGCGTCACCAACGTGGTCGACCCGCTGGGCGGGTCCTATTTCCTGGAGCGGCTCACGCTCGACATGGAGAAGGGCGCCCACGAGTACTTCGACACCATCGACCGGATGGGTGGCATGGTGGAGGCGATCGAGCGCGGATTCCCTCAGCGCGAAGTTGCCGAGAGCGCGTACAGGTTCCAGCAGGCTTTCGAGCGCAAGGAGAAAGTGATCGTCGGCGTCAACGACTTCGTGGAGAAGGAACACCACCCGGTGCCGACGCTCTACATCGACGAAGCCGCCGCCGACCGTCAGATCGACCGTTTGCGACAACTGCGGCGCGATCGCGACAACAACCGCGCACGACGCGCGCTCGATGACATCAAGCGCACCGCCGAGAGCGCCGGCAACCTGATGGTGCCGTTGATCGAGGCCACGCGCGCCTATGCCACGGTGGGTGAGATGTGCGATGCGCTGCGCGAAGTCTGGGGCGAGTACGTAGAAGTGCCCACGATCTAGATTCGGGACACTAGAACATGGCTAAGATACGAGTGGTGATTGCAAAGCCTGGTCTCGACGGACACGACCGCGGGGCCAAGGTGATTGCCCGGGCGCTGCGCGATGCCGGCATGGAGGTGATCTACACGGGGTTGCGGCAGACACCTCAGCAGATTGTCAGTGCGGCCCTGCAAGAAGACGCCGACGTGATCGGCCTCTCAATCCTCTCTGGTGCGCATAACCACATCTGTCCGGAGGTCGTGCGCCTCCTGAAGGAAGCAGGCCTGGAAGACGTGATGGTCGTGGTTGGCGGGATCATCCCGGACCTGGACGTGGCACGCCTGGCCGAGATCGGCATTACTGGTGTATTCCGGCCGGGTACCCCGATGCAGGCGATCATCACCTTTATCAACGAGAACGCGCGGTCGCGCGCCGAGGCCATCTAGCAGGGTGGCTGCCTATTCCTGTGCCAGCATCCTTCCGATAAACCCTTGTGGTTGCTTGACTTCCGCGCGGGTGAAGACTACGCTTCACGCAGCCGCTCGGTAAGGTCTAACACGTTACGTGTCAGGTAGTTGTGGCCATGCAGCACAAGCTCTTGCTGGCCGACGACAGCGTCACCATCCAGCGCGTCATCGAGTTGACGTTCGCGGACGAAGACATCACGGTGATTGCCGTCGGCGACGGACAACAGGCGATCGATCGGATCGAATCCGACCGCCCCGATATCGTGCTGGCCGATGTGGGCATGCCCGAAAAGAGCGGCTACGAGGTGGCGGCGTTCGTCAAGAACACGCCGCATCTGGCACACATTCCGGTGTTATTGCTGACCGGAGCCTTCGAGCCGGTTGACGAAAAGAAAGCGCTGGCGGTTGGGTGTGACGGTGTGCTGGCCAAGCCGTTCGAACCGCAGATGGTCATCACCCGCGTCAAGGAATTGCTGGCCGGCGCGCCCAAGCCCCGCCCGATGGCGCCGCGACCGACGACAGATCAGCCCAGCAGGGCCGCCGGTCCGGGACCGGTGATCATTTCGGGACCCACGCCTGTCTTGCCGCACGCGGTCCCGAGGGTCCCTCCCGAGGAGGACACGCTTGTGATGGCTGCCAGCAAGCTGCCATCCGCCCCCGAGCCGGCGCTGCCGGCGCTGGAGGAATCCGGGATCGGCCCAGATGCCAGCACCATTCGCATCAGTCGCCGCACGCCTTTTGCCGTGCCTGGTTTCGCTGCTCCGCCGGCCGC
Source organism: uncultured Vicinamibacterales bacterium (assembly GCA_964358795.1). Taxonomy (GTDB): domain Bacteria; phylum Acidobacteriota; class Vicinamibacteria; order Vicinamibacterales; family JAKQTR01; genus CAYHRK01. The sequence continues at coordinate 2,322 of CAYHRK010000009.1, forward strand.
CCCGCCGACGGCGTCCGAAGCGGCGCTTGACGACTACTTCGAGAGGCTCGATGCAGCCTTCGCGTCGCTGGGGCAGGGTCTGCCTCACGCCACGGCCGATGCTGGGCCGGCTGATGACGCCGCGGCCATGACCACCCGGATCACCGGTTCTGCGCCTGCGATCGGACGCGGGATGCCCGAACAACCCGCGACGAGCGACAACCCCCTGGCAAGGTTTCTTGCGCCGCTGGAGTCAGTTCCCGAGTTCTTCGAACCGGAGTCCGAATCGGCGGCCGCGCCGCCCGCGCCGGTCGAGCCCCGAGTGGAATTCTCTGCACCCATGCCGGCCGATCGGTCTGTCGACCCCTGGAGATCGGCGATGGTCCCGCCGCCCGCCACGGTGGAGCGTCGCGTGGGCCCGGAGCCCGGCCTCCCGGTCGATCGCATCTCCGAGGACTTGCAGCCAACTCCTCCCATCGTACAGGCCTTCTCGGCGATGTTTGCCGCCGAACACGGCGAACCTTCGGACTTTCCGGTGCCGTCGTTCTTCGGAGCAGGCTCGCTGTCACCCGAGTCGATGGACGAGCTGGTCGAGCGCGTCACCGAGCAGGTGCTCGAGCGCCTCTCGGATCGAGTGGTCCGCGACACGGTCACCGACATTGTGTCCCGGGTGACCGAGCGGGTCGTTCGCGAAGAAATCGACCGCGTCAAGGACATCATCAAATAGGCCCCTCCTACGCCAGTCGCGGCTTGCTGCCCCGGCGGTTGTGCGGATACGCTGTACCCTCCACGTTGCGTGCGCGAGTCGCGCGCCAACGCGTGCCGGCCGACGAGCTGCCGCCGGCCAACCACATGGCGACCTCGAACATGTCCGAGCTACCGAAGGCCTTCGACCACCACGATGTAGACGCCCGCTGGTACAGCTTCTGGGAAGAGATCGGTGCATTTCGCGCCAATCCCGACAGCGGCAAGCCCGTGTTCAGCATGGTGCTGCCGCCGCCCAACGTCACCGGGTCGCTGCACATGGGACATGCGCTCAACCACACGCTGCCCGACATTCTCGCTCGCTGGAAGCGGATGCAGGGCTTCGACGTGCTGTGGCTGCCCGGCACCGACCACGCCGGCATCGCCACGCAGAACGTCGTGGAGAAGCAACTGGCCCTGGAGCACAAGACGCGGCACGATCTGGGCCGTGAGGCCTTTGACGCGCGCGTGTGGGCATGGGTGAAAGAGAGCCACGGCATCATTACCGGGCAGATGCGCAAACTGGGCGAATCGGTCGACTGGTCGCGCGAGCGCTTCACGCTGGACGCGGGCCTGTCACGCGCTGTGCGCCGCGAGTTCGTGTCGTTGTACCGCGAGGGCCTGATCTACCGCGACAAGTACATCGTGAACTGGTGCCCGCGGTGCCGCACCGCGCTATCCGATCTCGAGGTGCAGCATCGCGACAGCGATGGCAAGCTCTACTACCTGCGGTACCCCGGCGTGGAGGGCAGCCCCGGTGTCGTGGTGGCCACCACGCGTCCCGAGACCATGCTGGGGGATACGGCCATCGCGGTCAACCCGGACGATGAGCGGTACCGGCATCTGGTGGGATCGGTGGTGCGCCTGCCCGTCATCGGCCGGCAGTTGCCGATCATTGCCGACGCGTTTGTGGATCCCACCTTCGGCACGGGCGCGGTGAAGGTGACTCCGGCCCACGATCCAAACGACTTTGCCATGGGTGTGCGGCACTCGCTGCCTAGCGTGTCAGTGATCGACGAAGACGGCCGGATGACCGCCGAAGCCGGGCCCTACGCGGGTCAGGACCGATTCAAGGCGCGCAAGGCGTTGGTCGAACAGCTCGAGGCCGAAGGCCTGCTTCAGAAGGTCGACGCACACCGGCACGCGGTGGGGCATTGCGAGCGCTGCAGCACCGTGGTGGAGCCGCTGGTGTCGAAGCAGTGGTTCGTGAAGATCGGGCCGCTGGCCGCAGAAGCGATTCGCGCCGTGGAAGACGGCCGCGTGGTCTTCCTGCCTGAAAGCTGGACCAAGACCTACTTCGAGTGGATGGCGAATATCCACGATTGGTGCATCTCGCGGCAGCTTTGGTGGGGCCACCGGATTCCGGCGTGGTACTGCGACGAATGTGGCCAGACCGTGGTATCGGAAGAGGACCCCGCCCGTTGCGCTTGCGGCGGCACGCTGCGGCAGGATACCGACGTGCTCGACACCTGGTTCAGCTCGGGGCTCTGGCCATTCAGCACGATGGGCTGGCCTGATGCCACGCCCGATCTCTCCCGGTACTACCCCACCACGCTGCTGCTGACGGGCTTTGACATCATCTTCTTCTGGGTCGCGCGCATGATCATGCTCGGCCTGAAGTTCGCCGGCGATGTGCCGTTCCACACGGTCTACATCACGGGTCTGGTGCGCGATGAGCGCGGCCAGAAGATGGGCAAGTCGAAGGGCAACGTGGTGGACCCCCTCTCGGTGATGGACGAAATCGGCGCCGACGCCCTTCGCTTTACCCTGACGGCCATGGCCTCGCCGGGGATGGACATTCCGCTCTCGGAAGGACGGATGACGGGCTACCGGCAGTTCATCAACAAGATCTGGAACGCCTCACGGTTCCTGTTGATGAACATCGGCGACCTGCCCGAACGCCCGGCGCTGCCGCCGGTGAAGGATCTGCACCTGATCCATCGCTGGATCCTGAGCGGCGTGAGCCGGCTGGCGTCTGACGTCGGCGACGCGCTCACCAGCTACCGCTTCGATCAGGTGAGCGACAAGCTCTACCACTTCTTCTGGCACGAGTTTGCCGATTGGTACATCGAGTTCGTGAAAATCGACTTGCAGCAGACCGGTCCGGCTCGTGATGCGGCTGTCGCGGTGCTCGTGGAAGTCCACGACAGGCTGATGCGGCTGCTGCACCCGATCATCCCGTTCATCACGGAAGAGATCTGGCAGCGGCTGCCAAAGCGACCTGGCGAGGCACCCTCCATCACGCTGGCCGCGTTCCCTGCGCCGATGGCGGAGTGGGCCGATGTCGAGGCCGAGCGAGACGTCCAGTACCTGCAGGACATCGTCACGACGATTCGCACCGTGCGCTCGGAGCGCGCGGTTCCGCCGTCGAAGAAGATCACGGCCATCATCGATGAGACCGATGCCGGGGCGAGAGCGATGCTCGAGCAGTACGCGCCCTTCGTACGCCAGCTAGCGGGTCTCAGCCAGCTCGAGTTCCGGCGTGACGTGGCCGCCAGTCCCGACACCGTGACGCGTGTGCTCGAACACGCCCACGTCTATGTCCCCCTGGCCGGCGTGGTGGATCGGCAGCCGGAGATCGATCGGTTGCGTAAAGAGCTGGCCGGCTTGGCGAAAGAGGCCGAGCATCTCGCCGGCAAGCTCGCCACGGCCGGCTTCGTGGAGCGAGCGCCGGCCTCGGTCATTGACGAATCCCGGGCGCGGCTCGGACAGATTGCCGAACGCCGGCACCGACTCGAGATCATGCTGGCCGAACTGGGCGGGTGACCATGGAATCACTGGAGCCGGGTCTTTGTCGCGATATCGTTCGCCGCGCCCTTGCCGAAGATCTCGGATGGGGCGACGTGACCACTCAGGCGGCCATCCCGCCAGAGACGCGAGCCACCGGCGTGTTCGTGGCCCGTTCGAGCGTCGTCGTGGCAGGCCTGGATGCCGCCTTCGAGGCGTTTCGCCAGCTGGACCCAACCGTGACGATGACCGCCGACCGGCACGACGGTGACATCTGTGGGCCCGACGATCGGCTCGCCACCGTGTCGGGCCTGGCCGCGCCGCTGCTGACCGCTGAACGCACGGCCCTGAACTTTCTTCGCCACCTGTCAGGCGTGGCCACGCTGACGCGGCAGTTCGTCGATGCATCGGCCGGCCGCATTCAGATTGCCGATACCCGCAAGACGTTGCCCCTGTTGCGGGCTCTGCAGAAATACGCGGTCCGGGCCGGCGGCGGCGTGAACGGTCGGCTGACGCTCGACGAACGCGTGATTCTGAAAGCGAATCACCTGCGTGTCGCCGGCGGCGTGCGAACGGCTGTCGAGCGCGTACGAGCGGCCCACACAGATGTGCCGGTTCAGGTCGAGATCACATCCGCCGTCGAGGCCATTGAGGCCCTCGATGGCGGTGCCGCAGTGATTATCTGCCGCGCGAGCAGGCTGGATCTCGTGCGCGAAGCCGTCCGGCTGTGCGCAGGCCGGGCGCGTGTCGAGGTGTCGGGCACCGTCAGTCTTGACCAGATTGCCGAGTTGGCGGCGACCGGTGCGGATTTTGTGTCCATCGGATTGCTGACCGAGTCGGCCGCCGCGGCGGATATCACGTTTGACCTCAGACCTGTTTGACATCACCGCGGCGGCTCAGCTGCCACCCGACCTGGTCGATGCTCTGGCCCGGTCGCGAGCCGAGCGCGGCGTGTTCGGCGAGCGCGTGCTTCACGTGTTCGAGACAGGCTCGACCAACGACCTGGCGGCACGCCTGGCGGCCGGCGGCGCCGCCGAGGGCACGACCGTCGTGGCCGAGGCCCAGAGTGCCGGACGGGGACGGCTGGGCCGTTCGTGGTTCTCGCCTCCTGGCGCTGGCCTGTATGCGTCGGTGGTGATTCGCCCGGACGCCGACGGCGGGCGGCCTTTGCTGCCATCGCTGGTCACGTTGCTGGCCGGGGTGGCCCTGGTCGACGCCGTGCGCGAAACCAGCGGTCTCCTGTCTCAGATCAAGTGGCCGAATGATGTGGTGGTAGGCCGGCGCAAACTCGGGGGCATTTTGGCCGAAGCCTCGGCCCAGGGTTCGACGCTCGACTGGGTGGTGCTCGGCTTCGGCATCAACGTGTGCGAGACCGCCTATCCCCGCGATGTGGCGGTGCGGGCCACCTCACTGGAAGCCGAACTGGGGCGCACCGTCGATCGAGCCTGGCTGCTGGTCCGCGTGCTGGTCAACCTGGCAGGCGCCCGCGACGCCCTTCGGCGCGACCAGGTGACGGGCTCGCTCGACCGATGGCTGGCGCTCTCGCCCTCTGCACGCGGCGCCGACGTGGAATGGCGGGCACGAGATGGCGTGCGCCGTGGCCGGACGGCCGGCCTCGATGATGACGGAGCGCTCCGAGTGGAGACAGGCGGACGCATCGAACGCGTCATCGCCGGTGAAATCATGTGGTTGTAATTCCTGGACACCTCCATGCTGCTAGCCATTGATATCGGCAATACCAACATCGTGCTGGGAGTCTTCGAAGGGCGCATGCTCGGCCCGAGCTGGCGACTGTCCACCGCTCGCGAGCGCACGGCTGACGAGCTGGGCTTGATGGTGTCGCAACTGCTGGATCGCGCCGGCATCCAGACCGCCGCCATCGACGGGGTGGTGATGGCCTCCGTCGTGCCGCCACTGACCGCGACGATGATCGACATGTCGGAACGGTATCTGGGAACGCGGCCGCTCAACCTGGAGCCGGGCGTGGAAACCGGCATGCCGGTGCTGTACGACAACCCGGCCGAGGTTGGCGCCGACCGTATCGTCAACGGGATGGCGGCCTTCGAGCAGTACGGCCGAGCGCGCCAGGTCCCGCTCATCGTGCTGGATTTTGGCACGGCGACTACGTTTGATGCCATTTCCGCCCGGGGCGAATACCTGGGAGGGGTGATCTGTCCTGGCATCCAGATCTCCGCCGATGCGCTGTTTCAGCGTGCCGCGCGATTGCCACGCGTCGAGGTGCGCAAGCCGCCGCAGACGATCGGTCGCACCACGGTCACGTCGATGCAGTCTGGACTGTTCTACGGCTATGTCGGCATGGTCGAAGGCCTGGTGCATCGGCTCAGACGGGAACTGGGTGGCGCGGCGTTTTGTGTGGCGACCGGCGGACTGGCCGATGTGATTTCGTCCGAGACGGACGTCGTTGACAAGGTGGACCGCGACCTGACGTTGCAGGGGCTGCGGCTGCTCTGGGAAAGAAACACAGTCTAAATTCTGTCTGGTTCGCTCCCCATGAACGCCGACGACTACTGCCGCGACATCGAGGCTCATCTCTGCCGCCGCAACCAGGGGCACTTGGTGCGCATCGTCGGTCCCGCCTTCGACACGGTGCGCCGGTGGGCCGAGATGGGCATCCCCCTGAAGGTCGCCTTCCAGGGCATCGACCGGTATGTGGAACGGGCCACTGCCAAGGGGCCGCGGCGCCGCCCGGTGCGCATCGAATTCTGCGAGGCCGACGTCCTCGACGCCTTCGATGCCTGGCGGCGCGCGGTTGGTGTGCGCGACTCGGCAGATCGCGCCTTCGATGATGGCGTGACGGATGACACGTCGACCACGGCGAAGCGGGCGCCCTCGACACACCTCGATCGCGTGATCGCGCGTCTGACGGCGTTGCGGTCAGGCTCGTCGACCTTCTCCCAGTGGGATGCCGCCGTTGACAGGGCTGTGCGCCGGCTCGACGGCCTGCGTGCGCCCGCTCGCCGCGCGCGGGGCGCGGACCGCGATCGCCTCATCGCCGAACTGGCCGCGATCGACGCCGAGGTGACCGATGCGGCTCGCCAGACTCTCAAGGGTGAAACCGCAGCCGAGATGGCACGCGAAGCCGATCTGGAACTGGAACCGTTTCGCGAGCGGATGGAGCCGAGTGCATTTGCGGCCGCTCACAAGCGCTGCGCCGATCGTCTGCTGCGCGAACGGCTTGGCCTGCCGGCGATCGCGGTCGAGTAGCGTCCATGGCGCACACCCTGATGGCCGGCGCGCTCGTCACGGTGACGCCAGACAAGCCGGCGGCTGGCGGGCGGATGATCGCTCGCCACGAGGGTCTGGTGCTGCTCGTGTCGGGCGCGATTCCCGGCGAGCCGGTGCGCGTGCGCGTTGAACGCGTAGAGCGATCGCTGGCCTTCGCACAGGTCGTCGAGGTGCTGGATCCGCACCCGTCCCGGCGACCGTGCCAGCACGATCCCCGGTGCGGCGGCGCGGTCTTCGCGCACGTGTCCTATCCCGAGCAACTCCGCTTGAAGGGCGACATCATCCGCGACGGACTGGTGCGCCTGGGCCGGATCGACCCGCCGCCGGCGATTCCCGTGATGGCGTCACCCGAGCAAGGCTACCGCATGCGCGCTCGGCTCCACTTGCGCGCAGGCCGCGTCGGCTTCTTCCTCGAGGGTACACACCAGTTGTGCGATGCCGCGGCCACCAACCAGTTGCTGCCAGCCACCATGCAGACGATTGAGGCCCTGACGGGCCAGCTGTCTCTGACACGCGTGCAGGGGGACGCCGATCTGGATGTGTCCGAAAACGTGACCGGCGACCAGAGAGCTGTGCATCTGGATCTGTCACCCGAGGCGAGCGCGGGATCGCTGGCCGGGGTTACACCGGTGACCGGGATGACGGGTCTCAGCTGGTCGCGACGCGGCGTCTCGGGCGAGCATGTGGTGTGTGGACACCCGTTTGTCGAGGATGTCATCGCGGTTCGCGGGACGCACCCCGAGGTGGCGACCCGGGTTGGACTGCGCCGGCATGCGCGGGCGTTCTTCCAGGGGAACCGGTACCTGCTGTCCGAACTGGTCTCAACGGTGCTGGCCGCGTGCACGTCAGGGTTGGTGATCGATCTGTACGCGGGTGTCGGTCTGTTTGGCGTGTGCCTGGCGGCCGCCGGCGACGCCCAGGTGGTCGCCGTCGAGAGCCACCCGGCTTCGGCGGCGGACTTGCGTGTCAACGCTCAGCCGTATGGCGCGGCCATCACGGTGCTCGAAATGGCAGTCGAGCGGTTCGTAGAACAGCGCGCGCCCTCCGGCACGTTCACCCTGGTGCTCGATCCCCCGCGCTCGGGCATGTCGAAACCGGCTTTGGCGGGTGCCTTGCGACTGGCCGCCGCGCGCATCGTCTTCGTGTCGTGTGATGTGGCCACCTTCGCGCGGGATGTCGCGCGCCTGGTTGCCGCGGGCTACTCGCTCGAGTCGGTGACGGGGTTCGACCTGTTTCCGACGACGGCGCACGTGGAGATGGTGGCCGTCCTGAGCCGATAACGCGGTCTCAGCGACACGCGTTAACGAAGCCCTCGAACAGCGGTCGGAACTCGCCGGTGCGCCAGAAGTTTTCGGGGTGCCATTGCACGCCCACGCAGAAACGCGCGCCACGACGTTCGACAGCTTCGATGACGCCATCGGGAGCCGTGGCCACCGCTTCGAAACCCTCCGCCACGCGCTGCACGCTCTGATGGTGACGGCTATTGACGCCGAGCGCATCGCCCTTGCGCAGTTCTTCCTGCATCAGCGTCCACACCACGCTGCCCCTGGTCAGCCAGACTTCGTGGGCCACAGCATAGAGCGGGGCGCGCACCCAGTGTTCCGCCGCACCAGAAATCTGATCCGGGATATCCTGCACGAGCGTGCCGCCGGCGGCCACGTTCAGCACCTGCAGACCGCGGCAGATCGCCAGCACGGGCAGATCGGCATCGAGCGCCCGCCGCGTCAACGCCAGTTCGTACTCGTCGCGATCGGTGTCCACCTCCTGCACGCTCGGGTGCCGAGGCTCGCCGTACCGCTCCGGATCCACGTCGACGCCTCCGGTCAGCAGCAGACCCCGGCACCAGGTCATCACCTCGTCAACGGTGTCGGCCGCGCGGTCCAACGTACGCGCCTCGCCGCCTGCCCGGTGGACCGATTCCAGGTAGTCGGGAAGAGCGCGGCAAGGGGCGACGGCGATCAGTGGTGCCATAAAAGCGGGTCTCCACATCGGTTCGGGTCATGCGACGCTACATGCGGGCCGGCACCTCGATGCCCATCGTCTCGAGCGCCCGCGCCAACTGGGCGCGGAAGTAGGCCACGCCGGCCGCGCGCCACAGCCTGACGTCGACGCGTTCTTCGTTCAGGACGGGATACCGATGGTAGTAGCCGTTGAACATCTGTGCCAGGCCAAACGCCCACTTGGCCAGCACGGCGAATTCCAGCGTCCGGACGGCTTGCTGCACGATCTCGTCGAGCCGGGAGGCCTCGAGCACCAGCGACCACAAGCCGTGGTCGTCGACGCTCTCCAGGATCTCGGCCCCGTCTGTGGCAGCCAGCCTGGCAACGACCTGGGACTCATCCAGGCCTTCGCGCTCGCGCAGTTTCTGAAGGATGTTGTGCGCGCGGACCACAGCATACTGGAGATACGGTCCGCTCTCACCCTCAAAATTCAGCGCTTCGTCGATATCGAAGGCAATCACCTTGCCGCGCGAGAACCGGATCATGAAGTACCTGACGGCGGCCACGGCGATCATCTCGGCGGTCCGCTGCCGATCGGCCGGGGGCATCTCGGCGTTGCGCTTGATCACTTCCGCCATGGATTTCGCCACCAGCGTGTCCATCAGATCGTCGGCTTTCACGCCGAGGCCCTTGCGTCCCGAGACTTCCACAAACGGTTTGCTGGTATCGGCGGCCTCCGCCGCGTAGCCAAGCTGGCGCGCGGTCTGGTGCGAGAGCGCCACCATCTCGTAGGAGAAATGAACGGACCGCTCGGCTTCGCCAGGGTGTCCGGCCGCCTCGAGCGCCTGTTTCAGCAGTTTCTGCAGGTACGACTGACGCACATCGATCACGTTGTAGGTGGCGTGTCCCCGGCCGAAGGCGGGTCTCGATGCGTCATCGGAGCCCGCCGGGGTGGACGAGGTCGCCCAGATCGGCCCGTGCTTGCCCGGCGCGCCGAAGAGCCGATAGTGGAAATCCTCGCCAAGCAGGTCGAACTTCCAGAACTGATAGGCCATGTCCTTGCCGACATACGTGACGGTGCCATTGGAGCGCACGATGACTTTCTCGGCCTGATCGCCCTCGGCGTCGGTCTGCTCCACGGCATCGGCGTTGCCGGTCGGTTCGCCGTCTGCTCCGCCTTGCGTGCTGTCCGCGATCCGCATCACCCAGCAGCCGGCCAGCCGCCCTTCGGGCTGGAAGTAGACGGTGCCCTGAGCCTTCAGCCGCTCGAACGCCTTGTTCCAGAACTGGAGCCGAAGGATGTCCCCCTCCCACGTGAGGAGGTCGTACTGCACATTCAGACGACCCATGGTCCGAAGATGACAACGCACGATTCGGTCGGCGACCAGTCGCGCGACCTCGGCCGCTTCTCCCTCCCCGTGTTCGATGTCGTGCAACGTGGCGGCCCGGATCGCCAGCCGCGCCTTGTCTGCCGCATACCACTCGGTGACCTGCGCGTACAGATCCCAGCAGTAGTAGTCGAAGCGGGGCTGTGCGGCGAGAACGTCGATCTCGGCGAGCGACTTGTGCTGGATCTGCTTGAACCCGGCAACCACGTCGGCGACCTGCACACCGGTGTCGTCAATGTAGTTCTGGACCTCGACCGTGTGACCGAGGAAACTCAGACCGCGCACCAGCGTGTCGCCCAGTGCCGCGTTGCGCAGGTGACCGATGTGCGCAGCTTTGTTCGGGTTGATCGCCGTATGCTCCACAATTGTTTTCTCGCCGGGCTCGGCCTGGGCAGGGGGCGCGACGCGGCCGGTCAACCGGTCGTGAAGGAACGCCTCCCGATCGAGGTAGAAGTTCAGGTAGCCATTCGCGGTGCACTCCACGCGTGAGACGCCGGCAATCGTCCCGAGACGGCTTGCGAGCTCCAGCGCAATGGCCTTCGGGGCTTTGCGCAGCCGGCGGGCCAGCTCGAAAGCCAGCGGCACGGCCAGATCGCCAAGAGATCGGTTGGGGGCGTACGCCATCGCCATGGGCGGCAGGTCGGACGGCGCCAGGCCGTAGAGTTCGCCTGCCGCAGCCGCGACACGCGCGCGAATGGCTTCCTGAAGTGACAGAATCATGGGCGGTCCGGTCCGGCGGTGTTTGACTCGCGATCGATCCGAATCTACGATGGTTTGACGTGGATGGCGCTACGGCCGCTCCAGACGACCGCGCTCGGCACGCGCCAGGTCGCCGGGCGTATTCACGTTGAGCAACAGCAGCCCATCCGGATCGAAGGCCGCGATCTCGGCCGGGCCGATTTCCTGCACGCGCACGTCGTTCAGCAGGTCGACCACTTTCAGGGTTCCTGCCTCCAGGCGTCGCCGAAGGGGAGCGACGCACGCTTGAGCGTAGCACGCGCACAACGGATGGTACCCATCTTCTGCACGAGGTACGGCAATGTCGGCCTCTGCTCCGACGTCCCATACCAACGCCAGGAACGTGGCCGTCAGAAACGGCATGTCGCAAGCCACCACCAGGACCCGGCCGGTGGCGACCGTCAGCGCCGTGTAGATGCCGCCCAGACTGCCAGTGCCCGGCAGCACATCGGCCACGGCCGGCACGCCGGTGCTGTCGTACCTGGATGGGTCGTTCGACACGATAATGATTCGGTCGGCCACCTCACGCAACACGTCGAGCTGGCGCGCCAGAATCGTCCGGCCGCCAACCAGTATCTGGCTTTTGTCCCGGCCGCCAAGGCGCCGGGCCTGACCACCGGCAAGAATGGCTGCCGTTTGCATCGTATCGCCCGCGACTCCCGGATTAAGACAGGTACGTTAGCAGAAAAATGAGCACCACGGTAATCGGTCGCATGCTCGTCGCCAGTCTCCACCAAGCCATCACCGAGGTGTTGCCAGGCCGCCTGGATTTCTACGAGTCGTGGCTGAACAGGGGCGGGTTTCGCGCCAGCCGAGTCTCGCTGGCAGCCATACGCGCGGTCTGCAGCTTCCTTCGTCAGGAAGGCGACGACTACCACACGGTGATGCAACACGCCGGCCACATGACTTCGTCATGGGCCTACCAGGACCTCTCTCCCCTGCGACGTGCCTGTTTGCGCGCGCTGCCGTCCCGACTCCGAATCCGCGCCGCCTGCCAGCTTGCGCGCCGGCATGCCGCAGGAGCCTCGGAAGACACCCGTGCCTCGGTCCGCTGGCGGCGCGGGCTGGGCACGCTCTCGATTGGCGCGTCGCTGTTCTGCGACGTGCGCGCCCCGGCGCCGGCCGCGCTCTGTCGCTACTATCAGTCGATGGTGGAGGGCTTTCTGCACGAGCTCGACCTGATGGCCGATGTGCGGATCGCACACTGCCATGCCCTGGGCGACGAGACGTGCACCATCGTCGTCACGCCAGGCGAGCGGCCGCACACCCTGCCGGTCGGCGCCGTCGCGGTGGTTGCGACGCTGACACTTTGCGGCGGGATCCTGCACGCACAAGGCACCGCGCCCCTGCCCACCGCACGGGAGCGCGTGCTGGTGATGCCGCTCGACAACGCGACGCGCGAGGCGCGCTTGTCCTGGCTGACCGAGGGATCGGCCATCCTGCTGGCCGAGAAGCTGAGCGCGGCCGGCGTCGGCGCCATGACGCGTGACCAGCGGCTGCGCGCCTTCGAGCGGCTGCAGGTGCCGCCGCTGGCGACGCTCAGCCGCGCCACCGTCGTGCGCCTAGGCCAGGTGGTGGGCGCGTCGGATGTGATTACGGGCTCGATTGCGGTCGAGCGCGATGTCCTGGTGGTGAAGGCTCGCCGCCTGCACCTGGATTCGGGCCGCCTCGATCCCGAAGCGACCGCACGCGGATCGTTCGCCGACTTGTTTGCCGTCTACGGTCGGTTGGCCGACGCGGTGTGGCCGGTTCGTGCCGACCCCGATGCCGTGCAGGCCGGCCATTCGGGCCCCAGCGTGCCGCCCTCGGCATTCGAGTCGTACGTGAAAGGCCTGGTTGCTGACACGCCCGCGGCGCAGACGTCGTGGTTCGGGTCCGCGCTGCAGATCCACCCGGGCTACGACGCGGCCCGGATTGGCCTCTGGCAGGCACTTACCGCCGCCGGCGATCACCGCGCCGCTCTCGGCTCGGTCTTGCCGGTGACCGACAGCTCGCCGCTCTCGGTCGAAGCGAGGTTCCTCGCCTCGCTGTCGCATATCCGTCTGGCCGAGTATGCGGAAGCGTTCCGTGTCCTCTCGGGCCTGCAGCAACGGGCGCCGTCGGCGATCGTCCAGAACAACCTCGGCGTGGTCCGCTTGCGATCGCCTTCCCCGGCCCAGGATGCCGGCCGGCCTGTCTGGTACTTCAGTCAGGCCCGCACCCTCGATTCGCTCGATGCCGACTACGTCTTCAACCTCGGATACGCCTATTGGCTCGACGATGATCCCAGGGCCGGGGTGTACTGGCTGCGGGAGGCGGTACGGTTGAACCCGGCAGACGGCGGGGCTCACGCCCTGCTGTCGTTGATGCTGCAGGCGTCGGGGCAGTCCTCTGAAGCCGCGCGCGAGCTGGCACTGGCGCAGCGCCTGTCATCCACGTTCGATACGGTTGAACTGAAAGCCGGCTCCGTCGTCCAGCCTCCACGCGGCCTGGAACGCCTGAAAGAAACCCTCGAGCCGCCGCGGGCCGAGCGGTTCGACGCGGCGCTCGAGATGGTGGGCCAGCGAGACCAGCGGGAGCTGGCCCTGTTCTACCTCGAACGCGGACGGCGCCTGTTCGATCGGGAACACGATCGCGAGGCAGAGTCCGAGCTGACGAGAGCGCTCTACCTGGCCCCGTACGAAGCCGAGGCCCACCTGTTGTTGGGACGACTTCATCTGCGATCGGGGCGTCTGCGCGAGGCGATCGACGCCTTCAAGATCTCGCTGTGGAGCGAGGAAACCGCCGCCGCACACGTCGCCCTGGCCGAGGCCTACCTCGAAGCCCGCGATCAGCCTTCGGCTCGTTCGGAGGCACAGCGGGCGCTTGTGGTGGATCCCAAGTCGATTCACGCGCAGAAGTTGTTGGAACGGCTCAGACAAAACCCCCGCGCTCCGCTATAATTGAATCGCGCGACGCGGAAAGGCGCGCGCCAGCCATGTCTGCATTCCGCCGTTCCGGCATCGCTCCACGCCTCAGACCCCGCGCGCCACTGGTGGGGATGGCCCTGGCGGTCGGCGCCGTCCTTTCTGTCGTAGGCTTAGTGGCCGCGCCGCCCGAGTCGACTCCCCTGGTGTTCGTGGCGCATGTTGACGGCATGATCCACCCGGTGTCGGCCGAATTCATGATGGCCAGCATTGACCGGGCCGATGCGGCCGGAGCCGCGCTGCTGATCTTCACCCTCGAGACCCCAGGCGGCCTGGTCGATTCCACGCGGGCCATCGTCACACGGATGTTGGCGTCCCGGACACCGATCGCGGTCTTTGTGGGGCCATCCGGGGCCAGGGCGGCCTCTGCGGGATTCCTGATCACGCTTGCCGCCGACGTGGCGGCCATGGCGCCTGGCACGCACATTGGCGCCGCGCACCCGGTGGCGGGCCAGGGCGAGCAGATGGATGAAACGATGTCCAAGAAGGCCGCGTCCGATGTGGCGGCCTTCGCTCGCACGCTGGCGACCGGACGCGGCCGCAACGTCGAACTGTCCGAACAGGCGGTGCGCGAGAGCCGGGCCTTTACCGAGACCGAGGCGCTCTCAGCCACCCCACCGCTGGTCGATCTGATCGCGACCAACGTGCCCGATCTGATTCGCAGGCTGGACGGCCGCGTCGTGAAGCGATTCGACGGCGCATCGATCACCCTCCACACCGCAGGCGCCCGGACCGAGTCGATCGACATGACGTTCCGCCAGCGTGTGCTGGGCACGCTGGCTCACCCGAACATCGCCTACATTCTGCTCAGCCTGGGTGTGCTCGGACTGACCATTGAGTTGTGGTCGCCCGGGGCGGTGCTGCCGGGCGTGGTCGGTGGCATCTGTCTGCTGCTGGCGTTCTTCACCTTCCAGGTGCTGCCGGTCAACTACGCCGGGGTGCTGTTGATCCTGTTTGGTCTCATCCTGCTGGTCATCGAGGTGAAGGTGACCAGCTACGGCGTGTTGGCCACCGGCGGCATCATCAGCCTGTTGCTCGGATCGATGATCCTTATCGACGCGCCGACGCCGGAGTTGCGCGTCAGCCTGGGGCTGATCGTGCCCGTTGTGCTCGGGATGTCCGCGATCGTGGTGTTCCTCGTCAGACTGGCGGTGGCGTCACAACGGCGGAAGCCGGTGACGGGCGCGGCCGGCATGGTGGGGGAGCGCGGCATCGTGCTGACACCCGTGCCGGCCGGCGGCGAAGGCCGGGTGGCGATGCACGGAGAGATTTGGACTGCACGGTCGGCTGGCGCGTTGGCTGCCGGCGAGGCCGTGCGCGTGGTGTCGGTCGAGGGGCTTACCGCGACCGTCCGCCGCGATTCAACTAGCCAGGAGACATAGCCATGCCTATCAACCCGCTCTTGCTGTTCGTAGCGATTATCGGATTCTATTTGATCAGTTCCGTCAAGATCCTGACCGAGTACGAACGGGGGGTCATCTTCCGGCTCGGCAAGCTGCTGCCGAAGGCGAAAGGCCCGGGCATCATCTTCGTGTTTGCGCCCATCGACCGGATTGTTCGCGTCGGCCTGCGCACGGTGGTGATGGATGTGCCGCCGCAGGACGTGATCACGCGCGACAACGTGTCGGTGAAGGTGAACGCGGTGGTGTATTTCCGCGTGATCGATCCGCAGCGCGCCATCGTGCAGGTCGAGAACTACAATTACGCCACCTCGCAGCTGGCCCAAACGACGCTGCGCAGCGTGCTCGGCCAGGTCGATTTGGACGATCTGCTGAGCGAACGGGAGCGCCTGAATCAGCGGTTGCAGCAGATTCTGGACCACAACACCGATCCGTGGGGCATCAAGGTGTCGGCCGTCGAGGTGAAACACGTCGATCTGCCCGCCGACATGCAACGCGCCATGGCGCGCCAGGCCGAGGCCGAGCGCGAGAAGCGGGCGAAGATCATCCATGCCGCCGGCGAACTCGAGGCGTCAGAAAAACTGGCGCAGGCTGCCCTCATCATCGGCGCGGCGCCCGATGCGCTGACGCTGCGCTACCTGCAGACGCTGACCGAGATTGCCTCGGAGAAGAACTCCACCATCATCTTCCCGCTGCCGATTGACTTGCTGCGGCACCTGTTCAGCAAGCCGTAACTGGAGTCCGGGTCGCCGATTCATGACCGACGAACACACCCACGGGGTCCATCTGTCGGATAAACAGATGGTGTTCTGGCTGATGACCGGCACGTTGATCGCGTCCGTCAGTTTCCTGTGCGGCGTGCTGGTGGGCCGTGGTGTGCAGGCCGAGCGGCGGGTGGGACCAGATGCCACGGTGATCACCGCGCCGCAGTTTATTGCTGATGAGCCCGTCGTGCCGGATTCGTCCGCCGCCGATCAAGTGTCGGGGGGATCGGCGGGGCGGAAACCGGCAGGCTCCGGCGACACGTTCTCCTACCCGGGCCGCCTGTCAACGGCCGAGCCGCCTGCCGAGCGGTTGCAGACGCCAGCCGCCGCCGCGCCGTTGACGACCAGCGATCCGATCCCGCCGCCCGACACGCCGGCCCCACCCGAACCTGCCACCGGCGACAATGAGACGGGCGGCCTGTTTACCGTGCAGGTGGCCGCCGTCAAGAAGCGCGCCGAAGCCGACGTCATTGTGAAGCGCCTGAAAACAAAAGGCTACGACGCGTTTGTGTTTGTACCCAAGGGCGCCGACACGCTTGGCGTCTTCCGGGTGCGCGTGGGTTCCTTCAAGACTCGTCGCGAGGCCGACGTGCTGCTGCACCGGCTCGAGCGCGAAGAACAGTACAAGCCCTGGGTTACCCGCTAGCGCTTCTCTCCGGCGTCCTGCTGGCTCTCAGCTTTCCCCGTTACGGGCATCCGGCCGTGGCGTGGCTGGCGCTGGCCCCGCTGATCATGGCGCTTGCCCGCGAGCCCGGCATGCGTTCCCGCCGGGCATTTCTGCTGGGGCTGGTGTGCGGGGCCGGCTACTTCGGTGGCACCGTGTACTGGACGCCTGCCGTCGTGCGGACCTTTGGGGGACTGCATCCCATCGTTGCCGTGGCCGTCGGAGGACTGCTGGTCGCATACCTGGCGCTGTTCCCGGCGCTCTTTGCGGTGATCCTCTCGCGGCTGGTGGCCGCCGGCGGCCACCGCAGTGTGTGCGCGGTGCCCGTTCTGTGGGCCGCAACCGAGCTGCTGCGACGCCATCTGCTCGGAGGGTTTCCGTGGGTGTTGCTGGGCTCCAGCCAGGCCACGGTGCTGCCCATCCTCCAGACGGCCAGCCTGGCTGGCGTCTACGGGCTGTCGGCGCTGGTGTCGATGGGGTCGGCTGCGGCGGTCCTTCTGGTCGTCGGGCGGGGCTGGCTGCGGTGGGCGATGCCGGTGGGTACCGCCGCGCTGACCGGAATCCTGTGGATCTGGGGCGCGGCCCGCGTGGCTGACGGATCGCTGGTCACCACCGGCGACGCCATGCGCGTGGCGCTGGTGCAAGGCAACATCCGGCAGGAAGAGAAGTGGAACCGCACCTCGGCTCCCGCCATCCTGAGTACCTATCTTCGACTGACCCAACAGGCCGCGCGCGACGGAGCGAGACTGGTCGTCTGGCCGGAATCGTCGACGCCGTTCTTCTTCGAGTACGATGCCGCTGGCAACGCCGCGATCCGGATGACGGTGCGCGAGTCGGGCATTCATCTGCTGTTTGGCAGCGACCAGTACGAGGCCGGGCCTCCCGCCCGCTACTTCAACTCGGCCTTCCTGCTTCGGCCCGATGGCACCACCGTGGCCTCGTACAAGAAGATGCACCTCGTGCCATTTGGCGAGTACGTGCCTCTGAAACGGCTGCTGTTCTTCGCGGGTCCGCTGGTCGAGGCCGTGTCGGATTTCTCACCGGGTGAGGACCCGATGGTGATGCCGATCGGCACGCACCGGCTGTCGACGGCCATCTGCTACGAAGTGGTCTACCCGGATCTGATCGCCGCCTTCACGGGACGCGGCAGCCAGTTGCTGACCACGATCACCAACGATGCGTGGTACGGCGACTCGTCGGCACCCTATCAGCACTTCTGGCAGGCGGCCGTGCGGGCCGTCGAACAAGGGCGCTACCTGGTGCGCGCCGCCAACACCGGCATCAGCGGCATCGTAGACCCCTACGGGCGGGTGGTGGCGTCCTCGGGCATCTTCGAACAGGTGGTCGTTGGCGGGGATATCCGGTTCCTGACCGGCACGACCGTCTACGGCCAGACTGGCGACGCCTTTGCGTATGCGTGCGCGCTGGCCACGGTGCTCGCCTGGTTCGCCACACGCCGCCGGCAAGACGCCGCCGCCCATTCGCGGTAGAATCAGAGGTGGCCCACGCCGTTCACCACCATGGGTCTACCAGGAGGCATCACTGTGGCACTCGAGTTGGACGATCTCATCCGTCGCTACCAGGACCTGTTGAAGAGAGCATCCGAGCTGCGGAGTTATCTTTGAGGCAGGACGGCCTCGCGACGAGATCGCCACGTTCGAAGACCGCATGGCGCAGCCGGATTTCTGGAAGGACCAGGCCGAAGCCCAGCGTACCCTGCAGCGCCGGCGCCGATTGCAGGATGACGTCGATCTGAACGAATCCCTCCGCACACAACAAGACGACCTCGGCGTTCTCGTGGAGTGGGGGCAGTTGGGCGAGGATGTGAGTGTCGACCTGCAGGCCGGCCTGATTCGTCTCGAGGCGCAGGTCGAAGCGGCCGAAACGAAGCGGATTCTCGGCGGCGAGCACGATCGCGCCAACGCCATTGTCACCATCCATCCCGGCGCGGGCGGCACCGAGTCGCAGGACTGGGCCGACATGCTGCTGCGCATGTACGTAAAGTGGACCGAACGCCGCGGCTTCAAGCGCGAGCTGATGGACTACCAGCCCGGCGACGACGCGGGTCTGAAAAGCGCAACGATGATGGTGATCGGGGAATTCGCGTACGGCCTGCTGCTGTCGGAAGCCGGCGTGCACCGTCTGGTGCGCATTTCGCCGTTCGACCAGGCGGCGCGCCGCCACACCTCGTTCGCATCGGTATACGTGTGGCCCGAACTCGACGACGACATGGAGATCGAGGTCGAGGAGAAGGACCTGCGCGTCGACACGTTCTGCGCCAGTGGACCGGGCGGCCAGGGCGTCAACACCACCTACTCGGCTGTTCGCATCACGCACCTGCCGACCAACACCGTCGTGTCGTGCCAGAACGAGCGGTCACAGATCCGCAATCGTGATGCCGCCATGAAGGTGCTGAAGTCGCGCCTGTTCGACATGAAGATGAAAGAACAGCAGGCCAAGCTGGAGAAGCTCGGTGGCGAGAAGAAGGACATCGCCTTCGGCAGCCAGATCCGCAGCTACGTGCTGCATCCGTACCAGATGATCAAGGATCACCGTACGAAAGAGCAGGTGGGCGATGTCAACCGCGTCCTGGACGGCGACATCGACGGCTTCATCCAGGCCTATCTGAGGGCGAAATCCTCGGGCACGCTCGGGCAGGCAGCGGCCGCCGAGGATGCGTAACCTGCCGGCCGGTCGCCTCTATCGGGGAAACCCTACCCCAGGCTGCGTGCCGGCGATATACGCCTCGATGATGGCGCCAGGGGTGCCGGCATCGACGGGAACACCGGCGGCGCGATCGACGGACATGAACACGATGTTGCTGGGCGGCCCGAAGCTTGGGGGATTCTTGCGGTCGCCCCGCGCGTCGATATAGGCCTTCATGAACTCGATCCAGATCGGCAGGGCCGCCACGGCTCCTGTTTCGCTGGGGCCGAGCGGTTTCTTGAGGTCGAATCCCACCCAGACGCCGACCGTGATGTTCGGATCGAAGCCGACAAACCACGCGTCGGTGTAGTCGTCTACGGTGCCCGTCTTGCCTCCGAGCGGCCAATTCAGTACGGCGGCCTTCGCGGCCGTGCCCCGATTCACCACGCCCCGCAGCAGGTTTGTGATCACAAACGCCGTGTCCGCCCGGATGCCCTCGTGCGGCTGCGGGCGTTGTTCCTCGAGCAGCGTGCCGTCGCGCTCCACCACGTTGACGATGCTGTAGGGTTGCATGCGTACGCCTTGGTTCGGGAACGCTGAGTACGCGCTGGTCACTTCCAGCAAGGTGGCCTCCGAGGCCCCGAGCGCCGTCGAGAGGTACGGCTGCAGCGGCGATTCGAAGCCCAGGCGGCGTGCGTAGCTGATCACCTGCCCCGGCGTCAGCTGCTCCATCATGCGCACGGTCGGCACATTGCGCGACTGTTCCAGCACCCGCCGCAGCGTAATCGACCCCTCGTACTTGCGGTCGTAGTTCTGGGGCGCATACGGAGGCTGGCCAGCGCCCGCGTGGTAGGACACGGGCGCGTCCATCAGCAGGGAGGACGGTGTATACCCGCGATCGATGGCCGCGGTGAAGACAATCGGTTTGAACGCGGAACCAACCTGCCGCGGAGCTTGTACGGCCCGGTTGAACTTGCTGCGACCGAAGTCGAAGCCGCCCACCATGGCTCTGATCTGGCCCGTACGGTTGTCGATGGCCAGCAGCGCGCCTTCCATCTGCGGCGTCTGTTCCAGCGTGGCGGTGATCGTGCCGTCCGCTTCATCGATGCCGATGACGGCCACCTCGATCAGATCGCCTGGCCTGAACAGCTCGGCGGCGGACTGACGGCCCGTCCACTGGAACGCCGATCGGGCGAGGTCGATGAGATAGCTGCCCGCCCGCACACGGGCAGCTCCGGGCGCCAGCGGCTTGACCGTCGCTACGGGGGCTCGCCGATCCCGAGGCCCCGAGACGTTCATCACGATGGCCGGCACGACGTCGCCCACGCGAATCGGGCGATCCCAGCGCCGGTCGCGATAGCCCTCCAACGTCTGACCCTCGGAGACGACGTTGCGGGAGGGGCGGCGGAATCCTCGCCGCTTCTCGAGCTGGCGCAGCCCGTGGTTGAGCGCAAGGTTGGCAGCCCGCTGGAGTTCGGCATCAAGCGTCGTGTGGACCACCAGCCCGGCTTCGTACAGCTCGCGGGCCCCGTACTGGTGCTCGAGGTGCTTGCGCACCTCTTCCACGAAGTACGGCGCAATTGAACGACCGGGCGCCGGCAGGCCGGCCAGCACGATGGGCTTGGCCTGGGCCGCATCGGCGTCTGCCTGCGAGATGTAGCCCTCGACCGCCATCCGATCCAGCGCGTAATTGCGCCGGCGGGTGGCCCACTTCAGATTGACGTACGGGCTCTGGCGCTCTGGCAGCTGCAGGATGCCCGCGATCAGGGCGGCCTCCTCCAGCTTCAG
The DNA here is from genome assembly GCA_964358795.1 of uncultured Vicinamibacterales bacterium. Taxonomy (GTDB): domain Bacteria; phylum Acidobacteriota; class Vicinamibacteria; order Vicinamibacterales; family JAKQTR01; genus CAYHRK01. Next base: position 23,291 of record CAYHRK010000009.1, read on the forward strand.
GTCCTTGGCGGCCTTGCCGAAGTACACGCGCGAGGCCGCCTCCACGCCATACGCGCCATGCCCCAGGTTCATCTGATTGCAGAACAGCGTGAAGATCTCGCGCTTGGTGTAGCGCTTCTCGATCTGGATCGCCAGCACGGCTTCTTTGATCTTCCGTTCGAGCGTTTTGTCGGGCTTCAGGAACAGGTTGCGCGCCAGCATCTGGGTGAGGGTGCTCGCACCGGCTGGCGAACGCCAGTAGAACGCGATGTCCTTGATGGCGGTGACGAGGATGCGCGAGAACTTGACGCCAAAGTGACTCTCGAACCCGGCGTCCTCGGCTGACATGATGGCCTGGCGCAGCACCGGAGGTATGTCCTCGTACCTGATCAGGACGCGGCGCTGTGTGGCGTACTCACCGACCAGACTGCCGTCCGACGCCAGGACGCGCGTGATCGTGGCCGGCGTGTATTCGTCGAGCGCCGTCACCTCGGGAAGATCGCCGGTGTACGCGGCCAGGACCCCGGCGAGGATGCCCAGCAGCGCCGCCATCATGAAGAGGGCGGCGATGCCGGCTTGGCGTGCGAGCGAAGAGCGATGACGAGGGCGTGTCTTCATCAGTCCGGAACGCCACCGCGCCGTCGCTGCTGCTGGGGCTGGGACGGGGTGCGTCCGGTTCCGCCAGAAGACCGCGGCGAGGCGGCTCCAGGATTGTACCTCGGTTGCGATCGAGATGAGCCCCCGCTGTCGGGCGGCGCCGAGGGAGCGACTCGAGGCGCGGCCCGATCGGGCTGGCGCGTCCATCCATGGTCACCACTGCTCGAGCCTCGATCGGCAGACGGTGTCCTGGCGCCTGGACTGTAGCGTGGCACCTCGTTCTGTGAGTACCCGCGCTGGGCGGGTTGGCGAGGAGCCTGCCAGGACTGCGAGCGCCTCTCGATTCCTGATGGCCCGTCATTACGCGGCGATGACCTCACGGATTCCGGCGCCGTGCCAGCGCGGCCCGTGTCGGTGATGGTGGATGCGTTCGCCTGAGTCGGCCACGCGCGCCGTGGCTGCACGGACTGTTGGCGATCCCTGACACCGGGCGCGGTACTCGACCTGATGTCCGGCCTGGCCTCGCGCGGCTCGGCGCCAGGAATAGATCGTCGGGCGAAGGGCTGCGCCTGCGGTGCCGTGCCAAACGTTCGTGCGCCAGCCGGTCCACTTATGTCGCGACCCGTCGCACGCGGACCCGCATTGCCAGCCGATCGGTCCTGGCCTCCAAACACACGCCCGCCACCAGCCACGTCGCCCGGTCCACCGAAGCGTGGCCGAGCCCCGCCTGGCGACACGTTGGGCGACCGTGGAGACGACGAGAACTGGCGAGACTGGGCACCACCAGGTCCAGGCGTCGCCTGGAAGCGGGGCATTGCACGGCCACTGGACCGGCCGCGAGCGACGGCGTAGCCAGTGATAGGTGCCGTCGGTCGAGCCATGAACGTGGTTCGCCCCAGATTGAGCGAGCGGCCGTCAACGGTCACGCGCCCCACGTGCACGGCGGCCCCAAAGTGCCGCTGCGGAAGGACCGTCCACCCGTACCACGCATCGTGACGGCCTGCATACACGCCGCGCACGCCCCAGTGGCCGAACACCGGATAGTCGTTGCGACCCAGAGCACACCAACCCACGTAACCCGGTGCCGTGGCCCAGTACACCCAGGCCGCGCCAAACGCGCGCCCAGGCATCCAGTACCAGCCCAGGCTGCCCGAGAATCCCCAGCGGCCGTAGTGATGCGTTGGCCAACCCCAGGGGTCGGAGCCGATCCAGAACGATCCCCACGTGTCGTAGGATTGCCAGTAGCCGGCCGAGTACGGACGCCATCCGGCCTGCACGGTGGGGTACCAGACGTAGCCAGACGACGGTTCGTAGCGCCAGGAGCCGTAGCGATCCAAGGTGCCGGCGTACGGTTCCAGATCGGCCGGCAGGTACTGCACCGATGCCGTGCCGGTTCGCTCGTCGCGCCGTTCAGCGCTCCAGCGGTCAAACGTATCCGAGCGGGCCGAGTTGAAGTACTGCGGGGCGTTTGGCGCCAGGCCCTCTCGAGCCACCACGCGTTCGCCGGCGCGTGCGCCGACCGATCCCTGCTCGTTGGCGAGCGTGGCGCTTCCACGAATGACCGCCAGCTCCAGCTGCGTGGCGGCCGTCTGATTCACGGCCAACAGCCGGTATTCGCCCGGGCCGTCGGTCTGTACCGATGCGGCGGGCGCATCAATCTGATAGCGAACCGACCGCGACGGGTCCCGTGCGCCTAGCACGATCAGATACGCGCGGCCCTGAAGCAGCCGCCAGAGATCGGGGGCCAGCGCATCCATGATGGTGTCGCGATCGAGGTGCAGCAGGGAGCCGTCTGGCAGGATCACCTCGATCCGGCCCTGCTCGGTGCGGATGCGGTCGCCGTCCAGAAGCGGGACGTTCTCGACCGCCGCCTCAGACCGGCTCTCGCGCTCCAGGAACACCTGACCCTCGACAAGAGAGATGTGTGCCGGGGGCGGGGCCGACACCGATGGCTGGGCCGGTTCCTGGGCTGATAGAGACGTGGATGGCGGCTGGGAGAAACCGGCCGATGGCAGACACAGCAGGACAGGAAGTACCCACAGACTGACGCGTCGGACGTTGGTCATAGGATCCTCGGGAGATGCGCCGGCTTCTCCGGGCGAGGGAGAAAACCGAGTCCATAGGCAGGCACCTTAATCATAGCACGGAATCCCTGGAATAACTTGATGTAGCGCGCCTTCCCGCCACTTGATCTGACCACCTGAGGGCAGGCATCAACTGTTGACATTTACGCACTAAGATTTTATACTGCTACAAGCCTAAACGATGGCGATCCTGGAGCCAGGCCGTTGTCGACGCACACGCGCAAATTCCAAGGCTGAGGACACGAACATGAGCAAGATTATCGGAATCGATCTGGGAACTACGAATTCGGTTGTGGCGGTGATGGAAGGCGGTGAACCGGTCGTCATCACGAACCCTGAAGGCGGGCGACTGACGCCTTCGGTGGTAGGGTTCAGTAAGACCGGCGAGCGTCTGGTCGGGCAGGTAGCCAAGCGCCAAGCGGTGACCAACCCCGAAAATACCGTCTTCTCGATCAAGCGTTTCATGGGACGCAAGTTCGATGAGGTGTCGGAAGAAATGAAAATGGTGCCCTACAAGGTGATGCGCGCATCCAATGGCGATGCCCGCGTGACCGCGTCGGGCAAGGAATATCCTCCGCCGGAGATCGCGGCGATGGTGCTTCAGAAGCTGAAGCAGGCCGCCGAGGAGTATCTCGGTCAGCCTGTCACCAAGGCCGTGATCACCGTGCCGGCGTACTTCAACGACTCGCAGCGGCAGGCCACCAAGGACGCCGGGCAGATTGCGGGCCTCGAGGTGATGCGCATCGTCAACGAACCGACGGCCGCGGCGCTGGCCTACGGCCTCGACAAGAAGAAGGACGAGACCATCGCCGTGTATGACTTCGGCGGCGGCACCTTCGACATCTCCATTCTCGAAGTCGGCGAGGGCGTGGTCGAGGTGAAATCCACCAACGGCGACACGCACCTGGGCGGCGACAACCTCGACCACCGCATCATCGACTGGATCGCGACGGAGTTCCGCAAGAGCGAGGGCATCGACCTCAGCAAGGATCGCATGGCGCTGCAACGGCTGCGCGAAGCGGCGGAGAAGGCCAAGATGGAGCTTTCGACGGTGATGGAGAGCGAGATCAATCTGCCGTTCATCAGCGCCGATGCCACCGGGCCCAAGCACCTGCAGATGAAACTGACCCGCGCGAAGTTCGAGCAACTGGTCGAGGACCTGCTGCAGAAGACGGTCGGGCCGGTCAAGCAGGCGCTCGCCGACGCGGGCCTGCAGGCGTCGCAGATCGACGAAGTGGTGCTGGTAGGCGGCTCGACACGCATCCCCCGCGTGCAGCAGATCGTGCGCGACGCCTTCGGAAAGGAACCTCACAAGGGCGTGAACCCCGACGAAGTCGTGGCCATCGGCGCAGCGGTACAGGCGGGCGTGCTGGCCGGCGAGGTCAAAGACCTGCTGTTGCTCGATGTGACGCCGCTGTCGCTTGGCATCGAGACGCTTGGCGGGGTGATGACCGCGCTCATCGGGCGCAACACGACCATCCCGACGCGCAAGAGCGAGGTGTTTTCCACGGCAGCCGACAGCCAGTCCAGCGTCGAAGTCCACGTGATGCAGGGCGAACGGCCGATGGCGCGCGATAACCGCACGCTAGGCCGATTCCACTTGGACGGCATTCCGCTGGCCCCACGCGGGGTGCCCCAGATCGAGGTCACCTTCGACATCGACGCCAACGGCATTGTCAACGTGTCGGCGAAGGACAAGGGAACGGGCAAGGAGCAGAAGATCACCATCACGGCGTCCAGCGGCCTCAGCAAAGACGAGGTCGACAAGATGATGCGAGAGGCCGAATCGCACGCCGACGAAGACAAGCGGCGCAAAGACGACGTGGAGACCCGCAATCAGGCCGACCAGGCCGTGTATGGCGCCGAGAAGATGCTGAAGGAGATGGCCGACAAGATCGGCGCGTCCGACAAGCAGGCGGTTGAAACGGCGGTCACAGAGGTGAAGCAGGCGATCGAGAAAGACGATGCCGCGGCCATCAAAGGCGCGCTGGAACGGTTGACGAGCGCGCAACACAAGATGGCGGAGACCCTCTACCAGCAGTCGGCCCCAGGCGCCGGACCGTCGGCCGGACCCGGCCCGGAGGCGGGCGCCGGCGCGCCGAAAGGCGATGTGATCGACGCCGAAGTGGTCGACGAGGGGAAGAAGTAGGTTCATGGATTTGTACGTGCTGCTGGGCGTGCCACGCGAGGCGGGGGGCGACGAGATCAAGCGCGCCTTCCGCCGGCTGGCCCGCAAGTATCATCCGGACATCAATCCCGGTGATCGCGCGGCGGAGATGCGGTTCCGCGTCGTGGCAGATGCGTACGACGTCCTGATCGATCCCGAACGGCGTCGGCAGTACGACGCGACTGGCGTCGCGGCGCCCGGCGTTGACGTGGTGGCCACGTTCGGGTTCGAGGGATTCGATTTCTCGGTCGATGCCGTACAGGGCCGCGAGGCCTCGACGTTTGGCGATCTGTTCGCCGACGTGATTCACGACACCGTGGGCAGCGCCATGGAGGGGACCGCGGCCGGGGCCGACCTTCATGTGGCGCTGTCGATCGGGTTCGAAGACGCCGTGCGAGGCACCGACAGGTCCATCACGCTGGTTCGCCGCTGCACGTGCCGGATGTGTCAAGGGGCTGGTGTGATACCGGTGGCCGAGACCACGTGTACCGGCTGCCGCGGCGCGGGCACCATTCGGTCCGCCCGGGGGCACATGCTGTTTGCCAAGGCGTGCGCCCGGTGCGCGGGCACCGGACGGCTGCGCCATACCGTGTGCGCCGCCTGCACGGGCGCGGGCATCGAGGCGCGCAGCGAGACGGTGCACGTGGCGGTGCCTGCCGGCGTCGCCGACGGTGAGCGGCTTCGGCTGGCCGGGCTGGGGCATGCCGGCATCCGGGGCGGCGAGCCCGGTGACCTGTCTGTCACGCTGCAGGTCGCGCCGCATCCGTTCTTCCGCCGCGAGGGCGACGAGCTGCACATCATCGTACCGGTGGCGGTGCACGAGGCGGCGCTCGGTACCCGTTTCGAGATTCCCACGCTGGATGGGCCGGCCAGACTACGGGTGCCGCCTGGCACCCGATCGGGCCAGCGCTTCAGGCTGCGCGAACGGGGCGTCCGGTCGGTGCGATCCGGACAGCGGGGCGATCTCGTCGTCGAGATTCGGCTCGTGCTGCCGTCGCTGCTGGATGAGCGTTCCAAGGAACTGCTCCGTGAATTCGGACGCATTAATGGCGAAGACGTACGCGCCGATCTCTGGCGCGACGCGCCAGGGTCCTGAGCGCGGCGGACAACGAGGCGAAGGGAGAAGGCCATGGCCACCAGGAGAAGCACAACCGCGGGCAAGGCCTACTACATGATCAGCGCCGTGGCGCAGAAATACAGTATCCATCCCCAGACGCTGCGGCTCTACGAGCGCGAGGGCCTGCTGGCGCCCTCCCGCACGGATGGCAATACGCGCCTCTATTCCGACGAGGACTTGCAGCGGCTCGAAACCATTCTCTCGCTGACGCGCGATCTCGGCGTGAACCTGGCTGGCGTCGAGATCATTCTCAACATGCGGCAGAAGATGGAAGAGATGCAGCGTGAAGTGAACGAGTTCATGGAGTACGTGAAGCACGAACTGGCGCGCGGCCTGGGCGATTGGGAGCAGCGGCTGAACACCGCGCTGGTGCGATCGGCGCCGGCCGGTATCGTGCGCAGCGCCTCCACGGCCGACCCTGCGGCGCCGGCCGAACCTCCCTCCGAGCGACCCCGCACGTAGCCGCAGAAGGCCGTCTCGGGAGGATCGGCGCTCGCCGGTACCCCGGAGTATGATGCACGCGTGATCAAGCGCCGCTGCGACGATCACGGCGGTTGCGAGACATGCGCACGAACCTGGCGCCGTGATCGATCGTGCCGGCGTTCGGTGATATCGTGTAGTATTCATGTTTCGAGCGGGGGCTAACGGGATGCAGATCGGCCTTCGATGACCTGCCCACAGTGTGACGGTACCGGATGGACGACAGGTGAGCGCGATGGCGTTCGCCGGGCGAGCCGCTGCGACTGCTGGCGCGATCAGATGACCGCCAGACTGGTGGTCGAGGCCCGCATTCCGCGTCGCTACCAGCACTGCGACTTCACCAACTACCGCGACTACAACGAATCGCTACGTCGCGCCAAGGTACGCGCGGTCACGCTGGCCGAGGCCTTCCCGGTGGTGGAGCGCGGCCTGTTTTTTGAAGGGCCGCCGGGTGTCGGCAAGACGCACCTAGCGGTGGCGGTGCTGCGCCATGTGATGGCCGGCAGCGGCGCGCGCGGGTTATTCTATGACACGCGCGACCTGCTGCGCGTGATTCGCAGCACGTACGATCCCGTCGTGCGCACCACGGAACTGGAGGTGCTCCGGCCGGTGATGTCGGCAGACCTGCTCGTGCTGGACGACTTGGGTGCCGAGAAAACGTCGGAGTGGGTCGAGGAGACCTTGAATCTCATCGTCAACACCCGGTACAACGAACGTCGCGCCACCGTGTTCACGTCGAACTACGAAGACAAGCCTGACGAGACCGACCCGAACTCGTTGCTGTGCCGCATCGGATTCCGGATGCGATCGCGCCTGCACGAGATGTGCGACTTCTTGGATCTCGACGCCGCCGACTATCGGGAAGCCCCATCCAACGCCGGCGATGACGATCTGGTGTCGTTGTGGAAACTGCAGCGCCAGCGCTCGGGTCGCCGCATGGCCGCCGTTCGTCCCACGCCGGCGCGCGCCCAGTTGCGCGATCCGAAGGCCGACCTCAAGTGGCCTGGCGGGCGTGCGGGCACCAGCTAGGCGGACGTGTCCCACCTCGGCCTCTATGTCCACGTTCCGTTCTGTGGATCCATCTGCAACTACTGCAACTTCACCCGCGGGCTGCTCGACCCGCAGCTGAAGGCGCGGTTCGTGACGGCGGTCCAGTCAGACATTGCGGGGGCGGCGGCGCGAGTGACACGTGGCGTAACGGCGCTTCAGGCCGACACGATCTTCTTCGGCGGCGGGACGCCCTCGTTGCTGACGCCAGCCGAGATCGGCGACATCATCCGCGCGTGCCACACAGCGTTCGACGTGTCGGTGGGAGCCGAGGTGACGCTCGAGGTGAATCCCGAAACCGTCACGGCAGACAACTTGAGCGGCTTTCGCCAGGCCGGGGTCAATCGCGTCAGCATCGGCGTGCAGTCCTTTCGCGATGACGAACTGACACGCCTGGGCCGCGTGCACGACCAGGCGCGGGCCCGCCGGGCGGTGGCCGATGCCCGCGCCGCCGGATTCGACAACCTCAGCATCGATCTGATGATGTGGCTGCCGGGTCAGCATCTCGGCGATTGGCAGGCCTCGATTGACGGCCTGCTCGAGGTGCAGCCCGACCACGCTTCGCTGTACATGCTGGAGCTCTATCCCAACGCCCCGCTTCGCGACGTGATGGCTCGAACGGGCTCGTCGCTCGCGCCCGACGATGACGCGGCCGAGATGTACGAGATGGCGATGGACCAGTTGGCAGAGAGGGGCCTGGAGCAGTACGAAATCTCCAACGTGGCGAGGCCGGGGCGCGCCTCGCGCCACAACCTGAAATACTGGACCGACGGCGAGTGGCTGGGATTCGGGCCGGGCGCGCATTCGACGTTCGGCGGGGCCAGATGGCGGAACGTCGCGGCGACCGAGGCGTACCTGGCCGCAGTGGAGTCGGGGGGTGACATCGCGGTGGAACACCGGTCGCTTTGCGCCGACGACCGGTGGCGTGAAGCGGTCATCACGGGCCTCAGGCTCGTCGACGGCATCGACGTGGAGGAGTTTCGCCAGAAATATGGGCTTGATCTCCGGAGCCGATACGGCGATCATCTCCGACCACACCTTGAAGCGGGGCTCGTCCTCGATGACGGGGCCCGGCTGCGGCTGAGCCGACGCGGCATGCTGCTGGCCAACGAGGTGTTGGTGGTTTTCATCTGAACGGCGGGTACGCTAGAGTATCTGGAACCTGCACGCTACAACACGCCATTCGCCAAGGAGGCCCTGCATGCGCTCGACGTGGACGTCCCCTGCTGCCAGTTGGCGGCGCATCGTAATTGGATTGACGCTGACCCTGGTCGCCCTGGCGATGCCGGTCGGCGTTGCGTACGCTCAGGTAGCAACCCCGCCGCAGATCCCAGCGGCGGCTCCCACCCAACCGGCTCCGCCGCCTTCGCGGGTGTTTACCGGTGACGTGGGAATCATGTTCAACGTGGTCAAGCCGGACAAGACCGCCGACTTCGAAATGGTCGTCAACAAGCTCAAGGAGGCCATGGCCAAGAGCGACAAGCCTGGTCGGAAAGAGCAGGCGGCTGGCTGGCGCGTCCTGAAGCAGGCAGAACCCCTGCCGGGCGGCAACGTCCTGTACGTGTTCCTGATCGATCCAGTCGTGAAGGATGCCGACTACACCGTGTCGAAGATCCTGGCTGAGGTGTTTCCGACCGAAGTGCAGGAGCTCTTCAAGGTGTACAGCGCGTCATTTGCCGGTGGCGTGTCGTTGTCGAACTACCAGCTGGTGGCCCACCTCGGCAAGTAGCGGCAGGTCGTTCGGTCTCTGGGTCGGGGCGCCGCCACGACGCGGTGCCCCAAGCCCCCTTCCTCGTCTGACCCTGACATGCGGTCA
>CAYHRK010000009.1:32587-36729 GCA_964358795.1 uncultured Vicinamibacterales bacterium
AACCAGCTGGGGGCCCACCTCGGAAATTAACGGCAATTAACTCGGGCTGGGGCCGGGGCGCCGCCTCGACGCGGCGCCCCCCCAGAGGCTCCTTCCTCGTCTGACCCCAACGCGCGGTCGCCTGCGGCGTGGACGCCACGGGGCGCGTGTGGTGCGCCTCGTACGCGGAGGCGCTTCGCGGCGGAAGTCACCGGCGCGGTGGTAAGATTGACCGTAGCTGTTCACCGGGACACTCGCACCCCGTCAAACAGTGACGGGCAAAGGAGATGGTGCCATGACAGGCAGGGCTCGGATACGTGCGTGGATCGTGATGGCGGCGGTTGTCATCACCGGTGTCGGGCTGGCCGCCGACACGCTCTACATGAGAAACGGCGATCAGCTTCGAGGCGAACTGATTGGCGTCCGCAACGGTACCGTCGAATTCCGTGAGGAACGCGGATCTGCGTCGAGGACGCTGCGCATCGATCTTAGTGAAGTGCGCCGGATCGATTTCGGCAACAGCCGCGACGAGGCGTCTGGCGGCGACCAGTACGGGGGCGATCGCTCCGGCGGACCGCAGAACCGGCCGAGCGGGATGCGCGAGCGCACCGTCGTCGTGTCGGCCGACGTGCCGTTTGTCGATACGGGCATCACCTTGAGGTCGGGGCAAACCGTCTACTTCAGGGCCCAGGGGCAGGTTCGCTGGGGCCCGGATCGCCGCGACGGGGCCGCCGGCGAGAACAACTCGCCGTTCAATCCTAACCGGCCGTTGCCCAATCGCCCCGCCGCCGCGTTGATTGGCAAAGTCGGCGACGAATCCGGCGACCTGTTCTTCATTGGCGACAATCAAGGGAGCATTCGCGTGCGTGGCTCCGGCCGCCTGTGGCTGGGGATCAACGACGATGTCCTGGATGACAACAGCGGCAACTTCAGGGTCACGGTGTACTACTAAACACAGATGAAGGATCGCTACTACAGCCGGCATGCCGCTGGATTGCGCGGTGAACTCGGCACGGTGCTGCCGGCCGAGGTGCTGCGTTCGTTCCACGATCGCATCGCGTGGCGGCACGCGGTGGTGGCGGTTCGCCAGTTTGTCGTGCTCGGCCTGTGCACCTGGGGTCTGGTGCGGCTGTCGCACCCGTTGGCGTGGATGCCGTTGGCGCTGGTGCAGGGTTTCACCGTCTTCAACTTCACGGTCCTGCTGCACGAGGTCGTGCACCACGCCGTGTTTGCGCAGCGCCGTCCCGTGCTCGAACGGGTGCTCGGATTCCTGTACGCCATTCCGAGCGGGATCTCGGCCACGCAGTTCACCCGCTGGCACCTCGACCACCACGCCGAGCTGGGGTCTGCCGAGGCGGATCCAAAACGCCACCACCTGTCGCCGAAAGTCAACGCTCGCTGGTACAAGTTGCTGTACGCGACGCCAGTGCTCTTTCCCATCTACTTTCGTGCCGCGCGTCGCGAATCGGCGACCTATCCAGGTGAGGTCCAGCGCGTGATCGCGCGCGAACGGTACCTGTCGACTGCCGTGCACCTGGTGGTGCTGGCCGCAGTGTGGTTCTGGGCCGGCACGGGGCCTGCGTGTCGGGCCTACCTGGTGCCCGTCTTCTTCGTCTTTCCGGTCGCGTTCACGTTGAATCGTCTTGGCCAGCACTACAGCATCGATCCGGCCGATCCGGCCGGCTGGAGCACGCTGATGCGCGGTCACTGGTTCTGGGATGCGGCGTTCCTGAATTCCAACTATCACCTGGAGCACCACTACTTCCCGGGTGTCCCGTTCTACCGCCTGCCGGCGCTGCAGCACGCGCTGACGCCGTTCTACACCCGCAAGGGGCTGCGCTGGCAGGGGTACGGCGCGGTGCTGTACGGGTGGCTCATCGAGAACCGACCACCGCACACCGACTGGAGCCAACCCGCCCCAGATGCTCCTCGCTAGTGGTGTGGTACATTTCGTGATCCTATGGACGTTCGCCTGACCGAAGAGCAGCAACTGCTGCGCCGCGCGATCCGGGAATTTGCCGAAACCGAGATCCGCCCGTACGTCCGCCAGTGGGACGAGGCGCAGGCGTTTCCGCGGACACTGGTGGCGAAGATGGCCGCGCTCGGCCTGATGGGCATTCAGTTTCCCGAGAAGCACGGCGGCGCCGGCATGTCGGCCATCGACTACTGCATCTGCATCGAAGAACTGGCGCGGATCGATCCGGCCGTGTCGTTGTCGGTGGCCGCGCACAACGGGTTGTGCGCGGCGCACATCAGCATGTTTGGCACCGAGGCGCAGAAAGAACGCTACCTGGTGCCGCTGGCCACCGGGCAGTGGATTGGCGCGTGGGCCCTGACCGAACCCACGGCCGGGTCGGATGCGGCGCGCCTTCGCACGACGGCTGTGCGGGACGGATCGGGCTGGCTGATCAACGGCACGAAGACCTTTATCACGCACGGCAGTATCGGCGATGTGTGCGTGGCCATGGCCATCACCGACAAGTCGCGGGCCCACCGCGGCATCTCGGCCTTCATCGTCGAGCGCGGTAATCCCGGCATGACCGCCGGCCGCAAGGAAGACAAGCTGGGGATGCGCGCCAGCGACACCAGCGAGGTGATCTTCCGCGAGTGCCGCGTGGACGCCGATGCGCTGGTCGGCGTGGAGCACGACGGGTTCATCAACACGCTGCAGGTGCTCGACGCCGGCCGCATTGGCATTGCGGCGCTGGCAGTCGGCCTGGCGCAGGGCGCCTACGAGACGGCCCGCCGCTATGCCCTGGAGCGCACGCAGTTCGGTCAGCCCATCGCCTCGTTCCAGGCCATCCAGTGGAAGCTGGTGGATCTGGCCACGCGGATCGAAGCGTCGCGATTGCTGACCTATCGGGCCGCCTATCTGAAAGACCGGGGCGTGCGCACGTCGCGCGAGTCGGCCATGGCCAAACTGATGTCGAGCGAGGTGGCCGTGCGGGCGGCCGAAGACTGCGTCCAGATCCACGGAGGCTACGGCTTCGTGAAGGACTATCCGGCCGAGAAGTTCTTCCGCGACGTGAAGCTGACCACGATCGGGGAAGGCACCAGCGAAATCCAGCGGCTCGTCATCGCGCGACAGTTGCTGGCCCGACCCGCGTGATGTGATGAGCGGTTCCCGTTCCCCGGACCAGCCCCAGACCCTGATCTCCCGCGTACTGGGTGGCGATGTGCGCGCCATCGCCAGAGCCATCTCGCTCGTGGAGGACGAGGCCCCTCAGGCGGCCGATCTGGTGCGCGCGCTGTTTCCGTCGACAGGCGGCGCGTACCTGGTGGGCATCACAGGCCCGCCCGGTGCCGGCAAGAGCACGCTGGTGGATCGTCTGACGGCGCAGCTGCGCCACCGCCAGCAGACGGTGGGCATCATCGCGGTGGATCCCACCAGTCCCTACACCGGCGGCGCGATTCTGGGCGACCGGGTGCGCATGCAGGCCCACGCGGGCGATCCCGGCGTCTTCATCCGCAGCATGGCGACCCGGGGAACGTTGGGCGGGCTGGCGCGAGCCACACACGAAGTGGCCTACGTGCTGGATGCGGCGGGCAAGGACTGGATTCTGATCGAGACGATCGGGGTCGGTCAGGACGAAGTGGACATCGTGCGCACGGCCGACATCTGCGTGGTGACGCTGGTGCCTGGCACCGGCGACGAGGTGCAGGCGCTCAAGGCTGGCATCATGGAAATCGCCGATATCTTTGTGGTGAACAAGGCCGATCGCGAGGGCGCCGACCGCCTGGTGGCGTCGATCGAGACCATGTTGATGCTCGACGAGTTCGGTCCTGGCGACTGGCGGCCGCCCGTGCTGCGCACGCAGGCCACGACAGGCGCAGGGGTGCCCGAGTTGGCGGCGGCCATCGACGCGTTCCGGGCGCACGCGGCCGGCCAACAGGTGGAGCGCCGCCGTGTTCGACACGAGTTCCGGTTGCGGGAACTGGTGTCGAGCCGCTTCCTGGACTACGTCGATACGCAGGTGCTCGGCTCCGGGGAACTCGATCGGTTGCTGGATCAGATTGCGGAACGGGCCCTGGATCCCTACACCGCCTCCACACAAATCCTCGATCGGGCCTTAGCAGGCACCCGAATCTCGTCATTCCCGCTCTCCCTTCGTCATTCCCGCGAAGGCGGGAATCCAGAACCTGGACCCCCGCTTTCGCGGGGG
>CAYHRK010000010.1:0-22268 GCA_964358795.1 uncultured Vicinamibacterales bacterium
GCGCCACTGGCCGGCGCGTCGGCGTACACCTTATCGGGTGGCGAACGGCGTCGCGTCGAGATCACCCGCGCGTTGGTGATCTCGCCGCAGTTCATCCTGCTGGACGAGCCGTTTGCCGGCATCGATCCGATTGCCGTGTCGGATATCCAGAAGATCATCGTCCACCTGAAGCAGCGCGGCATCGGCGTGCTGATCACGGACCATAACGTGCGGGAGACCCTGCGCATCACGGACAGGGCCTACATCGTGAACGATGGCGTCATCTTCCGGAGCGGGACGTCGGCAGATCTGGCGGCCGACGATGAAGTGCGGCGGATCTATCTTGGAGCGGATTTCCGGCTGGACTGAGGCGCGTCGAAGCACTACACTCCGAACTAGCGGCCATGGCCATTCAGCAGAAACTCTACACCAAGCTCGTTCAGAAGCTCATTCTGACGCCGTCGCTGCAGCAAGCCATCAAGCTGCTGCCGATGTCGACGCTCGAGCTGGCGGATCTGCTGAACCAGGAAGTCGTCGAGAATCCGATGCTCGAGGAGGTGCCGCCAGAGGAAGGGCAGGCCCCCGACGGCGTCACGGCGGACAAGTCCGACCCCGAGTCTCCCGCCGCCAAGGTCGATAGCTGGGACGACAGCGACTACGCCTACTTCTTCGGCGACTACCTGGACGACGGCTATCGGCCGCGAGCCGCGCAGGAAGTGCGGGAGCTGCCGCCCATCGAGAACACGCTCTCGACCTCGACGTCGTTGACCGATCATCTGGAATGGCAGTTGTCGCTGCAGGCGTTCGATGACACGGCGCGAGCCATCGGCGCGGCGATCATCGGCAACCTCGACGACGATGGCTATTTGGTCGCCTCGGTGGATGAAATCGCCTCCATGGGCGGCTGGGAGATTGGCCAGGTCGAGCAGGCGCTGCGCATGGTGCAGAGCTTCGATCCGATTGGCGTGGCGGCGCGCGACCTGCAGGAGTGCCTGTGGCTGCAATTGCGGCACGTGGGACAGGAGGCCACGCCGGCCGAGAAGATTGTCACCGAACATCTTCGGTTGCTGCAGAACCATCAGGTGCCGGAGATCGCGAAGAAACTCGGGTTGACGATTGACGAAATCAAGCAGCACGTCGAACTGATCCGCCACCTCGATCCGAAGCCGGGCAGCCGGTACAACCGCCCCGACTCCCACTATGTGATTCCCGACGTGTATGTGGTGAAGGTCGAGGATCAGTATGTCGCCGTGCTGAACGAGGAAGGCCTGCCCCAGTTGCGCATCAGCCCCGTCTATCGCCGCTTGCTGAACAAGGGCGAGGAGAACACCGACGAGACGCGCGCGTACGTCAAGGACAAGTTCCGCTCGGCGTTGTGGCTCATCAAGTCGGTGGAGCAGCGCCAGAAGACGATTCACAAGGTGGCGACCAGCATTATCAATTTTCAGAGGGGGTTTCTGGATCACGGCATCGAGTCGCTGCGGCCGTTGGTGCTGCGCGACGTGGCGAACGACATCGGCATGCACGAGTCCACGGTGAGCCGGGTCGTCACCAACAAATACATGCACACGCCGCAGGGGGTCTTCGAGCTGAAGTACTTCTTTCATAGCGGCATCAGCAGTTCGTTCGGCGAGAGCGTGTCGTCGGTCAGCATCAAACAACGAATCAGGAAGATCGTCGAGGCCGAGGATCTCCGGAAACCTCTGAGCGACTCCAAGATCGTCAGCATGCTTCAACGGGAAGGACTGGTACTGGCTCGCCGGACCATTGCGAAGTATCGCGAGGAACTCAAGATTCCCACCTCAAACCAACGCAAGATGCTCTACTGAGACGATCATGCGACTCGCACTGACGGGGAGACAGATCGACATCACGCCGGCCATGCGCCGATTGGTCGAACGGAAGATGGCCCGCCTCGATCGCATCCTGAACGACAAGGGCGTCTCCGGGCAGGTCGAACTGTCCATCGAGAAATTCCGCCGCATGGCGGAGGTGCACGTGCACGCTCGCGGTGGGCACATGCTGCAGGGGCATGTCACGGCAACGTCCTGGGACGAGGCCGTGTCCGGGGCGGTTGATAAAATCGTGCAGCAGGCGCAACGGCTGGTGGGCAAGTGGCAGGCGCGGAAGCGGGAGGCACGTCCCCTCAGGCGTGCCACCGAAGGCGTGCTGGCGCCGACCCTACTGAGGCGCATTGTGCGCGCGCGCCGGTACGCGGTGAAGCCGCTCACGCTCGAACAGGCGGCGCAATCGGTCGGGGAGACCGCCGACGCCTTTGTGGTGTTTCGCCACACCGCCACCAATGCCGTCAGCGTCTTGTTCCGGCGCAAGGACGGTGATCTGGGTCTCATCGAGCCGGGAGTCTGACACGGACTTCCGAGGTGCCTCCCTGTCGTCATGAACGCGCCTGTGCCGGTTGTGACCGTCGGTCTCCTGCTGCGCGTACGGCCCGAGTCCCTCAACGTCGGACTCGAGTTGTTGGCCGGCGAGAACGGATTGGACCGTCCCATTCTCAGCCCGTACGTCTTGAAGACCGGCCTGGCGTTGGCCGGATTTGACGCGTACCTTCAGCCGGGCCGCATGCTGGTGTTTGGCGACAGCGAGATCGGCTACCTGGAGAGTTTGCCACCCGAGGCCCGGCGCCAGAGCCTGGCGCGCACCCTGCGCCACGACATCCCGTGCGTACTGGTGACCGACGGCCTGGCGGTGCCGCCGGAATTGCCCGACGAGGCCGCCCGCGCGGGTGTGCCTGTCCTGCGCACGAGGTTGTCGACCCCTATCGCCATCGCCAAGGTCACCAGTTTCCTCGAGGATCTGTTGGCCGAGCGCACGTTGCTGCACGCGGTGCTGATGGATATTCTCGGTCTGGGCGTCTTGATCGTGGGTGAGAGCGGCATCGGCAAGAGCGAGTGCGCACTGGACCTGATTCTGAGAGGTCATCGCCTGGTCGCCGACGACACCGTCGAGATTCGCCGGCGGGCCGAATCGGTGCTGATTGGGACGTGCCCGGAACTGACGCGGTATCACATGGAAATCCGAGGCCTGGGCGTCATCAACGTCAAGGATCTCTTTGGCGTCGCATCCGCACGTTCATCGAAGCGGGTGGAGCTGGTTGTGCAACTGGAGCGCTGGGAGTCTGGCCGCCAGTACGAACGACTCGGTCTGGATGAAAGGTTCTTCGAGGTGCTGGGTCTGCGGGTACCCTTGATTCAGATGCCCGTGGCCCCGGGCCGTAGCGTCGCCACCCTGGTCGAGGTGGCGGCCCGCAACCAGCTGCTCCGGTCCCGTGGTCTGAATGCGGCGCGACGGCTGGCGGCGAAACTGGATCGTCACTTGCGCCAGGGCGACGCTGACGCCCAGATTCAGGTCGAGCCGGCCGACGATGTGGAGAACGACTGATGGCGGTCAGACCCGTTCGCGAGGCGGGTGCACGCGCGGCCCAGGCTCGTTTCGTGGTGCTGACCGGCCTATCCGGCGCGGGCAAGTCTCAGGCAATACGGGCGTTGGAAGATTTGGGCCATTTCTGCGTGGACAATCTTCCAACCATGTTGATTCCCACGCTGGCGGCCCTGGCCAACCGTGCGGGTTCCGAGCTCCAGAAAGTCGCCATTGTCGTGGACGTGCGGGAAGGGTCGTTTCTGTCGGAGTTTCCCCGTGTCTACCGGAAGATCAAGCGGTTGCGCGGATTGCGACCACGGCTGATTTTTCTGGAAGCCCGCGACGCGGCCCTGGTTCGACGATTCAGCGAAACACGGCGCCCGCATCCGCTCGCCCACGACCGGCCCGTGATCGAGGGGATCCGGGAAGAGCGGGCGCGGTTGGCGCCCATCCGCGCCATGGCCGACCAGATCGTTGATACCAGCGCGTTGACGGTCCACCAGTTGCGGGAAGTCTTCATGGCCGTGTCCCGGCGGACGCGTCTGGCCCACCGTCTTCAAGTCACGTTTGTGAGCTTCGGATTCAAGCACGGTGTGCCGCTCGAGAGCGATCTGGTCTTCGACGTGCGGTTCCTCCCGAATCCGCACTTCGTGCCTGGTCTGCGGGCTCTGACCGGCCGCGATCGGCCCGTCATCGCCTACATCGAGAAGCACTCGACGGCGACCGAAACGGTCCTCCGCCTGACCGCACTGTTGGCGTTCCTCGTGCCGCAGTACGCCGACGAGGGCAAGAGCTATCTGACGGTCTCGATAGGCTGCACGGGCGGCCATCATCGCTCGGTGTACGTGGCAGAAGCGCTGCGGCGCGCCCTGGGAGCCACCGAAGGCGTGCGTGTGCACGTCCGTCACCGCGACATCGATCGCCGCGACTAGGGCATCGAGTGGGGAAGGAAGGTCTGCCATGATTGGCGTGGTCGTCGTCACGCATGGGCAGTTGGCCACCGAACTGTTGAACGCCGCCGAGGCTATCGTGGGCGATCTGCCCGGCTTCGTGGCGGTGTCGATCGGGTGGCACGACGATGTGGACGATGCGCGAGAGGAGATTCGACAGGCGGTCGCCAGGTTCCAGGGCGGCGGCGTGTTGCTGCTGACCGACATGTTCGGGGGTACGCCGTCCAATCTGGGAATGACGTTTCTGGAACCGGACACGGTCGAAGTGGTGACGGGGGTCAACCTGCCGATGCTGATCAAGGTGGCCGTGTTGCGCGAATCGCGGGACCTGTTGGCCGTTGCCCGCGAGCTACGCGACACCGGGCGCAGCGCGATCTACGTGGCGTCGGATCTGCTGCGTGGAGACCAGAAGAGCTGACATGGTCGCACGAACCATGGCGATCACCAATGCGCTGGGGATGCACGCGCGGGCCGCGGCGCGATTCGTCCACACGGCCACGGTGTTTCAATCGCGCGTCACGGTGACGCGGGGCGCCAGGGTCGTGGACGGCAAGAGCATTCTCGGCATCCTACTGCTGACCGCGGCCCGTGGCACCGAGATCACCGTGGCGAGCGACGGGCCAGACGAGGCCGAAGCCCTCGAAGCCCTGTGCACCCTGATTCAGTCTGGATTTGGCGAGGGCGCGTGATCCGTCTCATCGGTATTGGCGTGTCGCCCGGCGTGTCGTGGGGGCCGGTCGCCCTGTTGCTGCGCTATCCGTTGGCGCTGCGCTACGCCATCACGGTGGCGCACGTGCCGCGCGAGACCGTCCGCCTCGAACAGGCCCGCGAACTCACGCGCCGCCAACTCGAACAGATTCACGCCAGGGTGTTGTCCGCGTCTGGTCCCGACTTGGCGTACCTGTTCCAGGCCCAGTTGCTGATGCTCGACGACCAGTTGCTCGTGCCGCGTGCGCAGGCCATTGTCGCCGCCGAACGGATCAACGCCGAGTGGGCGCTGCAGCGGGCCTTCGACGAGTTCTGCGCCATCTTCATGGATACCGGCGACGGCTATCTCCGTGAACGGCAGGGCGATGTGGCCGACGTCGTCGGCCGCTTGCGCCGCAATACGAGGCTCGGATCCGGGGATGGCGCCGACGTGCTCCTGGATCTGGACGAACCGTCGATTCTCGTGGCCGACGATCTCCATCCGTCGCTGGCAGGCCAGCTCGATCGGCGTCGGGTGCTGGGTCTGGCCATCGATGCGGGTAGCCGCACGCACCACTCGGCGATCCTCGCGCGTTCGATGGGCCTGCCGGCCGTGGTGGGCCTCGGCACCATCACCAGGCACGTGCGGCCCGGCGTCCGGGTGCTGGTTGACGGGTTTGCCGGAGCCGTGGTGATCGATCCCGACGACGAACTGATCGAGCAGGCCGGGACCGACGAGCGCCGTCGGGCGTCGGTGACCGTCACGCGATCGGACGTCTCCCATCCGGTGACGACGGCCGATGGTACCCCGGTTCGATTCGAGGCGAACATCGAACGGCCAGAAGAGATCGAAGCCGCCCGAGCGTGCGGGGCAGAGGGCATCGGCCTGTTTCGCTCGGAGTTCCTGCTCGGCAGCCTGCCGCTGGACCGACTGGAGGAGGAGGCGCAGTATCGCGCCTACCGCGACCTAGTCGAGCGGATGTCCCCCCATCCCGTCACCGTACGCACGTTCGACGTGGACGAAGGCCGGGTGGTTGCCGACGACGAACATGGCGCGCCCGGGTTGCTCGAGATGTCTCGGGGGCCGCTGGGCTTGCGGGCCATCCGGCTGAGTCTCGACCGTCCAGAGGTGTTCGCGACTCAACTGCGGGCGTTGGCGAGGGCGGCTCGCTATGGCCGACTCCGGGTCTTGTTTCCGTTTGTGTCGGGGGTCGAGGAACTGCGCGAGGCCCGCGCGGCGTTGCAGGCGGCCTGCCGCGAGATCGCCGCGCGGGAGGGCGAGGTGCCGCCGGTCCAGGCTGGCGTGATGATCGAGGTGCCGTCGGCGGCCCTCACGGCAGACCTGCTGGCGGCGGAAGCCGATTTTTTCAGCATCGGGACCAACGATCTGATCCAGTACTGTTTGGCGGTCGATCGGACAGACGGTCGCGTGGCTCGATTGTACGAGCCCCTGCACCCGGCGATCCTGCGCGTGGTGAGGCAGGTCGCTCGCGTGGGCCGGCAACACAAGAAGAGCGTGGCGGTGTGCGGCGAGATGGCCGGGGACCCGGTCGCCTTGCTGGTGCTGCTGGGGCTCGGGATCACCACGTTCAGCATGAGCCCGGCGTCCATCCCGATGGCGCGCCGGATCGTGAGGGAGATCAGGCTGAGCCGGCTTCGACGGGTGGTGGCGGGGGCGCTGAAGCTCTCGACCGCGCAGGACATTCGCGCCGCGCTGTCGGATGAGTACCCAGACCTCGCGCGCAGTCAACAGCGTCGGGACGACCGTCCCGGCACGGAAGGAGACCACGGTGAGCGGTGAGACGACAGCAGGTGTGACCAGGGTCGAGAAGCCCTGGGGCTACGAGTTGTGGTGGGCGCAGACCGAGGCGTATGTCGGCAAGATCATTCACGTGATGGCAGGCCATGCGCTGAGCCTGCAGTACCACAATCGCAAGGTCGAAACCATCTACCTGTACTCGGGCAAGCTGCTGTTCGAGATTCAGGAAGGCGAACGGCTGGTGGGTCGCGAGATGGTGCCGGGCGAACGCGTGCACGTGCCTGCCGGCACGGTGCATCGGATGACGGCGATCGAGGAGTCCGACATTTTCGAAGTCTCCACTCCATTCCTGGAGGATGTGGTCAGACTCGACGACCGGTACGGCCGCGCGGAGCGGTAGGCCCCGTCTAGAACGGGATGTCGTCGGCGTTGATATCCTGCGCCTGTTCCAGCTCATCGACGGCCGGTGCGTCCCTGTCTGGCGCCGCCGCCGCCGCCGCCGACATGCCGCCTGAACCAAGCAACTGCACCCGATCGGCCGAGACTTCCGGCGTGTACCGCTTCTCGCCTTCGCGGCTGGTCCACTCCTGGATCGACAGGCGGCCCTCCACGTAGATCTGCTTGCCCTTGACCAGATACTGGGCGAGACTCTCGGCCTGCTTGCCCCAGATTTTGATGCGATACCACTCGGTGCCTGGCCGCCCGCGGTCGTCTTTCTTCGAGAGATCGCTGATCGCCAGGCTGACGGTGGCGACCTGTTTTCCGGTCGGTGTGGCGCGCAGCTCGGCGTCCCGGCCCAAGTTGCCGATCAAGATCACCTTCACATAGCTCGACATGGTCGCACGTGTCCTTTCACTGGAGTGAAACGCCTGCCTGGCGCCGGTTCCGATCCAAGGTTATTGGCGGATTCTCCCCAGGCGATCGAGCGCCTGCTTGGCCAACCGACCCGCATCGCTGTCCGGGTAGGTCTTGGCGACAAACTCGAACGACTCTCGGGCCTGAGGTACCTGGGCCAGGGCATTGAACGCCATCCCGCGCTTGTAATAGGCGTCGGGGAGCGTGTTGCTCGTGGGATAGCTCGCGATCACGCGATCGTAGGCCGCGATGGCGTCGCGGAACTTGCCCGCGCTGTAGTGGGATTCTCCGATGTAGTACTGCGCATCGTCGGCGAGGTCCGACTTCGGGAACGTCTTGAGATACGTTTCGAATCCCTGGATGGCCAGACTCCATTGCTGGACGTAGTAGTCGGCGCGCGCCGACTCGAAGAGCCGTTGGGGCGACATGCCAGCACTGACTGTCGCCGGCTGACCTGGTGTCGGCGTCGCGGCCTGGCCCGACGCTGGCTGCCCTTGCGGATCACCGGTGGGCGGCGGGGCCGGGACGGAGGCTGGAACCGCCGCCTGCGTCACGCGGATGCCCTCGACTTCCTGTGACAGCGAGGACAGGCGCACGTTGGTTTCATCGACCTTCTCGCGCACCACGCGTAGATCGGACGCAAACGTGTCGACCGCCTGCTTCTGATCCGCAGCGGCCCGGCGGTTGGCGCCCGCTTGTTCATCGAGCCGCGTGGTGACGGTCTTCAGCACGTCGGTCAGCGCGGCCAGCTGGGACTGAATCAGTTGCGACTGCTGCTGCAGCATCCTGATGTCGGCCATCATCTGCTGGTGTTCCTTGTTGGCGGCCGCCATCGGCGTCGAGCTGGCCAGCGCGAGGATCCCGATGGTCAGCAACAGCGTACGGAAGTGTCGAGTCATGATGTCGCCTCGCGTCCGGAAGTCCTATTTGCCCGTAATTACAAAGTGCGCCCGTCGATTCTTGGCCCAGGCAGACTCGTCGTGACCTGGATCAAACGGGAACTCCTTCCCATAACTGACGGTGCGAAAGCGCTCGGCCGGGATGCCCAGCGACACCAGGTACGATTTCGCCGCGACGGCCCTTCGCTCGCCCAGGGCCAGGTTGTATTCGGCCGTGCCGCGCTCGTCGCAATGGCCCTCGATGGTGACGAGCCAGGTCGGGTACTTCTTGAGAATCGTGGCATTGGCCTCGAGTCCTCCCCGCGCGCCGGAGCTCAGCTCATCGGCGTCGAACTCGAAAAACACGGCCTGCAGGGGCGACTCACGGTTCAGATCGTCGATGGTCCGCGACGCCATCGGATCCTCGGACATGGCCGGGGCCGGCACGATCGGCGTGTCGCGGACGACGGCGGGCGTTGTTGCGACCACCGGCTGGGCCGGCGTGGCGTCGGTTGGCGCTGACGTGTTGCCCGGCGGCGGCACGGGCCGCGCCACGGGCGGCTGTTTGGGGCCGCACGCGGCGGCGAGCGTGACGGCGAGCGTGACGGCGAGGATCAGGCTGGCACAAGACACCGATCGACTGTGCATACGTCTTGTCTCCACGAAACGACTCGAGGTTACTTCGACCAGTCGGGCGTGTAGTTGTTCCCGACTGTGGTGATCTGCTTCAGGCCCTGGCCATCGCGTCCCACCACGAAAATCTGCCGCTTGCCAGTGCGTGTGGACATGAATGCCAGGTGGCGCCCGTTGGGTGCGTAACTCGGGCTCTCGTTGCTGCCTTCGCCAAACGTCAACTGCCTGCGCTCTCCGCTCGCCAGATCGAGGATCTTGACATCGTAGCCCGGACCGGTGCGAGAGGTATACGCGATTTCGTTGAACGGCGCGGGAGACCAGGTCGGCCGATCGCAGTACGCCTCGGACGTGATTTTTATCAGATTCAAGCCGTCGACATCCACGATATAGATCTGGGGTGTGCCGCCCCGGTTCGACGTGAAGGCGATCTGCGTGCCGCTGGGGCTCCAGGTCGGCGTAGTGTCGATGGCGGGGTTGTTGGTTAGCCGGGTCACGTTCGAGCCGTCGCGGTTCATGATGTACAGCTCGGCATTGCCGTCGCGGTTCGATGTGAAGCACAGGCGCGTGCCGTCTGGCGACCAGACCGGGAGCCAGTTCTGCGTGGTGCCGCCAGTCGGGTTCTCCAGCGTGCCCTGGTAGATGAGCGAGATATAGATGTCCTGGAAATCGCGCCGGTACGACGTGTAGGCGATCGCGCGGCCGTCGGGCGACCAGGAGGGCATGATGTTCAGCTTGTGCGTCACGGTGACGCGGCGCTGGTACGCCCCGTCGTAGTCGGCGATGTAGATCTCCTTCACGTCACGCTGTTGCACGGTGCCGGTCACACGCTCGCCGTCTCGGTCCGACGAGAACGCCAGACGGGTACGAGCCACCCCGCGAAGCGCCCGCTGCTGTTGGTGGATGTCGTCGGCCGCCGCATGTGCGTACAGTCGCGGGTTCGACAACGATCCGGTGTACTCCCGCGCCATCACCGACCGGCGCGATTTCACGTCGAACAGCCGTACCTCGACGCGGAACGTCGTGGCCCCGGTCATCTCGACGCTGCCCACGACGAGCGCATCGGCGCCAATCTCGCGCCAGCGGTCGAATGGCACATCCTGCACGGATCGCGCCGCCGGAATCGAGCGGTAGGTGTCGCGGGGAACCATGTAGAATTCGCGCTCGAAGGCCAAGTCGTCCCACAGCACGGCGCCCATCACGCGCGCGGCTGCGGCACTGTCGGCGTCGGTGGTGCGCACCACGAAATCCGGCACGGCATAGCGAGGCCGCGCGCCGGGTTCGCCCGAGATGGTCAGGCTCACCTCGGGCTGCTGCTGGCCGGCCTGCCGGGTGAGCGGCGATGGCGGGGCGGCGCCGACCAGGGCCAGCGACGCCATCAGGGTTCCGGCCGCGCAGACAGGCAAGACAAGGTGTCGCATCATCATCGCTGGTATTGGAAACGCAGGTGAACGGTCAATTGATTATCCGGGAATGCCGATGGCAGCGCTGGGACCCGCCGCGTCATGAACAAGGCCCGCTGCGCCTCGATATCCAGCGCCGCGTAGTTGCTCGAACGTTCCAAATCGATGTCGGTGATCCGGCCGTCACGCTGGATCCGGAACGTGATCAGCGTCTCACCGCTAACCTCTTGCTTCCCTCGCCAGTTGTTCTGGATCAACTGCGTCATGGTCACCAGATAATCGGGGCAGCAGAAGTTCGCCACGTCGAGGTACCCGCCGGCGCCTGCGCCGCCTCCGGTCGACAAGCCGCCGAATCCCATGCCGCGCTCAGGGTTGGAGGGCGCCGGGGCCGCGCCTGTGGCGCCGAAGGGGACCGCGGGAGGAGGAATGTCGGCCGCGCGCGACGGTGCCGTGGATTCCGCCGGTCGGCTTCGCTGCGGTTTGAGGGGTCTGTCGCTCGGCACGGGCACGACCATCTCGGGGGTCTTCGCCGCGGGCGGACGCACCACGGGCGCCGGTCGCGCCGCAGCCGGCAGCGGCGCCGTGGTCTGGATCGGCCGGCCCATCATCGTCATGCCGCCGGCACGAGGCCCGGCCGCACCGCCAAGCGAGATCGTCATGACGGGCTGAAGGTCGGGCTCAGGTCCGCCGTGGCGAAAGAGGGGCAGCAGAAACAGGGCCGCCAGCAATACGGCGTGGAGCGTCAGCGAGGCGGTGATCATCCGCGACAATCCGCCTATGTCGCGCGAACGCTCAACCAGCACGCTGGTGACGGCTTCCATCGCTACCGTTCTCCCGGCAGTTTCGCGACCATCCCGACTTTCTCGACGCCGGCGTCCTTGAGCTGGTCCCACACTTCCATCAGCTCTTGCAGCTGAATTCCGCCGTCACCGCGCAAAAAGACTTCGCGATCGGCCCGGCCGTCCATCACCTGGCGCATTCGCTCGGCCAGCATGTCGAGCCGCACCGGTTCGTCGCCCAGCCGGACGGTGCGGTTCTGCCGGTAGGCGAGCGGGACCGTCACGAAGACGCGCTCGTCGCCAATCGCGACCGCGCGGCGAGATACCGGCAGGTTGACGTCGATACCGGTCTGCAGCATCGGCGCCGTCACCATGAAGATGATGAGCAGCACGAGCATCACGTCGACGAGAGGCACCACGTTGATCTCGGCCATCGACGACGACAGGCGCCGCACGCGGCCGCTGCGTCCGGCCGAGACGTCTTCGGTTGGGCTGATCTTGGCCATGCGAGCCGGTCCCTGGCGATCGGCGCCAGCGCCCCGAGCCTAAGGACCCGGGCGGAAGCAACTATTTCCGTCCGCGTCCTAAGTGAAATTACGCTCGGCGATATTCAGAAACTCGAGCGAGAAATCGTCCATGCTCGACGTCAGCCGTTTCACCTCGGCCACGAAGTGGTTGTAGAAATACACCGCTGGAATCGCCGCAAACAGACCGGCCGCCGTCGCGATCAAGGCTTCGGCGATCCCGGGCGCCACCACAGCGAGACTGGTGGAGCCCACGCTGGCGATCCGGAAGAACGACGTCATGATGCCCCAGACGGTACCGAACAAACCGATGAACGGCGTAATGCTTGCCGTGGTTGCCAGCGTCGAGAGCCGGCGCTCGATCTTCGTCACTTCCACGGCAGCGGCTCGCAGCAACGCGCGGTCGACCGATGACAGGCTCTTCAATGTTGGACGAACGGTCGGGCTCGAGGGACTGCCCGCTGTAGGCCCAGGCTGACGCAGTTGCATGTTCAGTTCAGCGTAGCCGGCCTGAAAGATGCCAGACAATGGGCTCTCGTCGAAGGTCCGGCAGACGGCCTGGACCTCGGAGAACTTGGAGCTTCGGCGAAAAATCTCCAGGAAACTGGCGGTCTGGCGTTCGATCCGGTAGAAGTGCCACAGCTTGTGCAGAATGATGCCCCAGGAGACGACAGAAAAAGTCCCGAGAATCGCCAACACGAACTTGGCCACGGGGCCCGATCGGAGCACCATCTCGACCACGCCATCACCGCCCAGCGAATATGAACCCACGCGATCGTGCTCCTCCCGAAGGCGGCCCGCTCGCCGTCTGCCGCGCCCGCGTGGGCGTGGAGAGGGGCCGGCTAGGCCATCCAGTGTATTCTTCGAAGCGTACCATGCACCTGAAAGCCTGTCAAACCCGTGATATTATAGGAGTTCCGCGTTACGAGCCATCAGGAACAGGGCGCCATGCTGCGATACCTGAACATTCGGAATCTGGCGGTCATTGAGGCCCTCGAGGTGAACCTCCATCCTGGTCTGAACGTGATCACTGGCGAAACCGGCGCCGGCAAGTCGATCGTGGTTGGCGCGGTCGGGCTGCTTCTTGGGGAGCGCGCTTCGCCCGACATGATTCGGACGGGCGAAGAAACAGCGATCATTCAGGCTGTGTTCGAGCATCAGGGCCGAGAGATCATTGTTAGGCGCGAGTTGACCGCGCAGGGGCGCAGCCGTAGCTTCGTGGACGGCGCCCTGGTGACGGCCGGAGCGCTGCGGGAACTGGGAGCCACGCTGGTCGATCTGCACGGTCAGCACGAGCACCAGGCGCTGCTGGATCCCGATCTGCACCTCGAACTGCTCGATCAGTATGCCGACCTGGCTGAGCAACTGGCCGGTGTGGAGTCTGCGTTCGCCCAGTGGAGCGTGGCGTGCGGCGAGCTGGAAGCGCTGCGCCGGCAGGAACGCGACAAGGATGCGCGCGCAGAGTTTCTTCGTTTTCAACTCTCCGAAATCGACAAGGTGAATCCGGTAGCTGGGGAAGACGAGGAGTTGACGGCGACGCGTCGGTTGCTGGCCAATGCCGAGAAACTGAGACGCCTCTCCGGCGAGTCGTACGGGAGACTCTACGAGGAAGACGGCTCGGTCGTGAGTTCGCTGGCCGCGGTTTGGAAACGGATCGCCGAGCTGGCCGAACTCGACTTCAGGTTCTCTCCGTTTCTTGAAGCCAGAACGTCGGTAGACGCGCACCTTGACGAACTGGCCGGCTTCCTGCGGGAGTACGGCGCCCACATTGATTCGGCGCCCGAACGCCTTCAGGACATCGAGGACCGGCTGGCCGCGCTCGAACGCCTGAAGAGGAAGTACGGCCCGGCGTTGGAAGACGTGCTGATGAAGCGCCGCGATTGCGGAACTGAACAGGCCGCGCTCGATTCGGCAGGGGAGCGGGTAGCCGAGCTCGAGAAGCGCACGTCGCTGCTGGCTGACGCGTACCTCGAGAAGGCGCGGAAACTGTCGGCGTCCCGGCGAAGCGCGGCCGACCGGTTCTCGAGAGCCGTCGAGCGAGAACTCAGCGAGTTGGCAATGGGGCAAAGCCGGTTCGAGGTTCGCTTCGAGCCTGAGGTGCCAGGGCCCGGGAAATGGACTGGTCGCGGCCTGGATTTGGCGCAGTTTTTCGTGTCCACAAACCCCGGCGAGGAGATCCGGCCCTTGGCACGAATCGTCTCGGGAGGGGAGTTGTCTCGGATGATGCTGGCTCTGAAAACACTGGCGTCGACCGACTCTCCCGGCAAGACGTTGATTTTCGACGAGGTCGACGCCGGCATAGGCGGACACGTGGCTGATGTGGTTGGCCAGCGACTGCAGCACCTCGGCCGGGAGTTCCAGGTGGTCTGCATAACGCATCTACCTCAGATCGCGGCCTCAGGGAACGTGCACTACCGCGTGTCGAAGGCGGTGCGGCAGGGCAGGACGGTGACCACCGTCGAGCAGCTCGATGTCGACGCGCGTGCCGACGAGTTGGCCCGCATGATGGCCGGCGCCGTTGTGACCCCCGGCACCCGGGCCAGCGCACGAGAGATGATGGCGGCGAGGCTGGGCGAAAGCGAATACGAAGCGAAAGGCGAAAGGCGAAAGCGAAAGTAAATGGCGCGACGATATCTCATCGAAACCTTCGGCTGCCAGATGAATTTCCACGACTCCGAGCGGATGGCAGGACTGCTCGAAGCCGCAGGATACGAATTGGCTGAACACCTTGCGGAAGCCGACGTGGTGGTGCTGAACACGTGCACGATTCGCGAGAAAGCCGAAGACAAGGTGCTGAGCCGAATCGGCGAGATCCGGTCGGAAGGTGCCGGACGAGCCCATCAGCAACTGGTTGCGATTACTGGTTGTCTGGCGCAACAAGAAGGCGCGGCGCTCTTCCGGCGGGCCGGCGGCGTCGATGTGATTGTGGGGACGCAGGCAGAAAAGCGCCTGCCGATGCTGCTGGACGAGGCCATTCGGAGCTCGGCTCGGCAAATCGATCTCAACCCGTACGACGATGTTTCTTTTCCTTTGGGCCTGGCACGCCGAGCGGACCCCGTGAAGGCCTACGTCACCATCATTGAGGGCTGCAACGATTTCTGCGCGTTCTGTGTGGTACCCCACACCAGAGGCCACGAGCGCATGCGTTCAAAAGCCGACATCCTGGGTGAAATCGGCGAGGCGGTCACCAGCGGGAGACGGGAAATCCAACTGCTTGGGCAGATCGTCAATCATTACCAGGCGCCCGACGACGCCGACTGCGATTTTGCGGCACTGCTCGGCGCGGTCAATGAGGTTCCCGGCGTGGAGCGGATCAGATTCGCCAGTCCGCATCCTCGCCACGTCACGCCGCGGCTGATTGATGCGATGGCCTCGCTTCCAAAGGTGTGCAAGCATCTGCACCTGCCGGTCCAGTCCGGATCGACGCGGATCCTGACAGCCATGAGGAGGCGTCATACCAGGGAAGACTACCTCGCGTTGGTGGAGACCCTCCGGCAAAGGGTCCCGGAGATCCAGCTATCGACCGATATGATCGTTGGATTCCCGGGAGAGACGGTCGACGACTTCGACCAGACCATGACGCTGTTGGAGCGGGTACGTTTTCACTCGATGTTCTCGTTCAAATACTCCGAGCGGCCGAACACGCTTGCCGCCAAGAGGATGGCAGACGATGTGCCGGAGGCCGAGAAGGCGCGACGCTTGGCGGTGCTTCAGGAACGCCAGGCCGCCATCCAGTTGGTTCTTCACGAACGGGCCGTCGGTCGGGATCTTCCCGTGCTCGTGGATGGTATCAGCAGGCGCCGGGACTCAGAGGTGTCTGGTAGAACGTCCGGCAATACCGTCGTGAACTTCCCGGGTGACGAGCAACTGCTGGGGAGCACCGTGATGGTACACATCGATCGCGCCGGTCCCCACAGCCTCCGGGGATGCGTCTCCCAGGTAGTCGCCTGACGATCGATTCGCCGATAGTTACTCTCGAGTCGACCGCACGAATGCAAGAACTGGGGAGTCCGGATTGCACCAGGGAGCGACAATGCAAGTAGAAATGGTCATCAAGGGATTGATGGTGGATCCGGTCACCAACATGCCCATCATCATCCTGCGCGATCGGGATGGCGACCGCGTGCTGCCGATTTGGGTCGGTGTGTTCGAGGCGAACGCCATCGCTCTGCAAATTGAGAACATCAGCACACCGCGGCCGATGACGCACGACTTGCTTCGAAACGTGCTCCGCGATCTCAACGCCGAAGTCCAGCGCGTCGTAGTATCCGATCTGAAAGACAATACGTTCTACGCGCTCATCTACGTGACGGTCGGCGGGGAAGTCATGGCCATTGATGCGCGTCCGAGCGATGCCATCGCGCTGGCGTTGCGCACGCAGGCTCCCATCTACGTCGAAGAACGGGTGATCGACCACGCGAAAACCATCGACTTCGCGCCAGAGAAAGCCGACTCCGAGCGGCTCCAGCGCTGGCTCGAGAGCCTGGATCCCGAGGAACTGGGGAAGTACAAGATGTAGCCGACGGTCAGGATGATACCTGCAGCGGCCCTTGCTTGACACTGCTTCGCGGCCCACCTAGAATCAAACCGCCTTCCGTGGGCCACATTCCATGATCGTCTCCATTGCCAACCAGAAGGGTGGCGTCGCTAAGACCACCACGGCCATCAACCTCGCCGCCGCGTTGGCGATGCGCGGAAAGCGCACACTGCTGATCGACATGGATCCGCAGGCCAACAGTACCATGTCCTACTTGGACGTCCGGACGATCGAGCGGAGCGTCTACGACGTCATCGCCGAGGGCGGCTGCCCGTTGAGCGACGTCGTGCAGCCAACTACGGTAGGAAACCTGTGGATTGCGCCCGCCCGGATCGCGCTCGCCAAGCTCGAAGCCAAACTGGTAGGGGAGCTGGATGCGCATTTTCGGCTGAAGGACCGGATTGCGCCGCTTCGCCCCTCCTACGATGTCATCGTCGTCGATTGCCCTCCGGCGCTTGGCCTGTTGACGGTCAACGCACTGGTCGCGTCGACGCATCTCCTGATTCCGATCCAGTCGTCTTACTTCGCATTGGAGGGCACCGACGATCTCCTGGAGACCGTTGAGAAAGTGCGCGCCCGAGCCAACCCGGATTTGCGTCTCCTTGGTGTGCTCATTACGATGCACGACCGCAGAACGGCGATCGCTAAAGACATTCGCGGTCAGATTCAGCGTGTGTTCGGCGAGAAGGTGTTCACAACGGTCATCAGCAAGAGTGTGAGGCTGGAAGAAAGCCCGGCCTACAAGGAATCGATTTTCAGCTTCGCACCCGAGTCGTCCGGCGCCACCGAGTACTACCGTCTCTGTGAGGAGGTCATCGACCGTGGCTAAGCGCACAGGGCTCCCGGAAACCGTCCGGATGCGCCACGATGAGCATTATGTTGAGACGTTGTCGGAACCTGCCGGCACGCCGATCGGCCGGCTACTGGCCATCGACCAGATCGATCCGAATCCCGATCAGCCACGCCAGGCGATGGGCGACCTGTCTGAACTGATGGCGTCGATCGCCGAAAAAGGCGTCATCGAACCGCTGGTCGTTCGTTTCATGGGCAGCCGGTACCAGATTATTGCGGGAGAGCGCCGGTATCAGGCCGCCGTCCGGGTTGGCATCCTCGAATTGCCGGTCGTGATCCGCGACGTCGACGACGCCGAAGTAATCGAACTGGCGCTTATCGAGAATCTACAGCGCAAGGACCTGACGCCGTTTGAAGAGGCCGAGGCGATGCATTCGGTGGCGAAACGCAGCGGGTACACCCACGAGGATCTGGCCAAGCGGCTCGGGAAGTCCCGAACAGCCATCACGGAGACCATTGCCCTCCACAAGATGCCAGACGAGGTGAAGAATCTATGTCGGCTGGCAGACATTCACTCGAAGTCGCTGCTTCTTGAGATACTTAGGCAGTCAGAACCGGCAAAAATGGTGGCGCTGATAGAGCGAATCACAAGAGATGGGAATGCTACGCGCCAGCGGCTACGACAGGAAACGGCGCAGCCGAAACGAGGACGGCCAAAAGCGTACGTATTCCGATTCAGGCCTCCCACAAAGGCCTTCAATCTGCGGCTAACGTTCAGCAAACGGGACGTTCAGCAGGACGAGATCATCAGTGCACTGGAGGCCATTCTGAGGGAGCTCCGGAGCGCGAAACAATCCTAAGGGGTGCTGGAACCGGGTTGGGAATCCCGATCCGTACGCGTTAGTTAACATAACATCCATTATCAGACATAAAACAAATACAGAGCAAATATAGCCTGTTGACGACCTGTTGAAGCCCTGCTGGCGATTCTCTGCTATTTCCCCTAACTGTCAGCGCCGACCACAAACCAAACCCCCGTTCGCTCTTCTGCGAGTTGGTCGCCAGGCGTTTATGTGAGACGCCCTGTTCGCCGCGCGGCTGTGTGGTAAAGTTCCGGAAGCCGTTCATGCTGCGCATCATCGATCGCTACCTCATCCGCGCCACCGTCACGCCGTTCGTGATTTCGCTGCTGGTGTTCACCTTCATCCTCGAAGTGCCGTTTCTCGTCGAGCTGGCCGAGAAGCTGATTGCCAAGGGGGTCCCGGCGGCGACGGTCATGCGCGTTATGGGCACTCTGATTCCACAGGCGCTGGCCATCACGATTCCGATGGCGCTGCTGGTCGGACTGCTGATTGGGATCGGCCGCCTTTCGGGCGACCGTGAATGGGTGGCGCTACAGTCTTGCGGCGTCAGTGTCTATCGCGTGGCCAGGCCGGTGCTGCTGCTCGCCGTCCTGGCATGGGCCGCCACCTCGTGGGTCATCATCTGGGCGGTGCCAGACGCCAACCAGACCTATCGAGAGATCACCTACCGCATCGTCGCGCAACGAGTTGAAGGCGAAATCAAACCTCGGGTGTTCTTCGAGGACTTCCCCAATCACGTGCTGTACGTCCGCGATGTGGCGGGCAACGGCGCGCGCTGGAAAGATGTGTTTCTGGCCGACACCACCCATCCCGAGAACCCCATCGTCTTCCTGGCGGAGAGCGGCCGGATGGTGCTCGATCGGGAGAAACGCACGGTGGAATTGGTGCTCGAGAATGGCACCCAACACACGAGCCGGGCCGAAGCACCGCAGGAATACACCGTGGGCCGGTTCGAGCATCTGCTGCTCGCCCTGGATCCGGAGTCCGTCTTTCCGCGTGCGGGGCCCGCAAGAGGCGAACGGGAGTTGACGATTCCCGAGCTTCAGGCCCGTATTCAGGAACTCACGCGCCTGGGATTGTCGCCGCACAATCCGATCATGGAGATCCACAAGAAGTTCTCCATCCCTGTCGCGTGCCTGGTCTTCGCCTTGCTCGGCGTGGCGTTCGGACTGACCACGCGGCGCGATGGAAAACTGGCGAGCTTCGTGATGGGGATTGGCGTCATCTTCGTCTACTACATCTTCATGTGGACGTCGCAGTCAGCCGCCAAGGGTGGACAAGTGCCGGCGAGCCTGGCGATGTGGGTTCCGAACATCGTGCTGGGCGGCGCCGGCATCATCCTGGTGCTGGTTCGCAGTGCGTCCGCAAGCCGCTGGCAGCCGCTGGTGACCCGTTTCCGGAGGTTCGCGCTGATCGTCGCGGCGAGCTGGCATCGCATCACTCGCTCGGCTCGCCCGGCGCCCGTCCAGGCGGTGGGCCGACGTGAGATTGTCTCCGCGGAATTGCGCCGCACATGGTTGCCGCGCCCGAACATCCTGGACCTGTACCTCGGGCGTATTTACGCGGGCATCTTCGCGCTGACCTTCGTCGGGCTGGTGGGCATTTTCCACATCTCGACGTTTATCGACCTGTCTACCCAGCTGTTCAAGGGCGCGGCCACCGGGCAGATGCTCCTCCAGTACATGTGGTACATGACGCCCCAGTACGTGTACTGGTGCATTCCGATTGCGGTCCTGATCGGCGGCCTCGTCACGATTGGCCTCTTGACCCGCAGCAGCGAACTGGTCGTGATGCGGGCGTGCGGCGTCAGCTTGTACCGCACGGCGGTGCCCTTGGTCTTGTTTGCCCTATTGGCCAGCGGCGTGCTGTTCGGGCTTGAAGAAAATGTCCTCGCATCCTCGAACCGCCGCGCCCAGGCCATCCGGCATGTCATCCGCGGAGGCTCGCCACGCACCTTCGACGTGTTGAATCGCAAGTGGATCGTGGGCCGTAAAGGCGACATCTACAATTATTTGTATTTCGACCCGCGGCGCGGCGAGCTGAACAGCTTCTCCAGTTTCCGCTTTTCGCCCAGGGCGTGGCGGCTGCAAAGCCGTGCGTACTACAAGGTGGTGTCATATGCGAAAACCGCGACCGGTCTGGAGGACGCCGTGCCGTGGGTGGCACGCAACGGGTGGACCCGCCAGTTCGATCGCCGCGTCGAAGAACGCAGCTACAAACCGGTGGAGTCGGCGACGTTGCTGGTGGAACCGCCGCAGTACTTCGCGACCGAACAGCCAGATGCCGATCGCATGACCTATCAGCAGTTGAAACGCTACATCGTGGAGTTGCGGGCAGGGGGCTTGAACGTCGTGCCGTTCGAAGTTGCGTTGTACCGCAAGGTGTCATTCCCATGGGTGACGCTGATCATGACGATTATCGCGGTGCCGTTTGCGGCCACCACCGGGCGGCGTGGCGCCATGTACGCCATCGGCCTGGGCATCGTGCTCGCCCTGGTGTACTGGACCGCCACAAGCGTCTTTGCCGCGCTTGGCGCCGGTGGTTTGATCGTGCCCATGATGGCGGCGTGGGCCCCAAACATCCTGTTTGCCGCCCTGGCCCTGTACCTCCTCCTGGCAGTCCGGACCTAAGGACGGGACGGCGGTGCGTCCTCCGAGTGATCATCGCGCCCGCACCTCCGATATCCAGAACGAACCGGAATCGCCGGGTCGTGCGTGGGTCGCGTCGATCACAAACAGCAGCGACTCAACGCGCGCGCGGCCGGGAGGCGTGCGATCGCCGGTGCCCGCCACCCGCATGTCGCTCAGCCATACGGTGACGTCGCGCGGACTGGCATCCAGGTAGATCGAGCGCTGCCAGCGGTGGTCGCCGGCGGCGGCCTCGCGCACCTGCACCGACAGACGCATCGGCCGGCTGGCGGCGGCGCGCAAGGCCAGGCATCCAGCCTGGCGCAGCGCGGCTACGTCTCGCGTCGCGAGCGCGACAAACGGACTCGCCCGCCGGTCGGCTCCCAGCGCGAACTCGACCCGCGTTCGAGAGCTGTCCGCCGATTCGGCGGACAGATGCACGAGACCCTGCGAGGACGCGTCCTTCTCGATGGCCCACTGATGACCCACCGGCGAGCACGTCGTGGCGGGTGGCGCCACCTTCTCGGTCACTGGGTTCGGCGGAGTCCCAATGTAAATCGGGTTACTGACCAGCCACGGTAGCGGCGGCGTGCCCGGCGCGCCGGGCACGTAGGCCTCGACGCGGAACACGCCGGGTTCCCTGACCGGCCAGGTGAACGACCGGCTCGTCTCTTCGTGTACGACGCGTCCGTTGCTGAACAGGCGCCACACCTGCCCGGCGGGCCCATTCGCTGCGACGCGCACCGTGGCCGCGCCCTGCCACCTCAGCGCGTCGCCTTGTCGTGCCGTGACGCCGCCCGAGTTGGCCGTGAACGACAAAACGGCCGGTGAGGCGAGACCGTCAATCACCGTGTAGACGTGACCCTGCCTGAGGGCATCCAGCAGGACGTGCGCATCCTGGGTAGCGCGTCCGCTGAACGGCGCCGCCAGTTCAGCCCGCAGTGCGAAGGCGCGGAACACGGCCTCGTAGGATGGCAGCTTCAGGTAGAGCCTCTCGTCGTACGGATCCGACTTGCCACCTAGCCCAAGCCGCGCGTGCGCATCGGCGGCGGCCAGGCCCACGACGCGGCGCTCCCGTGTCATGGCATCCCAGCGGCGCAGCACCGCGTCGGGCCGATCGAAGATCGACACGACGGTGGCCTCAGGTCTGAACGGGTACTGAAAGAGAGCCGGCAACAACCGCCAGCGGTCTTGGTCACGCCATTGGGAGTCGGCGTTGAGCCACTCGATGGCGTCGACGGGAGCCTCCCACTCGGTCCAACGCAGATCGCGTTTCGACGAGTCCGGATGCGCGGCGATGCCAAAGCCGCCAAGCCGGGCCACGTCCTCGACCACGTCCCGCGCTTCCCCGCCCAACGGGTACGGGACGCGCCCCAGACCCAGCGCGGCGTAGTGGCCATCAGTGGTGCTCACCTCCACCGCGTCGATGCACAGCACGCGACCGTAGTAGCGCGGCGGCGCCGGATCGCGAAATCCATCTCCATGGTCGGTCACGATCACGAACTGCAGGCCGGCGCGACCGGCCGCCTCCGCAATCTCGGTCATGGTACCGGTTCCATCGGAGGCCCGTGAATGCACGTGATAGGCGCCGCGAACCACGGGTGGTTCGTCGGGCGCTGGCGGTGGC
>CAYHRK010000010.1:22368-35644 GCA_964358795.1 uncultured Vicinamibacterales bacterium
CGCACCCGGGTTTCCAGTATGTGCGTATAAATCTGCGTCGTGGACAGATCGGCGTGTCCGAGCATCATCTGGATCGCCCGCAAATCCGCGCCCCGCTCGAGCAGGTGCGTGGCGAACGAGTGGCGCAGCACGTGCGGGCTGACGCCGCGTCTCAGGCCGGCTTTGGCCGCGTAGGCGGTCAGGCCTTTCCAGAAACCCACCCGACTGAGTCGGGTGCCGCGCGTGTTGACGAACAGATACGGCACGGGCCGGCCGCCGACAAAGACCGGCCGGCCTTCCTGCTGGTAGCGGCGAAGCCAGACGCCAGCCTCATCGCCAACCGGTACGATGCGCTGCTTGCCGCCTTTGCCCGTACAGGTCAGGTAGCCGGCCGACAGGTTCACGTCGGCCGCGCGCAGGCCGACCAGCTCAGAGACACGCAGGCCGGTGGCGTAGAGGACTTCCAGCAGCGCCCGATCGCGCAGGCCACGCGGCGTGTCCACATCGGGTTGCACCAACAGGGTGTCCACTTCCTGCGGCGACAGACATCGTGGCAAGGACGGCCATGGCCTGGCGCCGCGCAGATCGTCGGCCGGGCTGGCCGCGAGCCGATGCTCGAGGACCTGGTAGCGGAAAAACCCGCGCACGCTGGCGACCATGCGGGCCACCGATCGTGGCGCGAGGCCTTCCGACAGCAAGCGTCGCACGAATCGTTCAAGGTCGTGACGGGTCAAGTCCGTGACATCGTGGCCGCCGCTCGCGGCAAAGCCGGCGAGTCGTCCAAGGTCCCGTGCGTAGCTTTCCACGGTGTTGCCCGCCAGGCGCCGTTCGACGCGGAGATGATCGAGATACTCGTCCATCAGGCGCGTAGCCGTTTCCGCGTCAGCCCGAGATGATCCCTGTCCCGGTTTGACAGAGGTACGCTGGGGCGCTAGTATCTGCCGTCTCGGTTTGATCTTGATGGGGTGCGTCATGCCGCTTCAGTCCAAGTGGCAGCAGTTGCCAACGGAAGCTATCAATCCTGCCAGTCTGGCCCTCGACAAGCTGGCGCCGGCCGACATCATTGATGTGATGCTGGCCGAAGACCGCAAGATGCTGGCGGCCGTCGGCCGCGAGCGTGAACGGATCGCGCTGGCTGTGGACATTATCACTCAGGCGTTCCGAAAAGGGGGGCGCTTGGTTTTTGTCGGAGCGGGCACGAGCGGCCGCCTGGGCGTGCTGGAAGCCGCGGAGATGCCGCCCACCTTCGGCACGTCGCCCGACCTGGTGCAGGCCGTCATGGCTGGCGGCAAGTCGGCGGTGTTCCGTTCGCGGGAAGGTGTCGAAGATCAGTACGAGGAGGGCGCACGCACGGTGGCCCGCCTGCGGCCCACTCGCCGCGACGTGTTTGTGGGCGTCTCGGCCAGCGGCATGACGCCCTTTGTGCGGGGCGGACTGGCCTCGGCCCGCAAGGCCGCCGCGCGCATCATCTTCGTCACCTGCGACCCGGCTACCGAACTGCAGACCTTCGTGGACCTGACGATTGCGCTGGGCGTCGGGCCCGAAGTGATTGCCGGCTCGACCCGGCTGAAGGCCGCCAGCGCCACCAAGCTGGTGCTCAACATGCTGACCTCGGCGTCGATGATCCGCACCGGCAAGACATACGGCAACTTGATGGTGGACGTCCAGGCCACCTCGGAGAAGTTGAAGGACCGTGCACGCCGGATCGTCGGCATGGTGACCGGACTCGACTATGAAGGCGCCGACAAGCTGCTCAAAGGTGCTCGCTGGAATGTCAAGGTGGCCATCGTCATGCAGAAGACGGGGCTGCCCTATACGAAGGCCAATACTCGGCTCCGCAAGGCGGATGGTGTCGTACGCGAGGCGATTGGCGAGGACATCGAACCGCGACTGCGCGAGCTGCTGAACCAGGCCGCGCCGCGCGAGTAGCCCGCGCGATTCAAGGGTGATCGACGTCCACCTTGCCCGCCTCGTGATCGGTGCCGGGATCTCGAATCGGATCTTCCCGGCCGCCGTGGTTGAAGTCGGTACCGCCGCAGAGTCGGTCTGGCGAGACGCCCTCGGTCATCTCAGCTTCGAAGCCAACTCGCCGGCGACAACCACCGATACGGTATTCGACCTGGCGTCGTTGACGAAAGTGCTGGCCACCGCCACAGTGGCCATGCGACTGTTCGACACCGGACTTCTGGAACTCGATGCCCCGGTGTCGAGATGGATACCCGAGTGGCGGCGTCTCGACCGAGCCGGCGTGACCGTTCAGGATCTGCTGGAGCACTGTTCGGGGTTAATGGGGTGGGAACCGCTGTACAACCGCTGTGCTGGCCGATCCGAGTTCATCTCGGCCATTTGTGAAGCTCCACTCGAGTATCAGCCACGTACGGCTGCCGTGTACAGCGATCTCGGCTTCATGTTGCTCGGCTGGCTGCTGGAGCGAGCCGGCGATCAGACACTCGACCAGTTGTTTCAGCAAGCCATCAGCCACGTACCAGGCCTGGGCGATCAGCCGAATCTCCGCTACTGCCCCCCCACCGCGTGGCTAGGCCGGACCGCTCCCACGCGCCTGGAGGACTGGCGCGGCCGTCTGCTGGTCGGTGAAGTCGACGATGCGAATGCGTGGGCACTTGGCGGGGTTGCGGGTCACGCCGGGTTGTTTGGCACCGCGGCCGCCGTTGGCTGCGTCGCACGATCGCTGCTGGCGCTGATGCGCGACGGCGACTCGCACCGGCCTGCTCTTGCGCGTGCGGCGACACTGCGGCGCTTTCTGCGACGGTCCACGATACCTGGCAGTTCGCGGGCCCTTGCGTGGGACACGATGCGGGCGACGTCGTCTTGCGGCACTCGGATGTCGGCCGACGCATTTGGCCACACCGGGTTCACCGGGACGTCGTTGTGGATAGACCCGGCTGCTGGGCTCTACGTGGTCCTGCTGACCAATCGCGTGCATCCGGAAGCCAGAGAAGTCGAGGCCATCCAGTCAGTCCGCCGGGGGTTGCACGACGCCGTCTTCGGGGATCGGTAACCACCCGACGCGTGGATCACACTTCTGCACGTGTTCTACACAGCGTGTGGCTCAACCGGATCCGGCCGCCTCGTACACTGTAGGTAGCACGGGCTGGAGAGCCGGTTCGACCCAACACCAGTCCTTTCGTCGGGCCGTCGAGAATGCGCCGAAAGTCCAGGGTTTCTCGACAACGACCATGCCGGGTCGCGCAGGTCCAGGCAGTCGCACGCAGAATCGCTGGACGCGCACCTCACTCCAAGGCCGTGTTCCGTTGTGAGACACCGTTGGAAGGGCATGTGGCCCAGGAATTGAATTGAGTCTAGCTGTCGGACAACCGCCGCCGGTCGGCCCGGGGCTGTTTTCTCGGAAGGCAGAGATGAACATGACACTACGCATTCTCGGCTCAATCGCATCGTTCGCCCACACGCGTTGGCTGGCAGGCCTGCTGGTCGTAGCCGCCATCGCCGCGGCGGGCTGTGAACAGGCGCTGCAAGTGGCACCGACCAGCTCCGTACTGGTGCTGTCGGCTGCCGCCAACAACGTGCCTCTCAACGGAATCTTGCCGCTGACCGCCACGGTGACAGACCCCACGGGCAAGCCGGTGGCCCAAGGCACCCTTGTGTCCTTCTCATCGACACTCGGCGTGATGGACCCCATCGAGGCGCGGGTGTCGAATGGCCGCGCGTCCACGCGCTTGCTGGCGGGCTCGATCTCCGGCCTCGCGACTGTGAGAGCGGCGTCGGGCGGCATCATCTCGACGGCCCTCGACATCCGCGTGGGTCCGGTGCCGGCGCGGATCGTGATGGCCAGCAGCATCACGGTGAACAACGGAGCCAACCTTGTGGCCACCGTCTTCGACTCAAACGGCGTCGCCGTCGTCGGCGCCCCGGTGACGTTCACCACCACCGCCGGCACGTTGTCCAGCGTGTTGGCGACAACCGATGCGCTTGGACAGGCGTTCACCACGCTGTTCGGGATCGGCGACTCGGTGGTGACCGCTGAATCGGTCGGGATCAAGACCAGCTTGGCCGTCCGTTTTGGATCGATCGGAGGCTCGCTGACCGTGAACATCGGCATGTCGAACACGACGCCGATCCGGCACCAGACGATTGTTTTCACGGCGAATGTGACCGGCCTGGGCGGACTGACCGTGCCAATCCAGCGATACGAGTGGGATTTCGGTGGCGGCGTGGTCGTGACCACCACGGGTAATACGACGAGCCGTTCCTACGATACCGAAGGCACCTACAGCCTCACGCTGCGGGTGTATGGCATCGACGGGTCGGTCGGGCTCAGCAGCGTGCAGTTCTACGTCGACTAGCGGGGCGGGATTCCCGATCGACCGGGTCCCGTCGACCGGCCGCCTGGCACCTGCCCCGGACCTGGGAACGGTTGCCCGCCTCGCCCCCGGCCAGTGCCCGGACCCGGCTGGCCTGGCATGCCTGCCGCCCCCCCCTGTGGCTGTCGCGAACCCGGCATCCAGACAAACTGCCACTCGTTGTACGCCGAACGGTCGTGGTAGAGCCGGAGAGACTTGCCCGTGCTCTTGCTGACGACACCCATCACGCCGCCTCGCGGGCCGACCGCACCACGGCCGAACGTGCTGCCCGGGGTCGAGCCTGGGAACGTCGTGCTCCCGGGCACGCCGCTTTGGCCCGGCTGGGTGACGGCGCCAGCGGCACCCGTCTGGGTTCCCGGTTGACTCGTGGCGATCGAGCCCTGATAGACGGGCAAAAAGACGCCGTCGTCGCTCATCGGGTCCTTGTACTTCCGGCGGAGGAATCGCTGATCCACGAGCACGTCGATAGAAGGCGGATACGCATTGGCGTACTTGCGCTGGAACAACGCGACGGCGTGCACGTACTGCTCGCCACGGAAGATGAGCTCTTCTTCCCGTTCTCGCTGGACCACGGTGCGCCAGACCGGCATGGCCACGCTCACCAGGATGCCGATGATCGCCAGTGCCACGAGCAGCGCCGCCATCGCATAGCCGCCCGCATCGCGCACGCGGTTCAACCGGGTCAGCATGGGTGGCTACAACACCTCGATTGTGATCGCTGCTGTGCCGGCGCGTCCGTTGGAGGCGACGGCGCGCACCGTGATGGTCTTGACGCCGCGTGTGGCATAGCTGTGAAATGCGGCCGCCGTGGACGTCACTCCAGTGGTGCCGTCGCCAAAGGTCCACTCGTACCGAACAATAACCAGACTGGTGCCCGTGGGACTGATCACCGCCGAGGGAATGAACGTGACGGTCGCCCCGACGACGGGCGACACAGGGCTGGCGGTGAGCCCGACGACGACCGACACCTCCTGGACCACGATAGACGTGGTGGCCGTCGCCGATTCGCCGGCGGCATCCGTCGCCGAGACCTTCACCACAAACGTGCCGCTCCGGTCGTACACGTGAGACGCAGAGCTGGTGCCCGACGTCGACACGTTCTGCGTGCCGCCATCGCCGAAGTCGATGACGGCGGTGCGCACCGATGTGCCGGTGACGGCGGTAATCGACACGACAAACGTGACCGGCGTGCCCTCGACGGCGTTGAACGGCGGCGTCAAGGTGACATTCGGCGTCGCACGAACCGGAACCGTCAGCGTTGCCGTCAGCGTCGAGGTCGATCCGGTGCCACCAACGACGGTCGCCGTCACTTTGGCCTCCGACGCCGTCACCAGCGACGCGCGGGCTTCGCCATTGGCGTCGGAGGGCACCGACGATTGCGACATGATTCCGGCATCCGTGGTGAACGACACCGGGACGCCTTCCAGTCGGTTGCCATTCGCGTCACTGACGGTCGCCGTCAACTGGACGGTGCCGCCAGCCGACGACAGGGCCGATGGGGTCGCGATCAGATCCACTTTGGCCGCCGCCGCCGCGCCAACGTTGATCTTCAGGGCGTCTTTCGTGGACGCGCCGCCTGACAGGGCCCGGACTTCCGCTACCCCCGACCGTGTGCCGGACAGCAGCTTCACGGTGACCTTGCCGTTTTGCGTACGCGCCTCGGCCGGATCGACGCTGCCGAGCGTCGTGGTGAACGTCACCACGGTGCCGTTCTGGACCGCCGTTCCAGCCGACTCGATCACGGTGGCCGTGAGATCGACCGACCCGTTCAGGCCGACGCCGGTGCTGCTGGCATACAACGTGATGGTGGTGCCGGTCGGCGCCACCAGCGGCATCTTGTCGCACGCGAGGCCGGCGGCACCCACCAGCAGGAGGACCACGGCTGTCTGCGGCCAGACACGCCAGCGAGCGATTTGTTGAGTATGTCGTGTCATGCCGGTCTCACTCCTGCGATCTCTCACCACTCGGCGTACTTGCTGCCGTCGAGCGCCATCTTGTCCGAGCCGCTCTTCACGTCGAACACCCCGGCTTGGGCGGCCGGATCGTTGGGGTCCGGCTCCGACGGGATCAACTGCCACGTGTCGGCCGAACCCGTAAACGGATCTTTCGGCACCTGCCGCAGGTACCCGTCCGTCACCAGCGCGTCGAGCGTCGACGGGTATTGCTGTTTGTCTGCGTAGTACTGGTCGATGGCGTCGCGAAGGCGGAACAGGTCTTCCTTCAGCACGGCTTCCGACGCTCGTGTCAGACTGTTGCGGTACTGCGCCATCCCCATGCCGGCCAAGACTACAATCAGCCCCACCACGACCACCAGCTCGATCAAGGTGAAGCCGGACAGGTCGCGGACCGCGCGGCGCCCGACCGCGGCACGAACCGGCAGCCTAGTTCCAGTCACGGTACTTTGTTCCATCAAGCCCCGTGCCTTCGCTCTTCGTGTAGACGTCAAAGACGTTCTGTCCGCCCCAACTGGAGGCGGTCGGCGAATCCTGGTACGCCCGAAGTCCCCATGTCGTGCTGTTCGTCATCGGATCGAACGGAATCCGGCGCAGGAACTTCAGCTTCCGACCCGTGGCGTCATTCAGCGGCGTCACGCCTTCGACAAGCATCGACAGCTCCGGAGGGTAGCCCTCACTGCCCACCTTGACGTCGGTGCCGCCGATCTGCCCCTGATCGACGGCGTCCTTGTACCTGTCGATCGCCGTC
The DNA here is from genome assembly GCA_964358795.1 of uncultured Vicinamibacterales bacterium. Classification (GTDB taxonomy): domain Bacteria; phylum Acidobacteriota; class Vicinamibacteria; order Vicinamibacterales; family JAKQTR01; genus CAYHRK01. Next base: position 29,391 of record CAYHRK010000010.1, read on the forward strand.
CTGAGTTCCCGAAGCGCCCGGTGCAGCTCGATCTCTTTCTGCCGTTGGACGGTGACCCGGGCCAGGGGCATGGCCGCCGAGGCGAGGATCAGGATGATCGAGGTGACCACCAGCAACTCGACAAACGTGAATCCTTTCTGGGTCCGCATCGCTGCTGACGCTCCTATCGCACCGTCACACTGACCGGCACAAACTGTATCTGGACCGGCGCTCCACCCACCACCGTCGCCACGCCGCTCAGCGCGAGCGGAGAGGCTCCACGGCCAATGGCATCGAAAATCACGGCCGCCACCATGCCTGCACCTGTGACGCCGGTGGTGTCTGAGGTCCGCGTCACCGTGATATCCACCCGACCGGACGCGGCGTCCACGACCTGCGAGAAGGTGACCAGTCGGCCATCCTTGCGCATGAAACTGCCTTCCTGTACGAGACGAACCTTCAGCACGCGTGGATTGAAGGACAGCGACACGCTGATGGTGTTCAGACCCGAGGCGGCTTCGACGGCGATGGGCATCATGTACGGGCCGCCGGCCACCATCATGGAGTCCGACGGGACGCCAATGGTGACCTTGAGCGGAACCCCAGCGCCACCAATCGCCGTGGCTCCCGCCGGAGCCGCCGCAACCGGAGCTGGAGCGGCCGCCGGCGGCGTCTGGACCGCGCGTGGTACCGGCGTGCCGACAGGCGGTGCGAAGACCGTTGCCGGAACGGTGGGCGGCACCGGCGGCGACACCGGTGTGGGGGTGGCCGCCTGCGGCGGGGGCACCGGCAGGGGCGACCCGGTCGCCGGCGGCCGTGCCGGTGGCGGAACCGTCCCGGGTACGGGCACGGTGGCTACCGGAGCGCCCGTCGCGGGAACGGTCCCGGGGCTCAGCGCGCCTCCGACAACCGGCGGCTGCCCGGCTGGCGAAGGCGGCTGCGTGGCCGTTGCCGGCGCGGCCGCCTCATCGGGAGGCGTAATGAGCGGCGGCGGGCCTGTCAGGCCGAGACTCTGCTGCGTGCCGATGTAGATCGGGCTGAGATCTCGTTGAGTCAACTCGTGGGTACGGACAATATGCGGCGTCAGCAGCATCACGATATCGGTCTGCTGAATCTGCCGATCGTTGGCGGAGAACAGATCCCTGAGCACGGGCACGTGGATCACGCCGGGAAGACCCTTCAGCGACCGTCGTTCCTCTTCTCGCAACAGGCCCGCCAGGAGGTTTGATTCGCCATCGCGCAACCGAAGCCGGGTTTCCACCTTCCGCGACAAAAAGGCGGGCAGGTTCTGGCCCGCCACGTTCTTGTCGGCGCCTTGAGCGCTGACCTCGAGCTTCAGCTCCATGATGATGTCGCCGTCGTAGGTCACGCGCGGCTTGATCTCCAAGTTGACGCCCACGTTCTTGTACTGAAAGGACGTGGTTGGGGCCGTCGCGACGCCGGTGCCGCCATACGGGTTATAGAACGTGGTGGACGGCACGGGCAGCTCTTCGCCAAGGTTGAGTTTCAGCGTTTCGCCTTCCGATCCGCGGAGCTGCGGCTTGGCCACCACCTTGGTTTCGGCGTCCTGCTCCAGGAATCGCACGGTGGCCTGGGGCACCCCCATGTAGAAGTCCGCCGTGCTGACACCGGCGGAAATCGTATTCAGGTTGAAGTCGCCCGAAGACGTTGTCGTGCCGGTGCCTCCCGTCGTGGTGCCTCCCGGGCGCGATTCGGGCGAGAAGGTCATGCCGACCGCATACGATCCGAGATCGAGCCCGTACTGTTTGGCCCGATTGCGGTTCACCTCCATGATCTCGACATCGATCACCAGTTCGGCCCGGGGCTTGTCGTTGGCCGCGATCACGCGTTCGATAATCTGCAGCATCGGGACGCTGGCGCGCACCGTGACGGAGTTGTTGGACTTGTTGGGGACGAACGCCGGTTGCACCCCGCCCGTGATCCGCAGCACGCCGTTCAGCAGCGTGAGGATGTCAGCCGGATCGGCGTTGGAGAGATAAAACGTCTTCACCGCCTGTTCATCGTAGCTCTGCCGCTTCAGTGGCGTATCGGGAATGACGATGATGCTGCGTTCGTTGAGGACCTTGTAGAACAGCCCGTTGGCCGACAGGATTTGCTGCAACGCCTGCTCGAGCGTGACCCCCTTCAGGTCCACCGTGTAGGCCCGATCCACGGCAGCGGCACTGTCGTAGGTGATGTTGATGCCGGTGGCGGCCGCCAGCAGGTTGAGGATGTCGGACAGTTTCTGGTTGAGGTACTTAATCTCTACCGGATCGCGCGTGAGCGGGATCAGGATGGGTTCGGCCGTCAACTGCCGGGCTTTCTCGCGCATGGCTTCAATGGCCGGCCGCGGCCGCGAGGCCTCGATGCGATCGCGAATCGTCTGCTCGATGGTCTGGACCTTGCTACGAGCCTCCATGTTGGCCGGGTGGTACTCGAGGACCCTCCGGTATTCGAGCAACGCGAAATCAAGCTGATCCTTCGCCTCCAGGTCTCGCGCCCTGTCGAAGTGCAGCTGGGAGGCTGACAGTTGGGCGCGTTGGAGCGCCATACGGAAGTCGGGTCGATCGGGTTGGTTTCGCGTCGCGTTCCGGTAGAACGTGACCGCCAGATCCCAATCGCCGCGCAGGGCGGCCTGGTTCCCTTGCTGAAACGCCCGGCCTGACGCGCAACCCATCGTGAGCGCAATCGACAGGAGCGCCAGCAGCGCCGGTGCCAGCCATCCGGGCGCATGTTCCAGTGTTCGGTGAACCCTCAGCATTACATGCTCCATCGCATCCGTGAGATCGCGGGCTAGCAGCCCGTGGTGCAAGTCCGTCTGCATTCGACCGGCGCTGCATCCCGTCTGACTGCGTTACTCGACACTCAAATATAGGCCATATTCTCGCGTCTCCCGCCTTGCCAGCCGGGCGCATCCCCGGTCTCGGTGCGACGACGCACTTGCACCACGGGCTGCTAGGTGCCGGACAACGGCAATCTCTTCAGGCCGCGGCCATCCAGGTACGCCACATCGACCGAGTCGGCGGCCACACGCACGACACGGAATCGCCCTTCGATCACCGCACCTTCGGCGCCGTAGTAGACGCCCCGCCCGTCACTGAGCACGGCCACGCGCACGCCGGCCCGGCTCGACCGGATCAACCCTATCAGCTTCAGCGTGATGGGCGGGGGCGCAGGCGGCCCCGCCGGCAACAGCGGCTCGGAGCCGGCCGCCTGTCCCGCCGGCGACACTGTGGAGCTCGTCCCGTCCTGCCGGCCGGCGCGTCCACCTCGATTGGATCCGGCATCCGCGCGGCGGCTCTCGCCGAAGCGGAACGGATCGCGGCCGGTATCCACCGGTTCGATGGCTTCGCCTCCGAGGCGATCGATCCGTACGCCGGGCACACGGTTCACGGCGGATGGTCGAAGCCCCGCCGGAACTGGTGCGGGGACCGCGACGCTGACCGTCGACGTGGGTACAGGTACCGCCTGGCCTCGTTGCCACTGCAACACCAAGAGGAGGACCACGAGGATGGCTCCAAGCGCCGCCCATTGCTGCCGGTTAGAGCCCATGTCCCGCCGCTCGGTAATACGTAGACAGCACGACGGTCAGTACCAGGGCCGCGCCAGGGTCGGTGCCCTGGCTGAGTGCCACGTTGTCAATAATGATAAAGGCCTTCGACGCCTCGATATCACGCAGGAACTGGCGCACGCTTTCGTATTCGCCTTTCAGCACCATCGAGATTTCGAACTGAGTCAGCGACGCGCTGCCGCCCTGTTCGCCAGGGCGAGGCGGGCGGGTTTCCTCCAGCCGGCGTTGATACGTCAGATCCGCATCCTTGGCCAGTTGCGCCAGCAACACGTACGTGGCGCGGCGTGCCCCGACCAGGCCAGTGGGCAGGATCTCGGCATAGAACCGTTTTAGATCCTGCTCGGCTCGGGACTTATCCGCCAGCGTGGCCTTGACGGCGGCAAACTCCGTTTCCGCTGCCCGCAGACTCTGCCGCGCGACGGCCTCCTCTTGCTCGGCCTGTGCCACGCCGATCGTCATCGGGTACACGATCACGGCCGCGATCGCCACATTGGCCAGCAGCGCCACCAGAAGCGGAAGCATGAACATCCGCTTCTCACGCACGATCCGCGCGAGGACCGCCCGGGTCATCGTGCCCTTCCCTTCGGCGCCGCCGGCGTCGTGGCCCCCGGCAGGTATCGCCCTTCCAAGGTGGCCTGCAACAACCCCGCCTCGTTGACGAACTCCTCTCGGGACAGGACGCCAGTGAAGCGGCCGTCTCGTTCCAGGTTCTCGATAAACGCATCGATCCCGTCGACGCTGCGGGCCACGACCACCATCCCCATCGTCATGGTCCCATTGCGATCCGTGCGAGGTCGCACCGAGGTGATGCGGACCGTGTCGGGCAGCGTGGATTCGAAGCGATTCAGCAATTCGGTCCACGAGAAGACCCGCCGGCTGATGATGTCGTTGGCCTCGGCCGCCGCCGCGATGGTGGCATCCAGGTCGCGCGGATTGATGGTGGCGCGGATGCGCTGGGTCTGGGCGCGCAGATCGCGCGATCGCGTGTCCGCCTGGGAAAGACGTTCCTGCCTGCCGGCCTGTCGGCTCGAGAGCGCGAACACCTGCCAGAGATTGAAGGCCGTGAACGCCAGCACCAGCGCGGTCACGACTCCAAGCGATAGATACACCGGTCGTTCGTTGTAGAACGGGCGAGTGGAGAGGTTGGTGCGTGCCATGGTGGAAACGTCAACTCCCCGGGCGCTGCGCAAGAGCCAGGCCGATGGCCGGCGTCAGCGTGTCGAGTACTTCGCCTGTCAACACCCGGCTTCCGCCGACATCGACCGCTCTGGACAGATCGATCGGTTCAATGCGGATGCCGACACGTGTCTCCACCGTGCGGCTGATCGACCCGCCGCCGGGCAGCAGCGCAGGACCGGCTCCGAGCACACGCGAGAACCCGAGCCCGCCCAGCCGGTCCTGGTAGTACATCGCCGTCTGGTGCACCAGGTCGCTCAGATGACCATCACCCTCGGCACCCCGGTGGCGGAAAAATACGAGATGGCTGCCTCGATAGATGGCCAGCGTGGCGTGATCCGGCCCCGAGTGGATCAGCAGCCAGTCTCCGGCCGGCCCCAAATCGGCCGCCAGCACCGCATTCGCCACGTTGAACGTGGACACATCGACATGTCCGGCGATGGCGCCCGCCGCCTCGCACGCCCGTTCGTACTCGGTGACCACGTCGCGTCGCGCCTGCACTACGACGAATTCCTGGCCCTCGGGGGTCAACGCGCCACGCTCGAACGAGACCTGCGATTCCTCGAGCCGGAAGGGCGCCGCCTTCCTGATCTGGAAACGGATCATCTCTTCCAGATCGGCTGGTCTGGCGGGGACGTTCTGGAACCGGACGATCGAGACCTTGGCGACGGCGTCCGGGACCACCAGCGCGACGCGCGTCGGCCGGATCCGGAGGCGATCCCATACCCGTTCGATCGCCTGCACGACTTCTGCGGGTCGGACCAGATTGGCGGCGGTCAGCGACGGCACGATCGCGTCGGCCGATAGCGGCTCGATCGCGTGGCGCTCCACTTTCAGCAGCCCCCGGTGCGTGCCAGAGACCATGACCGCCGCGACCCGGCCTGGGCCGATGTCGAGCGTCACCTGTGGCGGCGGCGTGCGCAGAAGCGACGGTAGCTTCATTCGACGAACGTCACCTTGTTGATTTCCCGCAACGTCGATTTCCCGGTCAGCACCTTTTCGATGGCGCTTTCGCGCAGGAATCGCATCCCCTCGTCGCGGGCCTGTTTCTTGATCTCGGAGGTCGGTTTGCGCTCGAGTATCATCTCGCGAACGCGATCCGACAGGTTGAGCAATTCGCAGATGGCCGTGCGGCCCTTGTATCCGGTACCGCCACACTCGATGCACCCGGCGCCTTCGTAGAAGACGTAGGTCTTCAGCAACGCGGGGTCCAGAGCCGACTCGTCCATCATGGTTCGCGACACGGTTGCCGGGCGTTTACAGTGCGGACAGATCATCCGCACCAGGCGCTGGGCGAGGACGCAGTTGAGGGCCGACACGAACTGGTACGCTTCGACGCCCATGTTCAGAAACCGCCCCAGCACGTCCAGCACGTTGTTGGCGTGGACGGTCGTGAAGACCAGATGGCCGGTCAATGCAGACTGGATGGCGATCTGCGCCGTCTCCGGATCCCGGATCTCTCCCACCATGATCTTGTCCGGGTCGTGCCGCAGAATCGACCGCAGCCCACGCGCGAAGGTCAGTCCCT
>CAYHRK010000011.1:0-35524 GCA_964358795.1 uncultured Vicinamibacterales bacterium
CAGTACGTGCCGCGGATACAAAGTTCTCGCGTGATCTCGCTGTACTTGTCGTAGCCGAAGACTCCCGCGAGCACGTCCGTCACGATCATTGAGGTGTCGGACTCGTTCACGTCGCGCGACAACGCGCTTTGAAGAACCGGCTGGAAGCGCTTCAGACCCGTGACCAACCTGTCGGCCACCTTGTTTGGGACTGCCATGAATCGTCTCCTTCGTAGGCGCCGCGACGGCGGGTTACATCACGCCCGTCGTTTCCGCGTCGGCCCGAGATCCCGTCAAAACCAGACGACCTCTCGCCCGAGCACGTCCGTCAGCCGGACGTTGTCGGTGTCGAACACCTCGGTCGGGCGTCGCTCATTGGGCGACCCCATCACACGGACATGGGTTCGCGGGGGCCGGGCAGTGCACGCGCTATCACCAGCAGAGCCGGGCGGCGCGAGAATCACCACCGCGCGCGGGCGCATGCTATATCGAATCCGCGACGGACAATCTTCGGGCCAGATCAGGCTCGTCGAGCGCGCGGGCGAGAAGTTTTCTGTGCAACGTGCGGGCCCCCTCTTGGTTCTGGGGTGGAACTCGCTGGCCCAGACCCGGAAGGGTGCTCACTTGAGGACTCTTGTGGAACAGGCTCAAGGCCGAGGGCGAGCCGCACGAGTCTCCGCGTGCGCACATCCGCAATTCGCCATCGAGCGATCAGCGCCTGCTCTTCATCTTCGTCGCCATAGGGTTGAGCGGGTCGCTCACGAACTTCTGTCGATCCAAGTACCACACGCGTCAGTTTGGCCTCGCTCATCTCCAGCGCGGTTCCCAGCTTCCGGAGAGAGTTGAGGGTCGGGTTGCCTTGATCGCGTTCTATGTCTCCAACGAGGTTTGGCCGCACTCCTGCGAGCTTAGCTAACTCGCCCTTCGTGAGCCGGCGCTCCTTCCGTCTACACCGGATGGCCTGGCTGATCGTCTCTTCCACGACTGCAAGTATCATGTATCGCTCAACCGATAACAACTGATAGCGCTTTAGACTCAATGACTTACAGGTATAGCTGCAAACGTGTCGTTTTACATATTGAACATATGTCGCTTTACAGGTATCTTCTTCCACATGAATCGCGTCCGGGCTCGGCGTCTCGAACTGCACATGACTCAAGTCGAGCTTGCTGCCGCGTCCGGCATCACGCAAACGGCGGTCAGTGACATCGAACGCGGCGCCACCGAGTCGCCCGGATACGAGACAGTCGTTCGCCTCGCGCGCGCCCTGCAGGTCCCATCCGAAGAGCTGTTCCTCGTCGAATCGCTGGCACCCGCCGATACCGCTGCAACACCGGGAGAAGCCGCATGACGCGCGACGCCTACCCGGTCGTGATGGACGCGACCTGTGCCAACTGGCATCGCTGGCGCGTCTCCTGCCAGTGGATCGCGTGGCACGTCGGCAGCCGGAGCGACACGCCCACGGACGCCACGCTCACCCCGGACAATTGCATCGTCCGCCCGACGCCGACGATTTGCCCGACGTGCGGCACCTTCGTCACCGGCCTGCACTCCCTGGCTGCGAAGGTCGCGTGATGGTCGGTTCCACCGCTCGCGCGCGGCGGAGGGGAAGTTGTGCCTTCAGATCGCTGCGGCTTCGCCACGCGTGCCAGCCTGGTAGGGAACCGCGGGCCAGCCGGCGTGGTAAGCCTCAGTGGTAAGCTTCCGCCCTTAAAACGGATGACTGGCAGACCCTGACGGGAACTCGCGACCAGAAACCGGATCGGGCTGGCCGGCAGCGAAATGGGCTGTTCGAGGCCTGAAACAGGGATTGTCTAAGAATTTCGAATTGGAGCGGGCTACGGGAATCGAACCCGTCTAGCTGGCTTGGGAAGCCAGAACATTACCACTATGCTAAGCCCGCTCGCAAGCCTGTGCGCATCGCTTCGCGCAGGGGCAGCGCCTATTGTAACAGAATGCCGCGGCATTACTCACACGCTGGACTCTGGAACCGGATCTACTGACGGATATATGCCAGCACCTCGTCGCGCATGGCTTCCATCACGGCCTGGGAGGTCGCCTCCAGGTTCAGCCGCAGCAGTGGTTCGGTGTTCGACGGCCGCACGTTGAAGTGCCAGCCGGCCGCTTCCACCGAGACCCCATCCATGTGGTACACGTGTTCATCCTTGAAGCGCGCGGTCAGGCCGTCGAGTGTGTGCTGCACGATCTGCATCGATTTCACCTTGGTGTTGATTTCACCCGAGATGAAGTACTGAGCCCGCAGCGGCTCCAGCAGTTCGTGCAGCGATTGGCCCTTGCGTGACATCAGCTCCAGGATCAACAGCGCCGGGATAAAGCCGTTGTCCGCATAGAAGTTGTCGCGGAAGTAGTAGTGGCCGGTCACCTCGCCGCCAAACACGGCGTTCTCTTCGCGCATCCGCCTCTTGAAAAACGCGTGACCCACGCGGTTCATCAGCGCGCGTCCCTGGTAGCGCGCCACCGTGTCTTTCACGGCGTAGCTGGCCCGCACGTCGTAGACGATGCCGGCGCCGGGCTCCTTCATCAGGAATGCCTCGGCCAGCAATGCGGTCACAAAATCACCCGCAATGAACTCCCCCTGCTGATCGATGAAGAAGCACCGATCCGCGTCGCCGTCCCAGGCGATGCCGATATCGGCCTTCTCCGCGATAACCCGCTCCACGATGTCGCGGCGGTTCTCTTCGATGAGGGGATTGGCCTCGTGGTTCGGAAACGTCCCGTCGATCTCGAAACACAGCCGAGTCGTTCGGCACGCCAGGTGGTCGAACAACCTCGGCGCCACCAGTCCGCCCATGCCGCTGCCGGCGTCAAGCACCACGTTGAAGGGCCTGATGATGCGCGGGTCGATGAATGTCAGCACATGCGTCACGTAGTCGTCGAGCAGGTCGGCGCTCGCCACCAGCGTGCCGGGTCGGGCCGCCGGAGCCGGAATCGTGCCGGCCACCACCATGTCGCGGATCTGGGAAATGCCGGCCTCGCCGCTCAGCGGGAACGCCTCGGCGCGTACCAGCTTCATGCCGATGTACTCTTTGGGATTGTGCGAGGCCGTAATCTCGGCGCCGCCATCGTGGCCGTCGCGGGCGACCGCGAAGTAGAGCATGTCGGTGGCGATCAACCCGTAGTCCACGACGTCTGCGCCCTGGGCGAGCGCGCCCTCGATGAACGCGGCCGCCATCGACGGAGACGACGTGCGCATGTCGCGGCCGACGGCGATCCGGCGGGCGCCGAGGTAGGCCACAAACCCCCGGCCGATGTCGCGCGCGAGGGCCTCGTTCAGTTCGGTCGGGTAGATCCCCCGAACGTCATACGCCTTGAAGACATCTGGATTCACGGGCATGGGACGTGCTCTTTCAGGTACCAGGAGCCAGACGCGAGAAGTCGGTGACCGCGGACTTGTCGCCAAGCACGACGCCGCCGTCGATGACGACCGATCGTCCGATATGGCAGTGCCGGCCGAGAATGGAGTTCCGCACCCGGGCGTCGCGGGAAATCCGGCCGCCCGGCCAGATGATGGAGCCGTCGATGATCGCATCCTCTTCGACCACCGAATGACGTCCGATGACGCTGTAGGGATGAATGCGAGCGCCCGCCTTCACAATCACGCCTTCGTCGATGTAGCACGGACCCTGGATCGCCGCGCCATCTTCCACCTTCACGTCGGCCGCGACGTACGACGCACCAGGCGGCATCCTGGCGAAAGGCTCGGCCAAAAAGCGCCGATCCATGATGTCCCGGTGCACCTGCATGTACTTCTCGGGTGTGCCGATGTCGATCCAGTAGCCGCGATAGACGTAGGCCACAAACGTGTCGCCTCGCTCGACCAGCGACGGGAAGAAGCTGCGCTCGATCGACCAGGTGGTGTCCTTCGGAATTCGGTCGAAGGTCTCGGGCTCCAGGAGGTAGACGCCGGCATTGATCGTGTCGCAGGTGATCTCATCGGGATTTGGTTTTTCCAGGAATCGCCGCACATTCCCAGCCGCATCGGTCTCGACCAGGCCGTACGCCGACGGATTCTCTACCGGCGTCAGCACAATGGTGGCCTTCGCGTGTCGCTCGCGGTGCAGTTTCAGCACGTCGCCCAGGTCGATCTGCGTCATCACGTCGCCGTTGAACACCACCACGGTGCCCGTTGACGCGCCGTTGGCGTACTTGATCGCGCCACCGGTGCCGAGCGGGCTGGGCTCGACCACGTAGCTGATCGTGATGCCCTGATCGTGCCCGTCGCCGAACACCTCCCGGATGCGCCGGGGCTGGTAGTTCAGGCTCAGCACGACCTCGTCGATGTCGGGCACGGCCCGGACGAGATCGATCTGGTAGTTGAGAAACGCGCGCCCGAACACGGGCACGATGGGCTTGGGTGTGTGCAGCGTCAGCGGGCGCAGGCGCGTGCCCTTGCCCCCTGCAAGCAGGATCGCCTTCATGACAATCTTCCTATTCTATCTCACTGTCAGGCTACAATGGGGCGATTCCAGTCGGTCAGCGTCGGCAGCCGCGCATGAATCTGCCCAATAGCCTCACGCTCGTCAGGATCTTCCTGGTGCCGCTCCTGGTGGTGGTGCTGCTCACCAAAACCCCGGGGTCCGTGGTGCTGGGGTTCTCGCCCCAGTTCGCGGGAGCGGCCATTTTTGGGCTCGCCTCGCTCACCGACTGGCTCGACGGCTACGTGGCGCGCCGCCGCAAACAGGTCACCACGCTCGGCCAGTTGATGGATCCCATTGCCGACAAGCTGCTGACCGCCGCGGCGTTCATTTCCCTGGTGCAGATGGGCGCGGCATCGGCGTGGATGGTGGCGGTGGTCATTGGACGCGAATTCGCCGTGACGGCGCTGCGCAGCCTCGCGTTCGCCCGCGGGGTGGTGATTGCCTCTTCTCCTTTGGGCAAAATCAAGATGGCCAGCCAGGTGGTGGCTATCCTGCTGCTGATTCTCGGGCACGACGGGTTCAGGCCGTTCTTTGTGCTTGGCCAGATCGCCATGTGGGTCGTGGTGGCCACCTCGGTCGTCTCGGCCGTCGATTACTACCGCCGCTACACCCGTGCACCGGCGCCGTAGTTTCTATTTCTTCTTATCCAGAGCCGGCGTCTCGGCCTTGAGACTCGCGATCGCGAGCTTGGCCTTTGCGAGGTACTCACTTTTTTCAAACTCCACCACGAGCCGATCGAAGTACGGCAACGCTTCGGCCTTGCGTCCCAGCTTCAGAAGCGAGTCGGCCAGATGGAACAGGACCGCGTCGCGATTCACGAACTCGGGATCGCTTTTCAGCAAGGCCGCCAGCCGTTCCACCGCACCCGGGTACCACCGGTTCCGATGGTAGAAGTAGCCTACGCGGTACTCGGATTCACTCAGGCGGTTCTGGGCGTCTCGCAGCCTGGCCTTGGCCTCCGGCAACAAGGCGCTGGTCGGAAACCGCTGGACAAATGTCTTGAACTCAGCCACCGCCTCCTTGGTTTGCGTCTGGTCACGTTCGGCCGCCAGCATCTGTTGGAAATGGCACATCCCCAGCTTCAGCTGCGCGTAGTCGGCCCTGGCGTGGGTGGGATAGAACGTCAGGAATTCCTTGTACTCGTTCTCACCCATCACCAGCGCCTCTGCGCTGCCGTCACCGAGATAAGTATCGCCCAAGCCGAGTTTCGCATCCGGACGGTAGGAGCTCTGGGGGTAGTTGTCGACCAGTTGCCGGAAGTACTCGCGCGACTGCAGCCATTTCCGCTTACCGATCAACTCGGTGGCGCGCTCGAACAGGTACTTGTCGGCCTCCAGAATGCCGCTTGGCGCCACGTTTTTTTTGGCGGCGCAGCCGGATGCGTGAAGACCCAGCACCACGATGACCGCCACGACCGGGACTGTACGAAGCACACGAGCGAGCATGAACACCTGCAACTTCATCGCGCCTGTCGGCGCTACAACAATTCCGGAACAGACGACAGCCAGCGGTATTCCGCGTCGAGGCCCTGTTCGAGGGTGACCGATGGCGCAAATCCCAGGTCGCGACGTGCGCGCGTGGTATCGGCATAGGTGTCCCGCATGTCGCCCTTCTGGGAGGGTTCGCGGCGCACCGTCGCGGGGCGGCCCGTGATCCGGCCGATCATCTCGAACACCTGGTTAATGGACACCCGCGAGCCACCGCCAATATTGTACACGCTCCCGGCGACGCCCCGGGTTCCCGCGGCCATCGTCGCGGCAACGGCGTCGGCGACAAACGTGAAGTCCCGTGTCTGCTCGCCGTCCCCGTACAGGGTGATGGCCTCACCACGAATGGCGGCGCGCAGGAAGCGGTGAAAGCCCATGTCGGGTCGCTGCCGCGGTCCGTAGACCGTGAAATAGCGCAGGGCGGTGGTCGGCACACCGTGGTTCACGTGGTACAGGTAGCACAACTGCTCGGCGGCCAGCTTGGTGACCCCGTACGGCGATACCGGCTGCGGCAGCGAGTCCTCGCGCATCGGAATCGAAGCCAGGTCGCCGTACACGGAAGAACTGGACGCGTAGACGAACCGTTCGATCGGGAAGCGGCAGCAGGCTTCGAGCAGGTGCTGCGTGGCGTCGATGTTGTTGACCGTGTACACCTGGAAATCGCGGCCCCAGCTCTTCCGCACGCCTGCCTGTGCGGCCAGGTGGAACACGTGGGTGACGCCGCCGAGCCACCGGTCGAGATCGGCATCGGCCACGGTCGACTCCACGAACGTGAATGCGGCCCTGGTCTTCAGCGGCGCGAGATTACGTTCCTTGATCCATCGCGGGTAGTAGTCGATAAACCCATCGAGGCCCGTCACCTCGGCCCCTTCGTCCAGCAGACGTTCGGCCAGCGTGGACCCGATAAACCCCGCGGCGCCGGTCACTAGTGCCTTCATACGAATAACGACCTCACTCGCTCGGGCAGCCGCTTTGGCCGCCCATTCACGTCGGTGGCGGCATGCACAGTATGGCCACTGGCGGCCACGACACCCTCGCCGAGGCACACCACTTCGTAGGAGAACTTCACCCGCACCGGCGACAGCATCTCGGCGCGCGTGCGAATCTCGATTTCATCGTCGTACCGCGCCGGCTGGTGGTACTCGCAGTGCGCCTCGATCACCGGCAGCCTGGTGCCATCCGCTTCCATGGCGCGATAGGTCCACCCCACGGCGCGCAACCACTCGGCGCGAGCCACCTCGAACCACGCCAGGTAGTTCGCGTAGTAGACCACGCCCATCTGATCGGTCTCGGCATACCTGACCCGGACCAGCGCCGACGACTGGTGGCTGATCATCGGGCGGTTCGCGCCGCCACCTGCGCAAAGGGCCGGCGCAGGGCAGCCGCCTGGGCGAGCGCCTTCAGCTTGCGCACGGCTCCTTCCACATCCGGTGTGTGGAACACCGCCGATCCGGCCACGATCACGTCGGCGCCAGCCATCACCACCTCGCCGATGTTCTGGGCATCGATACCGCCATCCACTTCAATGGGGGCCGCGTTGTCGGCGCGGGCGAGCAGTTCACGCATCGCTCGTACTTTGGACGTCGAACGGGGGATGTAGGTCTGGCCCCCGAATCCAGGATTCACCGTCATGATCAACACGAAATCCACATCGCCCGCGACTTCCTCCACACTGCACACCGGCGTCGAGGGATTGAGCACCACGCCGGCCTGCAGGCCCAGTTCCTTGATCAGGCCGATGGTCCGGTGCAGGTGGGGCACCACTTCCACGTGGACGGAGATCATCGACGCGCCCGCTTCAGCAAATGCCGGAATGTAACGGTCGGGGTCCTCGATCATCAGGTGGACGTCGAGCGGCACGGTGGCCACCCGCTTGAGCGATCGGACCACGGGCGGCCCGACCGTCAGATTCGGGACGAAATGACCATCCATGACGTCCACGTGAATCAGATCGGCCCCGCCCCGCTCGGCCGCCGCCACGCAGGCGCCAAGCGACGCGAAATCGGCTGACAGAATCGAGGGCGCAATGCGTACGCTCATCGGCTGACCTCCAGCGAGATGGGCTGGTCGGGCGTAATCTGGAAGCCCGCCGTCGGATTCTGTCGCAAGATGACGCCGGCCGGCACGCCGGGGTAGGGCTGCTGCGCCACCACGGTGACGCGAAGACCCTTGCTGCGCAGCAACTCCATCGCTTCGTCACCCGGCACGCCGATCAGATCGGGCATCACGAACCCGGCCAGGCGTTCGCCGCGGTTCACCAGCAGGCCCAACGCGGTGGCACGGGCGCCCGGTGCCGGATCCTGTGCCACGACGGCATCGGCGGGGTAGTCGGACGAGCGGATGTCGGCGACACCCGTCACCTGCAGGCCGTCCTGTTGAATGCGGGCCTGCGCCGTCCGTTCGGTTTCGCCCGACACGCGTGGCACCAGCGACTGGCGCGACCCGGCGCTAATCCACACGCGCACGCTCCGGCCTCGCCGGGCGACCGCTCCGGCCGCCGGCTCTTGAATCGCGATGCGGCCGGCCTGGATTTTGGGATCGAACGGACGATTGTCATCGGCCTTCAGGGTCAGTCCGACCGCGTCTGCCGCGCCAGTGGCCTCGGTTGGTTCCATGCCGACCAGTGTCGGCACGGTCACCTCACGTGCGCGCAACGCGACCCTCATCGAGGCCATCGCAAACAACGTGAAGGTGGCGGCCAGGGCGCACATCAGCACCAGAAACCGGCCTATCCCCCACACGCGAGTCTTGATCGCCATCTCGACAAAACTGTACTACACCTGCTCCGACTTGCGCAGGCGCGCGGCGAAGAAGGGCTCCAAGGGCTGGATGTGCGGCGCTGGGTGCAGACAGCCTGACTCGTCCAGACACGCCATCACGCCTAGGGGCAGCCTGAGCGACGGCACGTCTCGCGGATCTTCGGCGGTAAAGTCCGAGTGTTCCACGAGAAAGGCCTTGACCACACGCTCGTTCTCGTCAGGTTCGCTGGAACAGGTGGCGTACACCATGCGGCCGCCTGGGCGCACGGTTTCGGCCGCCCGGTTCAGCATCTGTCGCTGTCGCGCGGCGAATTCAATCAGGTCGTCCTCTGTCCGTGTCCAACGCAGGTCGGGGTCTCGCCGCAGGGTGCCGAGGCCGGAACACGGAGCGTCAAGCAGCACGCAGTCGAAGACGGGCCTAAACGGCAGACGTGCCAGCACGTCCACCCGGGCCACCGCCACCATGTCGGCGCCGCTTTTGCGCAGCATGTCGGTCAGCAGCCGTACGCGCCTGGGCCTCAGATCGCACGCCACCAGCGTGCCGCTGCCCCGTAGGGCCGCCGCCATCTGAACGGTCTTGCCGCCTGGTGCGGCACACGCATCCAACACGGTTTCGCCAGGTCGAATGCCGGCGAAGGCAGCCACCAACTGCGACGCTTCGCTCTGGATGAGAAACGTCCCCGATGGTGCGAGCGTCGTGCGAAGCGGATTCCCCTCGACCACCACGAGACCGTCCGGGGCGTACGCGGTGAGGGTGGTCACCACGCCCTGCGCGGCGAGCGACTCTGCCAACCGGTCTCGGGATGTGCACAACATGTTGGCACAGAGCGTCATCGGGGCCGGTTCGTTGTTGAATCGCACCCAGGCCAGCGCCGCGTCGGGGCCGAGCCGGTCGAGCCATCGCGCGGCCAGCCAGCGCGGGTGCGAGCAGGTGATGCTGAGGTAGGGGAGGGCCTGGTCGCTGTGCGGCATCGGCAGGTGAAATCGGTCCCGGCTGACGCGGCGCAGGATCGCATTGACCGCGCCCGCCGCGCTGGCCTTGCCCTGCTGCCGCGTCAGTTCGACCGCGTCGCTGACCACGGCCGACGCCGGTACGCGATCCAGATGGAGCAACTGGTAGGCGCTCAGCCGAAGGATGTCGAGCACTTCTGGATCGAACGCGGCAAGGACCCGGTTCCCGGCCCACGCGATCACATGGTCTAGCGCGGCTTGCCATCGCACCGATCCGATGACGATGTCGGCGGCCAGTGACCGATCGCGTTCGTCGCGAAGGCCCGGACGCTGGCGGGCAAGGGCGGCTGGCAGGTCGATGGGCTGGGTGTGCAGCGCACGCAGGGTCGCGTAGGCGGCAAGGCGGGCCGGAGCAATCATGGAGGAACTCAGGCCTTCGGATCCGAATCAGGGCGACGTCGCCGGCGCGTCGAATCGCGCCGGCGCGACGAGCGGGTGACCGGCCACAAACTCACTCACCGTCATGGCGCGTCGTCCTTCGGGCTGTACGCGCCACACGTCGAGGACACCCTCGCCAGTTTGCACCCGCATGGCGCCGGACGTGACGGCGACGACTGTTCCTGGATCCATTCCTAGATCTAGGCCGCCTGCAGAAGCCTCGACTCCGACGGTGGTCTTCATCAGGATGAGTCTTCGACCGGCGAGATAGGTCCACGCCAGCGGCCAGGGCTGCAGACCGCGCACCTGGTTATGGATGACCTGGGCGCCTTTCGTCCAGTCGATCACACCTTCGTCTTTCTGGAGGCGCGAGGCATACGTGGCCAGGCTATCGTTCTGGGGAACGGTCGACGCACGTCCCGATACCAGCTGGCTGATCACGTCACGCAGCAACGCGGCACCCAGGTGTGCCAGGTCCTGCTCGACCTCGCTGCTCGTCTCGTCAGGTCCGATTGGCCGCCGCGCCGTCGCGTACACCGCTCCTGCGTCGAGCGCCTGCACCACGTGCATGATGCTGACGCCGGTTTCAAGTTCGCCGGCCAAGACAGCCCGGTGAACGGGCGCCGCGCCACGGTACCTTGGCAACAACGAGGCGTGCACGTTGACAAGACCGCGCGCGGGCATTTGCAGAATGGCGGCGGGCAGGATCTTGCCGTAGGCAGCCACCACGCCCAGATCCACGCGCAGTTCCCGCAACGCCGACAGGAATCCCTCCTCCTTGATGCGCTCCGGCTGCAACACCACCAGACCATGCTGCCGAGCCTGTTGCTTTACCGGGCTCTCGGAAACGTGCTGACCACGTCCGCGCGGGCGGTCGGGCTGCGTCACCACTCCAACCACCTGATGCGGCGAGTCCAGCAACATTTGGAGCGACGGCACGGCGAAATCGGGGGTGCCGAAAAAGACGACCCGGAGACGGCAAATCGGGCGATCTACCATTTCCCGCTACGGGTCAACTTGCGGATGCGGCGCACGATCAGCTCCCGCTGAATGCCGCGCAATCGGTCGACGAAGACGCGGCCATCGAGGTGATCCATTTCGTGCTGGAGGGCGCGGGCCAGCAGGCCGGTTCCTTCGATCACCCGTTCCTGTCCATCGAGATCCAACCCCTTCAGCACCGCTTTCGCTGGCCGGGCCACCGTTGCGTTGAACCCGGGCACGCTCAGGCATCCCTCTTCTTCGAGCTGCATGCCGTCGCGCTCCACGAACTCGGGGTTGATCAGCGTGACCACACTGTTCGGCGTACGGCCCGCCGAGACGTCGACGACAAACACCCTGAGCGGGATCCCAATCTGCGGGGCTGCCAGGCCGATTCCCGGCGCCGCATACATGGTCTGAATCATGTCCTGGACGAGCGCCGCCAGTTCGCCCGTGATGTCGGAGACGTTCTCGGCCGGCTGGTGCAGCACATGCTCGCCGTATTTCACGATGGGACGGATCATGATCCCGACTCCCTTGCGGGGGGGGCGAATCGCGTCTTCAGCCGTTGGGCCGCGGCGGCATGATTCCGCTGGAGATCGTCGATCGTGTCGCCGCCGAACCGCTCCAGTACGGCGTCGGCCAGTGTCAGTGCAACCATGGCCTCGCCCACCATCGATGCCGCTGGCACGGCGCACACGTCGCTGCGTTCAATGGCGGCCTCGACCTCGTCGAGCGTCACCAGATCGACCGAACGCAGCGGCTTCATCAATGTCGAAATCGGTTTCATGTACGCGGTGACCCGGACGTCTTGGCCGTTGGTCACGCCGCCTTCCACGCCGCCGGCGCGATTGGTGGGTCGGGCAAACGGCAGGTCCGCACCGGCGTCGGCCGCGCGCACGATGGCATCGTGCGCGTGCGATCCGGGGCGCCGGGCGGCGTCGGGTCCGATGCCGATGCCGACGGCCTTGATGGCCGGGATCGACATCAGCGCCTGCGCAAGCCGGCCGTCGAGCCGCCGGTCCCACTGCGAATAACTGCCCAGGCCCGGCGGGACACCGGTGGCGACAACCTCGAAGACGCCACCGAGCGTGTCACCGTGATCTCTGGCGGCATCGATGGCCGCGATCATCCGCGACTGCAGTGCCGGATCGACCGAGCGGGTGGCCGAGTCGTCGGGAATCGCGGCAATCTGGTCAAACGACGGTTCGACGGCATCCGGCGCGCCAACATCCCCGATCGACACCACGTGGCTGGCCAGCCGAATCGCCACCTGCCCCAGCAGCTGGCGGGCGATGGCCCCTGCCGCGACTCGCGCCGCCGTTTCGCGGGCGCTCGATCGCTCGATCACATCACGAAGATCGCGATGACCGTATTTCAAGGCACCGGCCAGGTCCGCATGTCCCGGGCGCGGTCGTGTCACCGGACCTCGCCGGGCGCCTCGAGCGTCGTCGGGCGGGTTCGGTTCGGTGTGCATCGTGAACTGCCAGTTCACCCAGTCGCGGTTGTCGATGGTGATCGCGACCGGCGCGCCTGTCGAGACCCCGTGTCGGATTCCGGCCACGACCACCGGCGTATCCAACTCGATCGCCATCCGCTTGCCGCGGCCGTACCCGCCCTGCCGCCGACGCAGCTCCCGAGTGATAGCCGTGACATCGAGGTGCAGGCCGGCCGGCACGCCGTCCACGATCACGACCAGCCTGCGGCCGTGTGATTCGCCCGCTGTGAGAAATCGCAGCATTCCGGCCGCTATTCTATACGAAGTTTCTGCACTCCCTGATGGCGCTCCCTCTGCCTGATGCCTGGGAATGGCAGGAAATCACACACTCTTCCGCCGGGCCTTCTTCTTGCAGCTCCGGACAGGCACCACCGGTTGCGCGTGGGGGAGGCGTGCCAGCTTGACCGAGCCGTGCCTGATGGAATCGACGCCGTTTGCGCGTGCAGGTCGGCACGCCGGACCGATCGGCATGGCGACTGAACTGGCCAGGCGCGGCCGTCATGCCGCCGCGTTGCGCGCGCTGCGACGAGCGCATGAGGCGTTACGCCGACGTCACGAGATGGCCGGGGCCGCGCTGGTCGGACTGGCCGTGGCTCGGCTCCACCTGAGCCGGGGCCACGTCGAAGAAGCCAACACCGCCGCGAAATCGAGCCGGCGCCTCTTCCACGCGGCGAGCGATGCGCCTGGAGTGATGGCGAGTCTGATTTGTGAAGGCTGGGGTCTGGTCGATCTGGGTCAGCTGGTTGATGCCGAGTCGGTCTTGCGTGACGCGCTGCACGAAGCGGAGCGGCTGCAAGAAACCAGGCTAATTCGGGCGTCTGCGGGGTGCCTGGCAAGATGCCTGCTGTGGTCCCGCCGCCACGACGAGGCCCGCGCGATGACGGAGCGCGCGTTCGAGCTGGATCATCGGCCGCCATCGCCAGACGGAGAGGTCGCCGAACGATGCCCCGGCTCGCCAGTGGCCGTCAGTGCGGCCGAGCGCGGCGTGAGAAGTCAGGCGATTCTTCCGTGGGGCGTCGACACGCTGGCCATCGAGGTGGCGGTGCGCCTGGCGCTGGCCGACCAGAGGGTGCCGTCTGCCGCGGCGCTGCTGCGGCAGGCGCGCGACACCCTTGTCGCAGATCCCTTCGACGCGTGCACCCTGCATGCGTGCGCTTCGCTTGTGCAGGGCACTCTCGGCCATGTCGAAGAGGCGAGAGCGGAGTGTCTCGCCGGGTTGAAGCAGGCGCGCCGGGTACACGCCACCATCGCCGCTCTGGAACTCCGGCTGGCGCACGCCGAGGCGCTCATGCACGCCGGAGCCCGGCAACAGGCCACGGCATCGCTTCTTCGGCTGAGCCGGTGGAGGCGTACGCCGATTCCGGGTCTGATTCGTCGCCGTGTTGATGGGCTCGAAGACGCGCTGCGCCAGCCGCCGATCCGCCAGCCGGTACACAGTTCTCCGGACACGACTCACCGGGAGGCTACCGCGCTGATGCATCTGCTTCAGCTCTGCTCGGACGCACCCGGGGATCGACGTCTGGCGGCCGGTGTCTGCCGTGTGCTGCGCGAGGCACTTGGTCCGGTTGCCGTCTCGGTATTCTGCCGAACGGCGTCGGGCATCGTCACAGTGGCCCACGAAGGCGGCACGGTCTGTTCGCCAGAGGCGGCTGGACGATGGTTGCGGGTGGCCAACGGCTCGCGCCCGCTACTCGACCCCGACGGCCGCATCACGGCCGTGCCGGTGGTCTGGGGCACCACGGCCGTGGGTGTGTTGGCGGTGCGATGTCCCGACACGCTGCCCGACGCGGGCCGGTGGCGGCCCGGGCTGCTGAGTGCCGTCGCCGCCGCGCTGGCACCAACCGTGGCGGCGCTGGCCGATTCGATGTCCTCCACGACTGGATGCCCAGATGCGGTGGCCGCCATCGGTGGATTGAGCGATGCGGTGGCCACACTGCGTCGTGACGTGCTGCGCGCCGCCGCGGCCCCGTTTCCGGTGCTGGTGCAGGGAGAGAGCGGAACCGGAAAAGAACTGATTGCCCGTGCGATTCACTTGGCCGGTCCGCGACGGGGCCGCCGCCTGTGCGCCGTCAACTGCGCGGCGATTGCCGACGACTTGTTCGAAGCCGAACTGTTCGGACACACCCGCGGTGCGTTTACCGGTGCCGCGAACGAGCGGGTCGGTTTGATGGAAGAGGCCGACGGCGGAACGCTGTTCCTCGACGAGGTCGGCGAACTCTCGCCCCGGGCCCAGGCCAAGCTGCTGCGGGCGCTTCAAGAAGGCGAGGTGCGCCGCATCGGCGAGAATACGTCCCGCCGTGTCGATGTGCGGATCGTGGCGGCGTCAAACCGAGCCTTGAAAGACGAAGTACACGGCGGCCGATTCCGGAACGACCTACTATTCCGACTCGACGTGATACGCATCGAGGTGCCTCCGCTGCGGGAACGACGTGAGGACATTCCGGTGCTCGCGATGCGATTCTGGCGTGATGCCGTCCGGCGGGCCGGTGGACAGGCCGAACTGGCCCCTGCCACGGTGGCGGCCCTCGCCCGTTACGACTGGCCGGGCAATGTCCGGGAGTTGCAGAACGTGCTGGCGGCACTGGCGGTCAGGGCACCTCGCTGCGGCCGGGTCGGCCCGGTGCACCTGCCGGTCGCTCTGGTCGGCGAGCCCGTTGACGGAGGAGACCTGTTCGAGACGCTCGAACGCGCACGGCGGCGATTCGAACATGGATTTGTCCGCGCGGCGCTGGTCCGGTCCGGTGGACGGCGTACGCATGCCGCCAGCGAGCTGGGAGTCACCCGCCAGGGCCTGGCCAAACTGATCGCGCGGCTCGGGATTGACGCGGCCCCCAACGACGAGGCACCCGGGGTCGCTGGACTATGATAGGGACCACGCATGTGGCACTACCTGCTTCGTCGGCTTGCGCTGACTGTTCCGGTGTTGCTCGGCGTGGCGACGCTGGTGTTTCTCTTGATCCACCTGGTGCCGGGCGATCCCGCGCAAGCGATGCTCGGTGATGGCGCCGCGCCTCAGGATGTCAGCGCGCTACGCACGCGGCTGGGACTCGACCAGCCGCTGTTGGTGCAGTACGCGCAGTTCCTGCGCGGCAGTTCTCGGGGCGATCTCGGACTGTCGTTGCGGACCGGTCAACCGGTCCTGTCGGCGATTGGTGACCGGCTGCCCGCCACGGCCGAACTGGCGCTGTCGGCGATGATGGTGGCGCTGCTCGTCGCCCTGCCGCTTGGGGTCGCGGCTGCGGTCTGGCGGGGAACCGTGGTGGACCACGCCGCGATGACCGCGTCATTGGCGGGCATTTCGATCCCCAATTTCTGGCTCGGTCCCATGATGGCGATCGTGTTTGCCGTGCAGCTGGGATGGTTGCCCGTCTCGGGGCGCGGCACCTGGGCACACCTGGTTCTGCCATCGGCGACGCTTGGCGCGGCGCTTGCCGCCATCCTGGCGCGCATGACCCGGTCCAGTGTCCTCGAAGAACTGCGCGAACCGTACGTGCTGGCCGCCCGCGCCAGGGGCGCTTCGCGGGCACGCGCGGTGTGGCGCCACGCGTTTCGCAACAGCCTGGTGCCGGTTGTGACCGTTGTGGGCCTGCAGTTCGGATCCGTGCTGACCGGCGCGATCATCACCGAGACGATCTTTTCGTGGCCGGGCGTCGGGCGGTTGCTGATCCAGTCGATCAACTTCCGCGATTACCCGATGGTGCAGGGCTGCATTCTGCTGATCGCCATCACGTACGTGGCGGTCAACTTGCTGACCGACGTGTTGTACGGCTGGCTGGATCCGCGAATCAGGTTGGCATAAACGCATATGTGGAGGGTGGGCGCAGCCATCGTCATGCTGGCCATCACGGCCGCGCTCGTCGGTCCGTGGCTGACGCCGTACGACGCGGCCGACCAACAGCTGTCTGCGCGCCTCGACGGTCCGTCGATCGCGCATCTGTGTGGCTTGGACGAGCTGGGCCGGGATGTCACCTCGCGCGTGCTGGCGGGTGCACGCGTGTCGCTGCTGGTCGGGCTGTGGGTCGTGTCGACCTCGGCGTTGATAGGCCTGATGCTAGGCGGAATCGCCGGCTACTTCGGGGGATGGCTCGACGACGCGATCAGCCGGCTCATCGACGTGTTGATGGCGTTTCCAGGCATTCTGCTGGCGATCGCGCTGGTCGCCGTGCTTGGACCCAGTCTGACCAACGTCGTGGTGGCCTTGTCGTCGATTGGATGGGTCGGCTACGCCCGACTGGTGCGTGGACAGGTACTGCGCGCCCGCGAATTCGAGTTCGTGCACGCTGCCCGCGTGCTGGGTGCCCGGGTGCCCCGCATTCTGGCTCGCCACGTGCTGCCCGCCGTGCTGCCAGCCGTGGTGGTGCAGGCCAGTCTCGGGATGGCCGGCGCCATCATCGCGGAAGCGTCGCTCAGCTTCCTGGGCCTCGGGGTGCAGGCGCCGACAGCCAGTTGGGGAACGATGCTCGCCGGGGGCCGGGGGCATCTGCTGGACGCGCCTCACCTGACGGTGTTTCCGGGGGTCGCGATTGCGCTGCTTGTGCTGGGTTTCAACTTCCTGGGTGACGGGCTTCGCGATCTCGTCGACCAACGACACTCGACCTACTGAAGCCGCTGCTGCAGGGCCAGCAGGACGGGATGGTGCGGATTGCGCTTCAGCCCTCTGGCCACCGTCTGCCGTGCCGCTGCCACCTGGCCCACACCCACCTCGGCGGTCGCCAGCCGGGCCAGCACATCGACCGATGCCGAGGAATCCGTGAGGTGCCGCCAGGCCTGTACAGCGCCAAGCGCGTCGCCAAGTCGTTGCGACAGCACGCCAATCCGTTCGTAGACTGCTGGTCGCGCGGCGTCCGATTCAGACGCAAGCACTGCCCAGCGTTCCAGCGCCGAACGGGCCATCGGCAGGCGGCCCATTTGTTCGGCCCCGTTCGCCAGCCACATCAGCGTTTCTGGCTTGACCGGCAGGATGTCGGCGGCCTGCTGTAGAGCCGTGATACCGGCGTTGGTCTCGCCCGACACCAGCAGCGCGCGCCCATAGACCGCCAGGGCCTCGCCCGACACACTTGGTCCCCGCGCCAGCGGCTCGACCGCCTCGATAGCCTTGCGCAGCGACACCCGGTCGCGGCGCGGCTCGGCGGCATTCAGCCAGACTCGCCCGAGCGTGGCGTAGATGGTGGCATTGCCGGGGAACCGCTCGGCCGCCTGCCGAAGCACGCCAATGGCTTCTTCCGTCTTGCCAAGCCGTGCATAGGCCAACCCTACCGAGGCCTGGCGTTCCGGACGATCAGCTTCGAGTGCAGCGATCGCCTCCAGCTGCTCGATGGCCTCACGGGATCGGCCCGCGCCCGTATAGAGCTGGGCGAGTTCCTCACGCGGGGCCACCAGTCCCGGCGACGACTTGATCGCCTGTTCCTGCGACCGCAGCGCCTCGCCGGGTTGGCCCTGGCTTCGCAGGCACAAACCCAGCAGGTAGTGAGCCTCGGCGAATCGATCGTCGATGGTTGCCGCCTTGCGAAGCGGATCGATGGCCTTGGCCGCGTCGCCCGATCGGTACAGCGCCAGAGCGAGCTTATAGAGAATCCTGGGGCTCCGGTCATCGAGCCGGACGCAGGCCTGATAGCTCTCGGCGGCGCGGCTGAATCGTTCCAGTCCGTAGCTCAGGTCTCCCAGCAGCTCGGCCGGCCTGATCGCCGCCGGGTCCAGCCTGGTCGCCGTCCGCAGATCCCGAATGGCCGCGCCCATTTCGGCCCGTCGCCGATAGGCCTCCCCGCGCTTCAGGTAGGCAATCATCGAGTTGCCTTTGAGCGCGATGGCGCCGCTGTATGCCTCGATAGCCACAAACGCCTGGTCGCTGGTCAGGGCCGTGTCGCCTCGCAGGATGAGCTGTTGGTACTCGCGCTCCCGCAGTACCGCGTTGACAGCCAGCAGGCTGCCAACTGCGACGGCGACCAGCGCCAGGGCCCCGAACCAGCTCCGTCTCATGGCGGCTCTATGGTAGCAGCAGACGGAACCTTTGCCCCGCTTTCGTGTCTAACCTCTACGAGTGCGGAAGCCGGCGTGGGCCCTGCCCACGCCGGTGCAAGATCGCCCTGTTCGGGGGGCACCCGAACTTGCTATAGTTCAGGGAGATACTGGCGTGGCAGATGGAGCCTTTGTGAAACAAGCGCCCGCCCTGAGCTGGCCCGACATAGCCGATCGAGAAGCAGGGATGATTAGCCGCTGCGTCACCGGCGATGACGAGGCGTGTACCTCGCTGGTGGCAGACCATCAACGGATGGTCTCGCAACTCGGGTTTCACCTGCTGGGTGATTACGAGGACGCTCGCGATCTGACCCAGGACGTCTTTCTCCAGGTGTTTCGCACGCTCGATCGGTTCCGCGGACAGTCGGCGCTCCGGACCTGGATCTACCG
The DNA here is from genome assembly GCA_964358795.1 of uncultured Vicinamibacterales bacterium. GTDB lineage: Bacteria > Acidobacteriota > Vicinamibacteria > Vicinamibacterales > JAKQTR01 > CAYHRK01. The sequence continues at coordinate 18,935 of CAYHRK010000011.1, forward strand.
GATCGCGGTGAACCAGGCCCGCAACCGCCAGCGTTGGTGGCGCCGGCGCCGGCGGGCCGACCAGGTCTCCCTCGAGGAACACATCGAGCAACACGGCGAGCAGGCGCTCGCGGATCACTCGGGTGGTCCCGATCGTGCGCTGAACCGCCAGCAACTGGCGACGCGGGTGTGGAAGGCGCTCGATGAGCTGCCGTTCGACCAGCGGACTGCCATCGTCCTGCGGGAAATCGACGGATTGAGTTACGACGAGATCGCGTATTCACTGGGGATCGCGATCGGGACAGTCAAGTCGCGGCTGACTCGGGCGCGCGAAGCGCTGCGAACACGGCTGCGCGAGGTGAGGGCGGAATGAACAGGCTGTCGTGCGGCGGCGTCGGGCGTCGGTTGTCGGCGTTCCACGACGACGAACTGCCAGTTGAGGAGCAGGTTGCCGTTGAAGCGCATCTGCGCGCGTGCGTGGACTGCGCGGCCAGGGTGGCCGGTCTCGAGGAGCTTGGCGAGGTGATGCGCGCCGGCGCCGCGCTTGCCGGGCACCGGAGTGATGATCTGGAAGGCCTCCAGGGCGATATCGTGAATCGCATCCGCGTCGAGCGCGAAGCGTCGATGCCGGCGCAGGTGTCACGGGCGTTTGAGGACATGCGCCTCGGGTTTGCGGCGTTGGGTTCGACGGCGGCCACCGTCGTGTCGATTCTGTTGATGATCGTCATCTTCTACTTCGGACCGCGCAGCGAGCGTCCCGATTCGCTGGCCGGCATGATGGAAACTATCGGCGCCCAGTCGGTGGCTGTCGAAAGCGGGTTGATGATGCCGCGCGTCTCGGATGGCGGAACCGAAGTACCCGGTGACCTGACGTCCGAGGAAGACGCCGTGTTTGCCTTGTCGGCGGTGGTGACCCGCAACGGGCGCATCGTCAATCTTGAAGTGGTGTTGGCGCAGCAGTTGTCGGCCGCCGAACAGCGGCGCGTCGTCAGGCTGCTGGATCGGGTGTCGCGAGCGCGCTTCGAACCGGGCCGGGTTGGGGGCACGGCCGTGTCGGTCCAGACGGTGTTTCTGTTGACGCACACGACGGTGCGCCCCAAGCTGCCGCTCACGCCCAAACAGAGCGCGCTGCCGTCCTCGTTCCGGCCGTTGTTCGGATAGGCCGAAGCCGGCCGCTGCTTTGCGGCGGCCGGCCTGCTATCGGGGCTTCTGGCGCGCAGTGTCCACCCGGGCCGTTGCGATGTTTCCCATGGTATCGACGGCCCGCACTACCACGTGGCCTGCCATCTCTCCTTCCAACGAGAGATCGTAGCGTTCGCTCCTGGAATCGGCCGCCCCGTCCACAGGATAGACCGGCTGCCACCGTCCCGCGTCAACGGCATACTCGACACGATCGACCCCTGAGTGTGGATCGCGCACAACGAGCGTCACCCTGGTGCGGCCCGCTTCAGCGGTCACCTGCGACACCGTGATGACCGGCGGGGTGTTGTCGACCTCGAAGGCGCTGCTCTCCAGGTCGCCGCTTCTGGCGGTTCCGGCCGGATTGGCTGGCGCGTCTGACGCCACCACCTTGATGAGATACGTACCGTCGGGTACCGAGGTGGTATCCCAGACGAGGATCTGATCGGTGGTGGCACGCCTCAGCACGGTCCACGTGGTGTCGTCCTCGGTGCGGTAGAAGACGTCGTACTGCAGCTTGTCGTCGTTGTCGTCGTCGGCCTTCCAGACAAACGCTTGAAGGCCTTTTTGATAGAGCCGGCGGCCCAGGGCCGGTCCCGCCGACGCAGAGGCCGGGACCGTGCCAAGCGGCGTGGAGAACACCGGCACCCGGGATTCCGGAGCGGCGTCGCTCATCCCGGCGATGTCTGGCTCGCCGGTCGAAAAGGGCTTCTGAAACACGAGGCCCGGCGGCTGAACGGTGATCGACGTGACTCTGGGGCGCAGGTTGCGCTGGAGGTACGCGATCCGCACCGACACCAGGGCCGGATTCGACGGTGGCGATCCGGCAGCCAGCCGAACCTTCCATTGAAAGTAGCGAGCGGCCGGACTGCGCACCGCGTCTCCGTCGGCCTGTTGGTAGGGACCGGTCCAGGGGCTCCAGGTATCGTCGGGCGTTGACGTATTGCCCGATCGGGTTGACACCTCCACGCGGCTGGTACCGTCCTCGGTCGCGCGCCACGACAGGGTTCCCCAGGCCGCGACGTTGCCGGCGTCCTTCACCTCCGACACGTACGTGCCTGCAGCGGCGCGGTCGCCGGTCTGGATGTAGATCTTCGACGGATTCGATGTGGCCACGTAGCGGCCCGCGGTGGACATCAGCATCGCCGTGACCTGCTGACCACCCAGGCGGGTCAGCAGCAGCGCGCGTGTGGGATCGCCGGCCAGCCGGTAGATCTTTCCGGCGTTGCCCGTCGACACGAGGAGACTGCCGTTGGCCTCGAGGTGCAGATCGAACGGCAGATCGTCTTTGAACTCCCACAGCGATTCGTACCCGCCGTCGGGCGCGATGCGAAACACCGCACCCTTGAAGCCCGGTGTGGGCGGCGGCGCGGAAGGCGCGGCGCCGCCGGCCGTCGCTGGCGTGTCGACCACCGTCATCGAGACGATCTCGGTCGAGACCGACGGCATCGGCGATGATTTTGGCGCCTCGATGTGGGTCGATGTCGATGCGGCATCGCCGCCGCTGGCCTTGCCATTCACGGCCGCGACATACACGGCGCCAGTGTCATCAACACGAAGCGCCCGGAGTTCCCGGTAGGCAGATTCCAGGACGACAAACCCCTTGCCCGAGCCATCGATGCGCAGCACGCGGCCCGGCGATTCGGTGCTGGCCAGCAATTGGCCCTGCCGGTCGAACGCCAGCGACGTGACATTGTTCGTATGCGTACGATAGAAGACGTCGCCCTTGCCGTCTGGGCCCACCCGATAGATCACGCCTTTGTCCCCGGTTCCCACATACAGGCGGCCCTGGGTGTCGAGCGCCAACGCCCAGATGTACTTGTCCTCCGGATCGAACACGACCGAGGACTGGCCTGTCGACTCGACTCGATAGACCTTGCCGTCCGGAGATGTGCCCACGTAGAGGCCGCCACCCGGCGCCAGCGCCATGGCGTGCACTTCCAGTTCCGCCGCATCGAAATACACACGGGTCTTTCCCTGGCGGTCGATGTGCAGCACCCGGCCATCGTTGCCCGTTCCGGCGAACAACGATCCCTCGGCCCCCGCCACCAGGCACCAGATGAATGGATCGGTGGCTTCGTGAATCACTGTCATCTCGGGGCCGAGCACGAGGCGCCCCTGCTGGTCGATCGACAGGCGATCGACTTCGCCTCGCTGCAGGTCCGTCTGCGTAGAGACCTGCCAGAACCGCGGCGTCGAAGCCTGGATGCCGGCGACCGTCGCCGCCAGGATCAACACGGCGGCCACCATCTCGGGCCGGCCGGGGCGCGCCCCACACACCTTCTTCACGAGTGCAGTCATAGTCACGGTGTATTCCCGCTTAGCGAAATCGTGAGCGCACGCACCCCGGAGACGGCCTGGCCGACCGCAATTTCCCAGGCCCCAAGGGTCGCGTTCTGCAACGCCGACCCACCTGACGTCGGGCGATCCCCGCCGAGCACGGCCAGCACCGACGCGGGCAGGGACGGCAGCAACTCGGTGCCCACGATGGCGCCGGCGTCCCGCGTCAACAGGCGGATGTACACGCGGTTGGACCGGCGCACCTGGTTCAGTTGTTTGATGAGCGCGGCGACCGATGCGGGTGCTGCAGTCGGGCGTCCATCCCGCTGCTCGAACTGGGCGAAGCGGGCGCCGTCGGCCACCAGCACGGTCAACGTGCCCTCGGCATTCAACGGAATCTCGATCGGGATGGTATGCACCCCAACGTCGCCGCGCCAGTTTCGAAGCAGGATTTTCAGGGGCACGGTCCGGCCGCGACGGATGTCGGTGGCATCGATCCAGGCACGCTCAATGGTCGTGACCCGGGGGAGTTCTGTCGACTGGACGTCCAAATGCAGCGAATCGATCTGCACCGGCTCGCGGTCGTTGGTCATCAACGCGGCCAGCGGCGCCACCACAGAGAGCGCGGCGTTTGACGACGCCTGGTCGCCGGTGTACACGTCGTCAAACACCACGTCGCCATGGTCGTGGACCGACGCCGTGCCGCGCACCGCAAAGCTGGAGGTGCCGAGGTCTCGCTCATAGGACGAGAACGTGTTCAGCAGAGCCGCAAACGTCAACAGGGGCGTCAGCAACGGATCGTCTGCGACGTCGAATCGGAACTGGCGGCGTTCGCCCTTCTCGCGCTCGAGCGACAGCGTCACCCGGACCGTTCTCGGACCCGGACCAAGCGTGCCGGCAATCGCGGTAGCCCTGTCCTGATCGATCGTGCCGATGGTCTCTCCGACCGATGACAGTTTCATCGACGTCAGCAAGCTCGGCAACACGGCGTGCACGAAGGCTCGTGTCATGGGAAAACGGGTGTGTCCGAGGTTGTAGAACGGGTGGCCAAACGCGTAGACGCGAGTGCCGTCAACCTCGGTGACCGTGCCTGTGGCGCCCAGGTACAGATCGCCCGTCATGAGTGCGACACCAACCGGATCGCCCGGACGAAGCGGAGCCATGCCGCCTGGCGCGGGTAAAGCCTGGATCGTGGAGCCGCCACCGGGGACGGTCACGAAACCGGCCTGCTGAAAGACGCTCAACACGGGTTCTATCACGCCAGGGCTGAACCCGCTGACAAACAGCGGTGTGGCAATCGGACGTAGCGCCGTCATCAGTCGGGGATCGCCCAGCGGCCCGGTCCCGGCACCTGCCGCCTCGGCGGGCGCCGCAAACGGCCGGACTGGTCCCAGCACATCGCGCAGCGCGTCCACCATGGCGGCGGGTGTCAGCCGGCCTGTGGCGGCAAACGGCCGGCGTGCGGTCGCGGCCACCGAAGCAGTCGAGGTGGCGGTGCGCATTTCTTCAAACGGGGTGATGCCCGCGATCGCTTCGGTCGAAAACGACCCGAGCGAGTGGGAGACGGCACCCACCAGGCGCCCGTCGATGTAGACCGGGCTGCCGCTCATACCGGCAATGACGCCAGTCTTCGCCAGTGGTCCGCCTTCCAGGCGCGCCAGGATCAAGTCGCGACGCGGACCGACCGTGGCCCGAAGGACACCCAGCACGTGGACCTTGAACTCCTCGATCGTCGTGCCCTGAAAGACGGTAAGGCCGATGCCGTCCATGCCTGGTTTGACCTCATCGATGGGCATGACGCGGGTGGCGGCCGGCGCACTCATGATGAGCGCCGTCCACGCGATTACGGTGACGACAAGGCGGCTTAGCAGCATCAAGGGCGGCCGCAATCTGACAGATGGTTAGTACGATCTCGCTGTGGCGTCTCACCGTTATAGCCAAGTGTGCCAGGCGGGTCAAGGACATCCGCCGGAAAGCCCTCGCTCGCGACGTGAATCGCGACGTGAATCGCGCGTTGACACCACCGGAGCGCTCTGGTACGCTCCGGTCACATCGAGATGGCCATCGCGTTCAGTCGCCCCACCGCCGCACGAGCATGGTGGTGGTGGTGTGTTTCGACAGGCTGGAAGGCTGACTAGGACTCGACGACATCCACCGCGTTCGACCAGGCCTCTTCAGCCCCCGGGTTGAAGGGGCCTTTTTGCTGTGTCAGGGAGTGATGTCTGAAGCATCGTTGATCTGTGCGACGGTCACCGCCGGGACGCTGGCGGGACTGCGACGGGAACGGGATGCGGTCACAGGCGCGGACTTGGTGGAACTGCGTCTCGACACGGTGTCCGATCCCGACGTCGACGGCGCGCTTGCGGGACGTCCTGGGCCGGTGGTGCTGACCTGCCGACCCGTGAACCAGGGTGGCCACTACCGCGGCAGCGAAGAGTCGCGGCGGGCGCTCCTGATGCGAGCCCTCGATGCCGGCGCCGAGTTCGTGGATCTGGAATGGAACGCCGGGTTCGATGGCGTCATCCGCGAAAGGGGCGGCCGCAACGTCGTGCTGTCGATGCACGATTTCGAGGGAATCCCTGCCGATCTGTCCGCACGGGTCGATGCGATGCTGGCCACCGGCGCCGAGGTGATCAAGGTGGCGGTGACCGCCAGGTGCCTCTGTGATTGCCTTCCGTTGCTCACGATCGGGTCTCGGCATGCGGGCCGTCGGATCGTGCTCGTCGCGATGGGAGAAGCCGGCATCCCGACGCGCGTGTTCGCCGCGCGCTTCGGATCGTGCTGGACGTACGCCGGGACCGGGGTGGCTCCCGGGCAGATCAGCGTCGAGCGATTGGTGGGCGAGTTCAACTTCCGGCGGATTCGAGCCGATACGATGATCTACGGCCTGCTCGGCCGTCCCATCTCACATTCGCTGTCGCCGGCCATGCACAACGCCGCCTTCGAGGAACTTGAGCACAACGCGGCATACGTACCGCTGGCGGCAACCGACATCGAGGACGGGATGCGCTTTGCCCGCCAGGTCGGGCTGGCCGGCGCCAGCGTCACGACGCCGTTCAAGGTGGGGGTGATCCCGCACCTCGACTCGTCTGACGAGGTCGGCGTCGCCATCGGCGCCGTGAACACGATTGCCTGGCGCGACGGCGGCTATGTGGGCACCAACACGGACGCGTCAGGATTCCTGATGGGTCTTGCCGCTGCGCGTGTGCCGGACCGTCCGCGGGTGGCGGTGCTCGGTACCGGTGGTGCCGCCCGGGCCGTGGCGACGGCGTTTGGCGGCACGCGCGCGTGCGTGACGCTCTACAGCCGGTCGCGAGCGCGGGCCGACGCGGTGGCGACGCTGGTGGGCGCCCAGGCCGCGGCGCGGCCGGTGCCTCCAGGCTCCTGGGATGTGCTGGTCAACGCGACGCCGGTCGGCACCTATCCCGACGTGACACGCTCGGCTTTCGACGAGGGCACGTATGACGGCCGTGTGGTGTATGACCTGGTCTACAACCCGATCGAGACCCGGCTGCTTCGTGACGCCAGGGCGGCGGGGTGCCAGACCATCAGTGGCCTCGAGATGCTGATCGGCCAGGCCCAGCAGCAGGCAGAGTGGTGGACCGGGCGGCGGCCCTCGGCGGCATGCCTGCGGGGGGCCGCGCTCCGATCGCTGGCGCACGTGGTGGAACACGCATGAACCTGACGACCTTCGAGCAATTCTCCGACCTGGCCACCCGGGGCACCTTTGTGCCGGTCTGCAAGGAGATCATGGCCGATCTGCTGACGCCGGTCTCGGCGTTCCTCAAGATCGCCGAACACTCCGATTACGCCTATCTGTTCGAGAGCGTGGAGGGCGGGGAGCAGGTGGCGCGCTATTCGTTTCTGGGCAAGGATCCGTTCCTCACCTTGCGGTCCCACGACGGCCAGGTGACGATGGAGCGGGGTGGGGGCACCACCGTCAGCGCTGCGCCGTTTATCCCCACCTTGCGCACGTTGATGGATCAGTTCCGGTCCCCGCACGTGCCAGGCCTGCCCCGCTTCACCGGAGGCGCGGTGGGGTACCTTGGCTACGACGCCGTGTCCTGGTTCGAACCGGTCACACCGCCGGCACCGCGCGAGGACGACCCCGATGTGGATCAGGCCGTGTTCATGCTGTTCGACACGATCCTGGCCTTCGATCACGTCCAGCACCGCATCCTCATCATTGCCAACGCCCGCATCACCGCCGACGATGACCTGCAGGCGCTCTACCAGTTTGCGTGCGCCAAGATCGAGTTTCTCGAGCGGGAACTGGAGCGCAACCTCTCGCAGTGTGAACGAGTCTCTGCGCCTCCGCTCGACGTGCGCTCGAATCTGACACAGGCCCAGTTCGAGCAGCAGGTCCGAACCGCGAAGGAAGCCATCGCGGCGGGCGACATCTATCAGGTGGTGCTGTCCCAGCGATTCGAGGCGACTCTGGCAGCCGACCCGTTCACCATCTATCGGGCGCTACGCCACGTGAATCCGTCGCCGTATATGTTCTTCCTGCGAATGGGCGGCGTGTCGGTGGTCGGTGCGTCGCCAGAGATGCTGGTGCGTGTGGAAGGCAGCCGCGTCGAGACGCACCCCATCGCGGGCACCCGGCCTCGGGGCCACTCGGCCGAAGAGGATCAGCGCCTGGCTGAGGAGTTGAAGGCCAGCGAGAAGGAACGCGCCGAACACGTCATGCTTGTGGATCTCGGCCGCAACGACATCGGCCGGGTGAGCGCCTACGGCACAGTCCGGGTGCCGCAGTTCATGACACTCGAGCGGTTCTCGCACGTGATGCACCTGGTGTCGATTGTGGAGGGCCGCCTCGCCGAAGGTGTCGATCGGCTCGATGCGCTCGGCTCGTGTTTTCCGGCAGGCACCGTGTCGGGCGCGCCCAAGGTGCGGGCGATGGAGATCATCGCCAGCCTCGAACCAGTGCGGCGTGGGATCTATGCTGGCGCGGTCGGCTACGTCGACTTCGCGGGCAATCTGGATTTCTGCATCGCGATCCGCACCATCGTCATTATCGGCCGGAGGGCGCTGGTGCAGGCCGGGGCTGGCATCGTGTCGGATTCGATTCCGGCCGCCGAGTACGAAGAAACACGCGACAAGGCCCAAGCGCTGCTGCGGGCGCTCGAACTGGCTCAGCAGGGCCTGTAGCAGCCCGTGGCGCGAGAGGCGGCGATGATGGTGCTGGTCATCGACAACTTCGATTCGTTCACCTATAACCTCGTGCAGTACATCGGCGAGCTTGGGGCGCATCCCGCGGTGTACCGCAACAACGCGATCGATGTGGCAGGCATCGAACGGCTGGCCCCGGCGCGGATCGTGATCTCGCCCGGGCCTGGACGTCCGGAACACGCCGGCATTTCGACCGCGGTGATTCGCGCGTTTGCCGGCCGGGTGCCCATCCTGGGCGTGTGCCTCGGCCACCAGGCCATCGGATACGTGTTTGGGGGCCAGGTGGTTCGCGCTCCCAGACCGATGCACGGCAAGGTGTCGTCGGTCGAACACGACGGGCGCGGACTGTTCGCCGGTTTGACGGGGGCCTTTCCAGCAGGGCGGTACCATTCCCTGGTGGTGTCGGAAGACGGGTGGCCGGCAGACCTCGAGGTTGCCGCTCGTGCTGCCGAGGACGGCGTGGTGATGGCGTTGCGGCATCGCCGGTGGCCCGTCCACGGCGTGCAGTTCCACCCCGAATCTGTGCTGACGGGCGAGGGACGGCACCTGATCCGGAACTTCCTCACGCTCTGATGAGGAAAGGCGGTACATGACGTTTGGCGAACTGCTTCAGCGCGTGATGCGGCGGCAGGATCTGACGGTCGACGACGCGTCGGCCGCCATGGACGAGATCATTGACGGCCGTGCGCCAGGTGCGCAGGTCGCGGGGCTGCTGGTCGGCCTGGCGATGAAGGGCGAGCGGCCAGCCGAGATCGTGGGCTTTGCCCGCAGCATGCGGCGACGCGCCGTGTCTGTGGCCACGCCGGACGGCAACACGGTCGATCTGTGCGGCACGGGCGGCGATGGAGCGGGCACGTTCAACATCTCGTCGGCAGCGGCGATCGTGGTGGCGGCCTGCGGTGTCACCGTGGCCAAACACGGCAATCGTTCGGTCTCGAGCCGGTGCGGAAGTGCGGACGTCTTCGAGGCGCTAGGGGTGCACGCCGCGGCGCCGCCGGTGGTGGTGGAGCGATGCCTGCGCGAGGTGGGGCTGGCGTTCCTGTTTGCACCGGTCTTCCACCCCTCCATGCGTAACGCCGCGGAGGTACGACGCGAACTGGCGGTCAGGACGGCGTTCAACCTGCTGGGCCCGCTCACCAACCCCACCGCTCCTCGTTGCCAATTGGTTGGCGTGCCGAGACCGGAACACACCGAACTGATCGCCCGATCGCTGCTGTTGCTCGGTTCCGAGCGCGCCTGGGTCGTTCATGGATCCGATGGCCTCGACGAGATTTCAACGACGGGCTACACCAAGATCTCGGAATGCCGGTCCGGTTCGGTGAACACGTTCTACTTGCACCCGGCGGAACTTGGCCTGCCGAAAGTGTCACTGCAGTCGTTGGCAGGAGGCGATGCGGCCCACAACGCAGGGATCGTGAGCGGCGTGCTCGCCGGACACCCCGGTCCTGCGCGCGATATCGTGGTGTTGAACGCGGGATCCGTGGTGTTCTTGTCCGGGCGCGCCGACACGCTCCGGGCCGGCATGGACCGGGCCGCCGCCGCGATCGACTCTGGCGCCGCGCGGCGCGTGTTGGATCATCTGGCCCGCCTCTCACACGAGACGACAGGCGAGACCGCCGCGGCGAAAGGGTAGCGGGATGTCCGGAGCAGTCCAGGGGGCAGGAGGTGACTTGCTTGGAGCCATCGTGGCGGCCGCACGTACCATGGTGGCCACGCGGCGCCAGGCCGAACCCCAGGCGCGGCTGGAATCGCGGGCCGCGCGCAGGCAGCCGGCTGGCTCGGCGTTTCGCGAGGCGCTCTCTCGCCCGGGCCGGCTCAATATCATCGCTGAGTGCAAGCGCCGGTCGCCGGCTCGCGGTGTACTCTGTGCCAGGTACGATCCGGCAGCTATCGCGCGATCGTACCAGCGCGGAGGCGCAGCGGCGGTGTCGGTGCTGACGGAGCCGACGTTTTTCGACGGCGCATTGGCGCACCTCGAACGTGTGCGCGAGGCGATCTCGTTGCCGGTGCTGCGCAAGGATTTCATCGCTGAGGAGTATCAACTGCTCGAAGCCCGTGCCTGTGGAGCCGATGCGATCTTGTTGATTGTCGCCGCGCTCGACCCATCGCACTTGCAGACATTGATTCGGGCTGCAGCCGCCCACGGGCTCGCGGTGCTGGTCGAAGCGCACACGAGCGACGAAGTTCGGCTGGCCATCGATGCCGGAGCGACGATCGTGGGAGTCAACAGCCGAAACCTCCGCACCCTTGACGTCGATCTCCAGGCGTGCGACCGGCTGATAGGCGACCTGCCCCCGGGGTGCGTGGCGGTTGCCGAAAGCGGGATGCACTCGCCTGGTGACCTGCTGCACCTGAGCCGCATGGGGTATCAGGCGTTTCTGATCGGGGAGTGGCTGATGACCAGCGCACACCCGGAACGGTTGCTGGCCTCGCTGGTCACATCGACGCCGCCCGGGTCCGATCAGGTGAGCCGGCGCGAGGGGAGAGCGTCATGACACGCACCAGGGTAAAGGTGTGTGGCATCACGCGGGAGGCCGACGCCGCACTGGCGGGCGAGCTGGGCGCCGATGCGGTGGGCTTGGTCTTCTGGCTCCACAGCCCCCGTGCGGTCACCGCAGCGGATGCGGAGCGGATCGTGCACGCGTTGCCACCGTTTGTGACCGCGGTTGGCGTGTTTGTGAATCAGCCGCTTGACGAGGTGGCCGACGTGGCCGCTCGGGTGGGCTTAGGCGTCATTCAGTTGCACGGGGATGAGGCCATCGAGACGTGGAGCCGTCTTCCCGTCGCGTGCGTGAAGGCCATTGGCGTTGATGAGACGTTCGATCCAACCGTGCTCTCGACGTGGCCCTCGACGCTCACTCCGCTGCTCGACGTGCGTGACCCTGTCGGTCGGGGAGGCACCGGGCGCCGGATTGATTGGACTCTGGCGGCGCAAGCCGCGCGGATTCGGCCGATTATCCTGGCCGGCGGCCTGCGCCCCGACTCGGTTGGTGCCGCAATCGGTGAGGTGCGCCCCTTCGCGGTCGATGTGTCCTCCGGTGTGGAGGCCGAACCCGGTGTGAAGGACCCCGTGCGGATGCGCGAGTTTTTTGCCGCCGTTCGGCGGGCAGACGAAGCGAAGACGAGATGAACCATACAGAGGTGCGGGTGGAGCCACGCTTCGGGAGCCGCGATCCCGACAGCCGCGGCTACTTTGGCGACTTCGGCGGCCGGTTCGTTCCCGAAACCCTGATGGCGGCGATCGACCAACTGACGGGCGCCTATTTCGCCGCGCGCGCCGATGAAGGGTTCCTGACCGAGTTGCGCCGGTTGCTGACGACCTACGCGGGCCGGCCGACGCCACTCTACGACGCGCGACGATTGTCGGCGCACGCCGGCGGCGCACGCCTCGTGCTGAAGCGCGAGGATCTCACACACACCGGCGCTCACAAGATCAACAACGCCATCGGTCAGGCCTTGCTGGCGGCGCGGATGGGCAAGACGCGGATCGTTGCCGAAACCGGGGCCGGGCAGCACGGCGTCGCCACGGCGACGGCGTGTGCGCTGCTCGGCCTGGCGTGCGACGTCTACATGGGTGCCGACGACATGCAGCGGCAGGCGCTGAACGTGGTACGGATGCGCCTGTTGGGCGCCACCGTGACGCGTGTGACTGGAGGCAGCCGCACGTTGAAAGACGCCATTAATGAAGCCATGCGCGACTGGGTGGCGAGCGTCGAGACGACGCACTACTTGCTAGGTTCGGTGCTCGGGCCCCATCCCTACCCTTTGATGGTACGAGAATTCCAGTCGGTGATCGGCCACGAAGCACGGCAGCAGTGGGCAGCACTGATTGGCGGCCTGCCCGATGCCATCGTCGCGTGTGTGGGTGGCGGCAGCAATGCGCTGGGTATCTTCGATGCGTTTGTCGACGAGCCGGACGTCCGCCTGATTGGTGTGGAGGCTGGCGGCACAGCCATCGAGCCCGGCCGCCATGCCGCGCGGTTTGCAGGCGGCGAGGCCGGGATCTTCCAGGGCACGCACACCGTGGTGCTGCAGGACTTGTCGGGCAACATCTCGGGCACGCATTCGGTGTCGGCCGGCCTCGATTACGCGGCGATTGGACCGGAGCACGCCTGGCTGCGTCAGACCGGACGCGCACAGTACACCCACGTGTCGGATGATGAGGCGCTCGAGGGATTCACCGTGCTGGGGCGTCTGGAAGGCATTCTGCCGGCACTCGAATCGGCCCATGCCATCGTGTATGCCTGCCGGCTGGCCCGCCAACTTGGGCCGGCGCGCACCATTCTGGTGAATCTGTCGGGCCGCGGTGACAAAGACGTGCAGTCTGTGGCGGCCCGGCTGGGCGTCGCAGGGGAGTAGCGGGTCATGTCGCGCATTGACTCAACCTTCGAGCGTCTTCGCCGGGAGCGACGAGCCGGACTGGTCACCTACACCACGGCGGGCGACCCCACCCTGGCAGAGAGTGGCAAGATTCTTCGGGCTCTGGATGAGGCCGGGGTCGACGTGCTGGAGGTTGGCGTTCCGTTTTCAGACCCCTTGGCCGACGGGCCCGCGATCCAGCGGGCCAGCGAGCGGGCATTGGCCGCCGGCGCCACACTCGATCGCGTTCTCTCGCTGGTCGCAGATGTTCGGCCAGCGGTACACGCGCCCATCGTGTTGTTCTCCTACGCCAACCCGATCTACCGGATGGGCTACGCGGCCTTTGCCGATCGCGCGGCGGCGGCGGGAGTAGATGGCGTGCTGACGCTCGACCTGCCAATCGAGGAAGCCGACGGTCTGCGCCGCGCACTGATCGGGCGTCATGTGGACATGATCTTCCTGCTCAGTCCGACGACCAGCGACGAGCGAATGCAGCGTGCCGGCTCGCTGGGGAGTGGATTCCTGTACGCCATCTCGCGGCTTGGCGTCACCGGCGCTCGCGACACGCTGTCGGCTGGGATTGACGGGTTTGTGACTCGGATCCGGCGTGCCAGTGCCATGCCGGTCGTTGTGGGGTTCGGGCTGTCCACGCCAGACCACGTCGCGCAGGTCTGCCGGGTGGCTGACGCCGCCGTCGTCGGCAGCGCGCTGGTGACGGTCATCGAGCAGGCATCGGCACGAGGGGAACCGGCCGCCGCCGCCGCCGCACGGTATGTGAGCTGGTTGCGCGGCTCCGTGGACTCGGCCCCGTCCGGTTCCCTCGTGTGATGGCCGCATTCCAGTCGCGGCTTGCGCACGACCAGACCGGCCTGTAGGCTATCCAGGGGGGTTCTGTGCTGTGGTTGTGGTGATGCAGGAAGGCGCGACGTCCGACCAGATCGAACGAGTCGTATCAACGCTCGTCGACATGGGGTACGACGTGCATCGCTCCACCGGTCCGGTCCGCATGGTGCTTGGGGCTGTCGGTGGTACGCCACATGGAGATCCTCGCCTGATCGAAATCCTCGACGGCGTGCAGGAAGTGGTTCGCATCACCGAACCCTTCAAGCTGGCAAGCCGGGCCTTCAAGCCGCAGGGCACGGTGATCGTACTCGACGATGTCCGAATTGGCGGCGACGAGGTGATAGTGATGGCCGGCCCGTGCTCGGCCGAGAACGAACAGCAGGTTCAAGCGGCGGCCGCGGCGGTCAAACGGGCTGGAGCCAAGGTGTTTCGTGGCGGGGCCTTCAAACCGCGCAGTTCGCCCTATGCATTCCAGGGCCTGGGAGAAGACGGCCTGCGCATGCTGCGCGACGCGGCTCGCGATCACAACCTGAAGCTCGTCTCGGAGGTCATGGACACCAGCCAGATCGAAACCGTGTCCCGCTATGCCGACATTCTGCAGGTCGGCGCACGCAACATGCAGAATTTCTCGCTGTTGCGCGAGCTGGGACGGGCGCGCAAGCCGGTGTTGCTCAAACGCGGGATCTCGGCCACGATCGAGGAATGGCTCCTGTCAGCCGAGTATCTGCTTGGCGGCGGCAATATGGAGGTGATCCTCTGCGAGCGCGGCATCCGCACCTTTGAAACGTACACCCGCAACACCCTCGACATCTCCGCCATCCCGATCGTCAAGAAACTGAGCCACCTGCCAATCATCGTGGATCCGAGCCACGGCACGGGGCGTCGCGACCAAGTGGCGTCCATGGCGCGGGCTGGCGTGGCGGCTGGTGCCGACGGCCTGCTGATCGAAGTGCACTGCGATCCCGACCACGCCCTGAGCGATGGCGCGCAGTCGATGTTTCCGGCGCAGTTCGATCGGCTGATGGCCGAACTCCGCATTATCGCGCCGGCCATCGGCCGCAGCATCTGCGTCGAACCCTTCGCCCGCCGCGGGTGGGGCGTCGGATGACCCACGATCCGCGCTTCCTGCCTGTGGCCCAGCCCGGGCGGCTTCCTGAAGCGCCTCCTGTCTTCGAGCGGATCGCTATTGTCGGCCTGGGTCTCATTGGCGGCTCCATCGCGCTCGGAGCAAGGCAGGTATGGCCGAAGAGCCTGGTGATAGGCGTCGATCGCAACGATGTGCTCGAACTGGCGATGCGGCTGCATGCCGTCGATGTCGCCGCAGAGGACCTCAGCATCCTCTCGGACGTCGAACTGGTGGTGCTGGCGGCACCCGCGCAGGAGAATCGCGCGTTACTGCTCCGCCTTCCGGACTTCTTGAGCGGACCGGCGATGGTGACCGACGTCGGGAGCACGAAACGCGACATCGTCAAGGTCGCTCGCCAGCTTCCATCCAGCCTCACCTTCGTGCCGGGACATCCGCTGGCCGGAGCGGCTCGAGCCGGCATCGCGCACGCTCGGGCCGACCTGTTTGTTGGACGGCCGTGGATTCTCACGCCGGCGGCTGCGCAGGACGATGAGGTGAGTCGTCTGTCGGCGTTCGTGTCGGCGCTGGGCGCGTCTCCGGTATGCGTCGACCCTGACGCCCACGACCGGCTCGTCGCGTATCTGAGTCATGTGCCGCAGTTGGTCGCCAGCACCTTGATGGCCGCCGTAGGCGCCGGAGCGGGCGTTGAAGGCCTTGCGCTGGCCGGCCGTGGTCTGATCGATACCACCAGACTGGCGGCGAGTCCCTCGGGTATCTGGACCGACATCTGCTCGGCCAACGCCGACGAGATTGGCCCGGCGCTCGACCAGGTGATCGCTCGCTTGACCGAACTCCGGCGACATCTCGGGTCCGGGGACGCTGTCCAGGCACTCTTCGCGCAGGCAAACCTGTGGCGCGAGCGTCTGGTCGGGGCTGGCCCGAACCGTCACTCCTAACTCCTCTCGGCGGGGGCTATAATCCCCTGATGCGTAAAGTCATTGGCGGCGCGGCCGAGGCGGTGGCGCTCATTCCGGATGGCGCCACGGTGATGGTCGGAGGGTTCGGGCTGTGCGGCATCCCCGAGCAACTGATTCGGGCGCTGCACGACCGAGGCACCCGAGGCCTCACCATCATCAGCAATAATGCGGGCGTCGACGGGTTCGGGCTCGGACTGTTGCTCGACTCGCGTCAGATCGCGAGCATCGTCGCCACCTACGTCGGAGAAAACCAAGAGTTCGAACGCCAGTGCCTCAGCGGCGAACTGCGCGTCGAACTGGTGCCGCAGGGCACGTTCGCCGAACGCATTCGCGCCGGCGGGGCGGGCATCGGCGGGTTCTTCACCCCGGCCGGGTACGGTACGGTGGTCGCCGACGGCAAGGAGACGCGCGACATCGACGGTGTCCCGCACGTCTTGGAGCGCCCGCTTCGGGCAGACTTCGCGTTGATCAAGGCCTATCGCGGCGACTACCACGGCAACCTGGTCTACCGCCGAACCGCCCGTAACTTCAACCCGATGATGGCGACCGCGGCGCGGGTGACGATTGCCGAAGTCGAGCAATTGGTGGCACCCGGCGTGATCGACCCCGACCACGTACATACCCCGGGTATCTTCGTGAAGCACATCTTCGAGGGCCCTGGGTACGAGAAGCGCATCGAGCGCCGGACGACCCGCAAGGCCTAGCAGCCCGTGGTGCGAGGGCGTCGTCGCACCG
>CAYHRK010000012.1:0-34920 GCA_964358795.1 uncultured Vicinamibacterales bacterium
GTCCCTGGCCGGCCGGGGTGGCCATTTCCCTTCCCGTCGGCATGCTGGACAGCCGGGTGCGTCCTGATAGTGGCCGGGAGCACGCTGTTTCTGGCCGGGCTCGTCAGCCTGGGGCCGGGCTTGACGCCGCTTCCCCGTCCGAAAGACGACGCCCCGCTGATCCAAACCGGGCCGTACGCCATCGTGCGCCATCCCATCTACTGCGGCGCCCTGGTGTTGGCGCTCGGCTGGGCGCTGGTGATTCAGGGGTGGCTCACGGTGGGCTACGTCCTCGCGCTGTTTGTCTTTTTCGACATCAAGTCGCGGCGCGAGGAACGGTGGTTGGTCGAGAGGTTTCCCGAGTATCGCCGCTACCAGCAGCGCGTGCGCAGGCTGGTGCCGTTCCTCTACTGAGACATGCCGACATTCCGCGCCTCCTGGATCCTCCCCATCATGGGACCGCCAATTCGCCACGGGTGGGTGGCCACCCATGCAGGCCGCGTCATAGCGGTGGGCCGGGACGGCGAGGCCGCACCCGGCCCCGTGGCATCGGACGCCGTGATCGACCTTGGCGAAGTGGCGGTGCTGCCGGCACTGGTGAACGCGCACACGCACCTCGAGTTGTCGTGGCTGCGCAATCGCGTGCCGCCGGCGCGGGGCTTCATCTCGTGGGTGTCCTCGATGATGCGCGAGCGGATGCAGGCCTCGGATCAGCGTGACGAGCACGTCGTTCGCAAGGCGATGGGCGCTGCGCTGGCGGAGATGAAGGCGACCGGCACGGCCGTCGTAGGTGACATCTCGAACACCCTTGCCAATCTGGATCTGCTCGGGCCAAGCGGCCTGGCGGGTGTGGTGTTCCACGAACTCATCAAATTCCGGGCGACCGACCCGGAAGAGGTCGTCACAGATGCCGAACGCAGGATCGAGATGGCGACGGTCGGAGCAGACTGGCGCCTGGCGCTGGCCCCCCACGCACCCTACTCGGTGTCACCAGGCGTGTTCGCTGCTCTGCGTGATCGGCGTAGGACCGCCGACGACACGCACACGTCGGTGCACGTGTCGGAGTCGGCCGATGAGGTCGAGTTTATCGATCGGGGCAGTGGCGGGTGGCAAGACCTGCTGAAGCGCCTCGGCGCATGGGATTCGGAGTGGCGGACGCCGAATTGCAGCCCGATCGAGTACCTGGATCGGCTTGGCTTCTGGGACGACCGCACATTGGCGGTCCATGCCGTCAAAGCCAGCCCCGAAGACCTGAAGCTGCTCGCGTCGCGTGGTGCAACCATCGTCACATGTCCGAGAAGCAACGTACATGTAGGAGCAGGCGACCCACCGGTCGCCGCATTCTACGAGTCGGGCGTCAACGTCGCCATTGGCACCGACAGTCTGTCGAGCGTGAAGGACCTGAACCTGTTCTCTGAACTGGCCGCGATGCACCGGCTCGCGCCCGGGGTTGAGCCGTCGCGGCTGCTCAGAAGCGCCACCATCAACGGCGCCACCGCGCTCGGTTTCGACCGTGACTTCGGCTCGATCGCGCCGGGCAAGCGCGCGGCGCTCCTGGCGGTGTCCATACCGTCCGGCACGACGGATGTGGAACAATATCTGGTATCGGGTATCTTCCCCGATCGGATTCAGTGGGTCGAATCATGTCAGCCCTCCTGACGCGGATGCGCACCTACGCGTCGTTCGTGCGCATCAGCCATTCGGTGTTCGCGCTGCCGTTCGCGCTGGCAGGCGCGATGCTCGCCGCCCGTCGCGTGCCGCCGACGACGGACCGTGTGATGTGGATCATCGTGGCGATGGTCGCGGCGCGTAGTGCGGCGATGGGATTCAACCGGCTCGTGGATGCGCGCTTTGATGCCCTGAATCCGCGCACCGCCAGCCGCGAGATTCCCAGCGGCAAGATGAGCCCGCTCGAGGCGGCTGCGTTTGTGGCGGTGTCCGCGATGGTGTTTGTGGGCGCCGCGTGGGCGCTTGGCCCGGTCTGCTTCGCGTTGTCGCCCGTGGCGCTGGCCATCGTATTCTGGTACTCGTTGGCCAAACGCTACACGTGGTCCGCGCAGGCGTTTCTCGGTGTGGCCATGGCCGTCGCCCCGATGGGCGGTTGGCTGGCGGCCGGCGGGCGGGGCGGCGAGGAGCCCTGGCTGCTGGCGCTGGCGATTGCCACGTGGGTGGCTGGGTTCGACGTGCTCTACGCTTGCCAGGATCTCGAGTTCGATCGGGCGCACGGCCTGCAATCCATACCGCAGCGCTTCGGCGTGCCGTCGGCGCTGTGGATTTCGCGGGGACTGCACCTGGCCACGGTGGTGTGCCTGGCCGGCGTGGCGTGGATCGTCCCGCTTGGCCCGATCTATCTAGCTGGCGTGGCGGGCGTGGCTGCTCTGCTGGTCTACGAGCAGTCCCTGGTGTCGGCGACCGATTTGTCGCGCGTAAAGCTCGCGTTCGACCTGAACGGCTACGTCGGCATTCTCTACTTCGTCACGACAGCGGTGGCCATCTATGTCGGCTGATCAGGTGCAGCGTCGGAAGCGGTTCGTGGTGGCGATCACCGGTGCCAGCGGCGCCCTCTACGCGGTTAGAACGGTGGCCGCGCTGCTGGAACAGGGGTGCCATCTCGATCTCGTTGTCAGCGAGTTCGGCCGGCGCCTGCTGCGAGACGAACTGGGCGAGGACGCGGCGGCCGAACGGCTGCTGCCGTACCTGGAACAGAAATATGGGGAAGGCGTTCGCCACGGTCAGTACGACTTGTACAGCAACCGCGACCTCGGGGCCACCATCGCCAGCGGCAGCCGGACCACCAACGGCATGGTCATCGTGCCGTGTTCGATGAAGACGCTGGCCGGCGTGGCCAACGGCCTGTCTCGCAGCCTGATCGAGCGTGCGGCCGACGTCATGCTGAAAGAGCGCAAGCCGCTCGTGATCGTCCCGCGCGAAACCCCGATGAGCCTGCCGCAGTTGCGCAACATGGTCGCATGCGCCGAGTCGGGCGCCATCGTGCTGCCCGCCATGCCGGCGTTCTATCAACTGCCGAAGACCCTCGACGATCTTGGCGACTTCATGGCCGGCAAGATCTTGTCTCTGCTCGGGCTGGAACACGAGTTGTACCCGTCCTGGTCGGGTCAGGTCGAGCGGTGATCCGCCAGGCCGCCTCGCTTGGCACCGACAAGCAACCCGAACGCATCAGCAGCATGTTCGATGCGATCGCGCATCGCTACGACCTGCTGAACCGGCTGTTGAGCGGCGGCCTCGACATCCTCTGGCGGAAGAACGCCATTCGGGCGCTTAATCTTCGGGCCGGCGAAACCGTGGTGGATCTGTGCACGGGAACCGGAGATCTGGCCATCGAGGCCATCCACTCGGGCGCCGGCCGTGTGGTTGGGCTCGACTTCTCGGGCGAGATGCTGCGGTTTGGCGCGAAGAAACTGGCTCGTCGATCGCTCGGCACGAGGGTGCGACTGGTGCAGGCCGATGCGATGCACATTCCTTTAAAGGACGTCTCGGCTGATGCCGCAACGGTGGCGTTTGGCATCCGCAACGTCGAGCACCCCGAGCAGGCCTGCGCCGACCTGTTCCGGGTGTTGCGCCCAGGCGGGCGATTCGCCATTCTCGAGTTCGGCATCCCACCGAATCCACTGATTCGGCGGGCCTATCTGTGGTACTTCCACCACATCCTGCCCCGTGTCGGCCGTCTGATTTCGGGCCACACCTCGGCCTACACCTACCTGCCTGCGTCGGTTAGCTCATTCCCCGAACCCCCACGGCTGTCCGCGCTGCTGGAGAATGTTGGATTTCGCGCCGTCCGAGCCGTCCCTCTCACCTTCGGCGTCGTCTATCTCTATGTGGCCAGAAAGCCGCCGCTTCACTGACCCCCACCAGCGCCTGCCTGCCGCGTAGGGCCTCGGGTGGCTCGAAGCCCGATGTTATAATCGATTTAAGTCTCTGATGTACTTCAACTTCGACGATCAGCACCCGGACGTCATCATCATCGAGCGTGCGATGTCCTGGCGGGAAGCCGGGCTGTTGGCGCTGGTGTTCCATCTGGTGATCACGCTGCTGGTCGTGATGGCTCCCCAGTGGTTTCCTGTGGGGCCTGCGGATCGGACCCAAGCCGAGAAACAACTGGCACTGATGCGCGAACGTCAGGCGAACAACCGCCGTTTCGTCTTCGTCCAGCCGCGGGCAGAGTTCGAAGCCAAGCACCCGCCGCGAGCGCCAGAGCTGTCGGATCGCGATCGCTCGATGCAGTCGCCGCTTGCCGCGCCCAATCCAACCAATCCGCTCCCATTCTCGAAGGGCAATACGCCGGAGCGTATCGATCAGCCAGCTCTACTCGCACCGCAGCAGCCGGCACAGCCGCAGCCTCCACAGGACTCGGCCAGCGCCGATCGGGATACAGGATCGCTGCCGCCAGGACCCGCCGGCCAGCCAAGTCTCGACGCCGCCGCGCTGCACGGATTGACGGGTCCGGCAGCCCGTCCGGCGGCGGGTGGTGGCGTCGGTTCGGGACTGGGCGAGGCACTGAAAAACGTCCAGCGTTACGTGCCGCAGCAGATGTTCGACAACTCGCAGGGGGGCGGGCAGTTCGGGTCGGCCATCCAGTTCGACACCAAGGGCGTCGAGTTCGGCCCGTGGGTGCGACGCTTCATTGCGCAAATCAAGCGCAACTGGTTCATCCCTTATGCAGCCATGTCGCTCAAGGGCCACGTGGTGGTCACCTTCTTCGTGCACAAGGACGGCAGCATCACGGATGTCCAGGTCATCGGGGCCAGTTCGATCGATGCGTTCAACAACTCGTCGTTCAACGCCATTGTCGCGTCCAATCCCACACAACCGCTGCCGCCCGAGTATCCGTCCGACAAGGCTCGATTCACCGTCACGTTTTTCTACAACGAAACGCCGCCGGGCTAAGGATCCGGAAGGAAAGGGTCCTAATGATGTCGGGTCCCACACGTACCCAGCAGGTGGGGTGGTTCGTGTTGCTGACGGCGCTGGCCGTGTGGGCGCTGCTGAAACTGTCCGGCGTAGTCTGAGGTACGCATGACCGCACCGGTGCTGCTGGCCGTGCTTGGGCCCACCGCGAGCGGCAAGAGCGCGCTCGGCGTTGCATTGGCCGAGCGGTTTAGCGGCGAGATCGTCAGCTGCGACTCGACAGCCGTCTATCGCGGCTTCGACATCGGCACCGACAAGGTACCGGCCGACCAACAACACCACATTCCGCACCACCTGCTGGATGTCGTCGATGCGTCATCTGAGTACAGCGCGGCCGATTACGCGCGAGACGCCATGGCCGCGATCCAGGCGATCCGGGATCGAGGTCGCATGCCCATTCTTGTGGGCGGCACAGGGTTCTACTACCGTGCGCTGACGCGGGGCTTGTTCCCCGGGCCGGCACGCGACGATGAGATCCGCCGGAGGCTCTATGCCCTGGCCGGCCGGCGCGGCGTGGAGCGTCTGCACCGGTTGGTCGCACACCTCGATCCGCCGTCGGCCATTAGAATCCAACCCAAGGATCTGGTGCGCATCGTGCGGGCGCTCGAGGTGTACTTCATCAGCGGCCGCACGTTGACCGACCACTTTGCCGACACGCGTGCGCCGTTGGAGGGGTGGACCGTGATCGGTCTGGCGCTGCGCCCGCCCTGGGACGAGATCGCGGAGCGGATCGCGCGACGCGTCGACGCCCAGTTCACTGGCGGCATCGTGGACGAAGTGCGGGGGCTGCTGGCACGAGGCGTGGCGCCAACCGCCAGGCCCTTCACCGGGTATGTGTACAAACGCGTGCTCGAACACGTGCGCGGCGAGCGCAGCGAGGCAGACACGCGCGAACTGGTCGTGCGCGAGAATCGTCACTACGCGCGCAGACAGTTGATCTGGTTTCGCAAAGAGCCTAATCTAGTCTGGATTCAGCGGGCCGGAGACCGAGACGATACCATAGACGAGGCCGCGGGCGTGGTTGCACGCGGGCTCGATCCGCTCTCGGTTGTTTCCCCGCCACCGGAGACTGGTACGTATGGCCCAGATGCCTGAGCAGAAGGCGCCGCCGTCAGCGCCGAACATCCAGGACACGTTCCTGAATCTCGCCAGGCGCGAACGCCTGATCGTGCAGATCCGGCTGATGGATGGCACGGATGTCGAGGCGCGCATCAAGAACTTCGACCGGTTCGCGGTGGTGGTCGAACAGGAAGGGTCCGACACCATGATCTTCAAGCACGCCATCGCCTCCATTCGCGTGCCGCGTGCCATGGCCAACTACTTTTCGTCACATCAGGGCTGACTGGGCCGCCACGCCGTTCCTGAATCGGTCGACCTCGCCATGGCTCACCCCCTGTTCCGCCGCGTCTTCGTGCTGGTGCTCGATAGCGTGGGCATCGGCGAGCTGCCCGATGCCGCGGCGTACCGCGACGAGGGCAGCGACACGCTGGGCAACATCGCCTTTGCGATTCCCCTGCACATCCCCCATTTGAATGCCCTTGGTCTGTCGCGCATCCGGCCGCTCGACCATCTGGAGCCGGCCGCCGAGCCGGCCGGCGCCTTCGGCCGGATGGCCGAGGCGTCGCCGGGCAAGGACTCGGTGACCGGGCACTGGGAGTTGATGGGCATCGTGCTCAACCGGCCGTTCCCGACGTTTCCGCAAGGTTTTCCCGACGAGACGATTCGGGCGTTCGAGCAACGCATCGGCCGTCGGACGCTGGGCAACACGGTAGCGTCGGGCACCCAGATCCTCAACGATTTGGGCCCCGAGCACATGCGAACCGGATTCCCAATCGTCTACACGTCGGCCGACAGCGTGTTCCAGATCGCGGCTCACGAATCGGTGATCCCGGTGCCGGAACTCTATCGGATGTGCGAGATTGCGTACACCATGGTGGGGGAGGGCCTGGGCGTCGCACGCGTGATCGCCCGCCCGTTTGTCGGAGAGCCTGGTCACTTCTCGCGCACCTCCAATCGTCACGACTACGCGCTGCCGCCCACCGACCTGACGCTGCTGGATCGCCTGACCGCCGCCGGCATTCCCGTGCTGGCGATCGGCAAGATCCGCGACCTGTTTGGCGGCAAGGGTATCAGCCGGTCGATCCACACGGGTTCCGATGCCGAAGGCATGGACGCGGTGGATCGGGCCATCACCGAAGCGACCGGCGGGCTGGTGTTCGTGAACCTCGTCGACTTCGACACGAAGTACGGCCACCGAAACGATGTAGCCGGCTACGCCGCGAATTTGGAACGCTTCGACCAGCGGCTGGGCGCCATCCTTCCGCGCCTGCAGCCGGACGACCTGCTGGTACTGACGGCCGACCACGGCAACGATCCTTCCACGACAAGCACCGACCATTCGCGCGAGTATGTGCCGCTGCTGGTGTACGGGGCACAGGTCCGGCCAGGCGCGGATCTCGGCGTGCGCGACACGTTTGCCGATCTCGGCCAGACGCTCGCCGACATCTTCGGCGTGGGTCCGCTCCCGAACGGCCGGAGTTTCCTTGGCGATTTCGTGGCGCCACGCCGGTCACCAGTGATGGCCAGCATCCGCGAAGACCTCGAACGCCGCGAGCAGTTGACGTTGGCGCCGCTGGCCGCCAAGAGCGTCGCCACTCGGGGACGGTTACGGCCGGAGCCCGAAGACCAGATTCGACCCGCGTTTCAGCGCGATCGGGATCGCATCGTGCACTGCAAGGCCTTCCGGCGGCTCAAACACAAGACGCAGGTGTTTTTCGCGCCGGCCGGCGATCACTACCGCACCCGCCTCACGCACACGCTCGAGGTGTCCCAGATTGCCCGGACTATCGCCAAGGTGCTGTCGTTGCACGAAGAGCTGACCGAGGCGATTGCGCTCGGCCACGACCTCGGCCACACCCCCTTCGGGCATCAGGGCGAACGCGTGCTCAACGACTTGATGCCAGGCGGGTTCGAACACTACGAGCAGAGCCTGCGCATCGTCAATGTGCTCGAGCGGGACGGCGAGGGCCTGAACCTGACCTGGGAGGTGCGCGAGGGCATTGGCAAGCACTCGAAGGGGAAGCAGGGAGCCCCAGTCGGCCCCGACGTCGACAACCGCCCATCGACGCTCGAAGGCCAGATCGCCCGCGTGGCCGATCTGATCGCCTATGTCAACCACGATATCGACGATGCGGTCAGGGCCGGCATCCTGAAGCAGGACTGGTTGCCGGCGGCCCCGCTGGCCGTGCTGGGACACACGCACTCGGCGCGCATCGGCTGCATGGTTGGCGACGTGGTCACCGAGACGCTGGCTGGGGGACTCGATGTCATCCGCATGAGCGACCCGGTGCTGGAGGCCTTGCTGGACCTGCGCCGGTTCATGTTCAGCGCCGTCTACGAAAACGACCGGTCAACCGCCGAGTTCAAGAAGGCCGCCGGCATCCTGGAAGGTCTGTGGGAGAAGGTCCAGGAACGGCCCGAGCAATTCCTCGACCGCCGCACGCTGGACGCCGAAGGCCTGGACGCCGCTGCCCGCGATTTCCTGGCCGGGATGACCGATCGCTACGCCGTGGCCCTGTACGAACACCTCTTCATCCCCAAACCCTGGATCGATCTCGCCGGGCGCTGGAAAGACAGCGGAGACTGATCGGTTCGGCTGGCCAAGTCGCCGCCCCAGCGTGGTATACTTGATAGTCTGTGCCTACACCGGAAGTCGCACTAGATGAGTGACTTGCTGCTGGACATCGGCCAGATGCGCGAGGCGGACGCCCGTATCGAGCGGACCTACGCCACTGATGCGCTGCGGGTGGATGCCGATCTCTGTCGGATGGCAGGACCTCTCCACCTGGACTTCGCGGTGCACAAGGACAAGGACCAGTTCCGGCTGGCCGGTCGCGTGCGCACCACGATCGAACTGTCGTGCTGCCGGTGCCTGACCGAGTACCCGATGGCGGTCGACGAGGCGTTCGACGTCCTCTTTCTGCCGCACACCGAGACCCGGCCGGATGCCGAAGTCGAGATAGAAGATGATGACCTGTCGTCGGCCTACTACCGGCAGCAGGTGATCGATCTGGGCCAGTTGATGCAGGAGCAGATCTATCTGGCCGTACCGATGAAGCCGCTCTGCAGTGAATGCTGCCTGGGCTTGTGCCCGCAGTGCGGCCTCAATCTGAACACGGGGTCGTGTGGGTGTACGACCGCGTGGGAGGATCCGCGGTTGGCTGTCCTGCGGAATCTGAAGAAGGACGAGTAGCGATGCCAAATCCAAAACGCCGACATTCCAAGTCACGCACCGCCAAGCGGCGCACGCACGACGCGCTGAAGCCGACGCCGGTCAGCGAGTGCCCTCACTGCCACGAGATGAAAACGCCGCATCAGATCTGCCCCCACTGCGGGTACTACCGCGGCCGGCAGGTGCGCGCGGTCGAAGAGCCCTAGGCGCCCGTTCCGCCAGACCTTTTCCAGGCCGAGTTCGATCGCTGACCGGGCCCGGCCTGCCCGCTCGTGCTTTGCCTCGCGCAGGACCTGACGCGACGTTCGAGGGACGCCATCGTGATTGCTTTCATCTTCCCAGGACAGGGATCGCAAAGAGTCGGCATGGGGCGGTCGTTTGCCGAAGCCTTCCCGATTTGCCGCAAGACGATGGTCGAGGCCGACACGGCCCTTGGCGACGACCTGAGCGGCTTGTGCTTCAACGGCCCGGAAGAGCGGCTCGTCCTGACCGAGAACACGCAGCCTGCCATCCTGGCGGTCAGCGTGGCCATCTACCGGCTGCTCGCGTCGCGGGGTGTACATCCGGCGATGGTGGCCGGACATAGCCTGGGCGAGTACTCGGCCCACGTGGCGGCCGGCACGCTCGCCTTTGCCGACGCGCTGCGCATCGTTCGCCAGCGTGGCCGCTACATGCAGGAGGCCGTGCCGGTGGGTCACGGCGCCATGGCCGCCATTCTCGGCCTCGACCCGCAGACCGTGGCGCAGGCGTGTGCGGAAGCCGCGCAGGGTGAAGTGGTCAGTCCCGCGAATCTCAACATGCCGGGCCAGGTGGTGATTGCCGGCACAAAGGCCGCCGTGGCCCGTGCCTCCGAACGGGCAAAAGCGCTTGGCGCCAAGCGAGCGGTGCCGCTGTCGGTCAGCGCACCCTTTCATTGTGCCTTGATGCAGCCGGCCCAGGATCGGCTGGCGCCCGTGTTGCGGGCCCTGACGGTGGCCGATCCGCGCGTGCCCGTGGTCGTCAACGTGGATGCTGAGCCAGTTCGCGACGGCCGTGCGGCCATCGAGGCGCTGGTGCGCCAGGTGTCGTCGCCAGTGCGCTGGGAAGAGGTGATGCAGCGGCTTGCATCCGAGGGCGTCCGCAAGTATGTTGAAGTGGGTCCAGGCACCATCTTGACGGGCCTCGGGCGTAAGATCCTGCGGGACGCGGCGTTTGTGACGGTGGAGGAGCCGGCCGATCTCGAGGCGGCGGTCGCGGCTCTGCTGGAGTAATCGATCTGCCATGTTCGACCTGACCGACAAAATTGCCATCGTCACCGGTGCCGGCCGCGGCATCGGTCACACCATCAGCTTGGCGCTGGCGCGGTGCGGAGCCACGGTCGTGCGGACCGACACCGCCGGCTGGAGTGCGTGCCCGACCGGCATCGCCATGACGGAGGCGGGCGGTGTCGGCGAAGTGGCGGTGATGGATGTGACCGATCCGAAGGGTGTGGACACGACCGTCGGCGAGGTGCTGGCGCGTCACGGCCGGATCGACATCCTGGTGAACAACGCCGGAATCACACGGGACCAGTTGCTGATGCGCATGAAGCGCGAAGACTGGGACAAGGTGCTGGAAGTGAACCTGACGGGCGCCTTCATCTGCACCCAGGCCGTGGTGCGGCCGATGATGAAACAGCGCACCGGCCGCATCATCAGCATCAGTTCCGTCGTGGGCCAGATGGGCAACGCCGGCCAGTCGAACTACGCGGCGTCGAAGGCCGGGCTGATCGGGTTCAGCAAATCGCTGGCCCGCGAGGTGGCGTCGCGCAACATCACGGTGAACGTGGTGGCTCCCGGATTGATCGATACCGACATGACGCGTGCGCTTCCGCCGGAAGTGCAGGCTGACTGGCAGTCGAAGGTGCCGCTGGGCCGCTTTGGCAGCCCCGAGGATGTGGCGTCGGCCGTCTGCTTCCTGGCCTCGGAGGAGGCTTCGTACATCACGGGTCAGATCCTTGCCGTCAACGGCGGGATGTATACGTAGGAGGATGCATGTCTGCGGTTGCTGACAAGGTCAAGAAAATCATCGTGGAGCAGCTCGGCGTCGACGAAGAGGAAGTCACGCAGGATGCCTCGTTTGTCGACGATCTGGGTGCCGACTCCCTCGATACGGTCGAGCTGGTGATGGCGTTCGAGGAGGAATTCGGGATCGAGATTCCCGACGAGGACGCCGAGAAGATCACCCGCGTGAAGGAAGCCGTCGAGTACATCGAGTCTCACTCCAAGAAGAAGTAGGGCGCGCCGGCGTCCTATCGGCGGAGGCCGCGTGAACAGGCGCGTTGTCGTAACGGGCATCGGGTTGGTGTCGTCGGTCGGCATTGGGACCGAGCCGACGTGGGCCGCGCTGTGTGCGGGCCGCAGTGGGGTAGCCCGCATCACGAAGTTCGACCCCACGGCGTTTGCGGCGCAGATTGCGGCCGAGGTGAAGGCGTTTGATCCGCTGCAGTTCGTGGACAAGAAGGACGTCAAGAAGATGGACACCTTCATCCACTACGCCATTGCCGCGTCCCAGTTCGCGGTCAGCGACGCGAAGCTGGTGATCTCCCCCGAAAACGCCACGCGCGTCGGCGTGTTTATCGCCTCCGGCATCGGCGGATTCGGCACCATCGAGCGCGAGCACAAGGCGCTGCTCGAAGGCGGCCCGCGCAGGATTTCTCCGTTCTTCATACCGGCAGCCATCATCAATCTGGCGGCCGGCCAGGTGTCGATCCGGCTGGGAGCCAAGGGCCCCAACATGGCCACCTGCACGGCCTGCTCGGCCTCGGCGCATGCGGTAGGCGATGCCTACGAAATCATCAAACGGGGCGCGGCCGATGTGATGGTGGTGGGCGGGTCGGAAGCCGCCATCACGCCGATGGGCGTGGGCGGGTTCGCCGCCATGCGTGCCCTGTCCACCCGCAACGACGAGCCCGAGCGCGCCAGCCGGCCGTTCGACAAGGACCGCGATGGTTTCGTGATCGGCGAAGGCTCCGGCATCGTGGTGCTCGAAGAACTGGAGCTGGCCCGCCGCCGCAGCGCGCGGATCTACGCCGAGATGGTGGGCTACGGCATTACGGCCGACGCCTTCCACATCACCGCGCCGTCGGAAGACGGTGATGGCGCCGTCCGCGTCATGCAAATGGCGCTCGACTCGGCCGGCGTGACCGCCTCGCAGGTGCAGTACATCAACGCGCATGGCACGTCGACCTTCTTCAACGACAGGTTGGAGACGTTGGCGATCCGCAAGGTCTTCGGTGAACAGGCTTCTCGACTGGGCGTCTCGTCGACCAAGTCCATGACGGGGCACCTGCTTGGCGCGGCGGGGGGCCTCGAGGCGGGCATCACGGCCTTGGCCATCCATCGCCAGACCATGCCGCCGACGATCAACCAGGACACGCCCGACCCCGAGTGCGACCTGGATTACATTCCGTGGCACGCACGGCAGGCCCCTATCACCTACGCGATGTCGAACTCGTTCGGGTTTGGCGGCACGAACGCGGCGCTGCTGATGCGCCGGTTCGACAGCTGAGTCCGAAGGCCGAACCGTCATGAAGATCGCTGTCTGCATCAAGCAGGTTCCCGCCCGCGACTGGCAACCTCGCGTCAACGACACCCGGACGTGGGTGCGCGATCAGGATGCGTCCTTCGAACTGAACGAACCCGACGCCTATGCGCTCGAAGAAGGTCTCCGCCTGAAGGAGAAGCACGGCGGGGAGGTGGTCGTGTGCTCCGCCGGTCCTGCACGCGTCGCTCAGGCGCTGCGCGAGGCGCTGGCCCGAGGGGCCGATCGCGCCATCCATGTCGAGGACGACAGCCTGGCGGCAGCCGATGCCTTTGGCATTGCCGGCGCGCTTGTGCCCTCCATGCGCGAGGAGCAGTTCGACCTCGTGCTGACCGGCCTGCAGTCCGACGACCAGGGGTTTGCGCAGACGGGCGTCGTGTTGGCGGCCTCGCTCGGGTGTCCGTCCGCCACCATCATCATGGAGGTCGACGTGCAGCTGGGCGCCGTGCGCGTGAAGCGGGAATTGGAGGGCGGCTGGTTCCAGTTCGTCACGGTACCGTTGCCCGCGGTGCTGACCATCCAGAGCGGCATCAACCAGCTCCGGTACGCCACGCTGAAGGGCATCATGGCCGCCAAGAAGAAGGAGATTCGGAAAGTGGCGCTGCCCGCGGGTGTGACATCGCGGCAGCAGATCGTGAATCTCTACGTGCCCGAGAAGCGCAAACAGACGCAGATGATCGGAGGAAGCGCCGCCGAGGCGGCCAGAGACCTCGTCCGCCGGTTGCGTGACGAGGCGAGGGTGCTCTGATGATTCTGGTGATCGCCGAACAGCAGGGCGGGACGCTGAATCGCGCCAGCCTCGAGGTGGTGGCCGCGGCCCAGCAAGCCGGCGGGTCTGTGAAGGTGGCCGTGCTGGGCGACGAGGTGGCCGCCGTGGCGCAGGCGCTCTCAGCGGCCGAGGTGGCCGAAGTGCTGCAGGTGCAGTCGCCTGTGCTCGACACCTACACGCTCGATGGATTCGTGGCCGCGCTGGCGCAGATTGTGGAGGCCGAGCAGCCCGACGTGGTCTTCCTGCCGCATACCTACCAGACTCGCGACTGTGCCCCAGCCCTGGCGGTGCGGCTGAACCGCGCGCTGGTCACCGATTGTGTGGGCACCAAATCCCAGGATGGCCGGCTGCTCTTCGTGCGCCCGATGTTCCAGGGTCGCCTCTACGCCGATGTCGCCCCGACGGGACCCGCGCTGGCTACATTCCAGATTGGGGCCGTGCGCGCCGATTCGATGAAAACCGGAACGGCGCCGGCGCCCATCCGCGTCGTGATGGCCGGCATGGCCGCCGGCGATATCCGCCAGAAGCCCGAAGCCCCCTTCCGCGAAGCGAAGCAGGCCGTGGATCTCACGCAGGCGGAGCGCATCGTCTCGGTGGGCCGGGGCATCAAGGGAGAGGAGAAAATCGCCCTCGCCCGGCAACTGGCCGAGGCGATGGGTGCCGAACTGGGCGCGTCGCGGCCGATCTGTGATGCCGGCTGGTTGCCCATGGACCGCCAGATTGGCAGCTCCGGTCAGACCGTGGCGCCCAAGGTATACGTGGCGCTGGGCATTTCGGGGGCCATTCAGCACATGGTCGGCATGAAGGGCTCGCGCACGATCGTGGCGATCAACAAGGATCCCGAGGCTCCGATTTTCGAAATCGCCGATTACGGGGTGGTTGGCGACCTGTTCGAGATCGTGCCCGAGATGATCAAGGAGCTGCAGGGCTAGTGCACCCGGCCGAGACCTGGATCTTTCGCATCCTCGTGCTCGGGTTCGTCGCGGCCTTTGCGGCGCAACTCCTGACGCGCGCCCGCCTGTTCCTGCGCGCGCGCAACAACATCATCATTGGCGACGACGAAACCGGCGCCCGCCTCTGGCGGGTGGTGCGCGAAGTCGTCTTCCAGTCCCGGGTGATCGCCGAGCGGCCTGCGGTCGGCATCGCCCACACCGCCGTGTTCTGGGGATTCACCGCCTTCGGTTTCTACACCGCGGTCGAATTCCTGGCGGGTCTGGGCATCGTGGACTGGACCCCCGCAGGCTGGTTCAGCGTGTACGCGTACGCGCTGGTGCCGTTTGCCCTGGCCGTCGTGGCCGGCATGACGGCCCTGATGATTCGGCGGGTGTTTGTGCGGCCGGCGGGTCTTGGCGACACGCTGTCAATCGAATCGGTCGTGATCGGGTTTTTCATCATCACCCTGATGGCGACGTTTCTGCTGGCCTTCGCGTTGGACAGTGGACTTGCCGAGCGAATCAACTGGTGGGTGCACGCCCTGGTGATCCTGTGCTTCCTCGTGCTGATTCCTGGCTCGAAGCACTTTCATCTTGTCATCTCGCCCGTGACGGTCTATCTCAGGTCGCGCGACCTGGGGAGCGTGCCCAATCTGGACTTCGACAAGGAGGAGGTGGGCCTCGAAACGCTGAGGGACGTGGAGCGCAAGCAGGTGCTCGACGCCTTTACCTGCGTCGAGTGCGGCCGCTGCCAGGTGAACTGCCCGGCCAACGCCACCGGCAAGCTGCTGAACCCGAAAACACTCATCCTGCAGAACGAACAGGCGCTGCTGTCGGGGAAGCTCGACATCAAGCTGTCGGATCTGTACGACCCGAACGTGCTCTGGCAGTGCACCACGTGTGGAGCGTGCGAGAACCAGTGCCCCGTGGGCGTGGAGCACCTGCCGCTCATCATCGGCGCGCGCCGCGGGCTGGTCTCGAATGGCGAAGCGCCCGCAGCGCTGAGCGCCGTCTACAACCACCTGGAACGCCGCGGCAACATCTGGGGGTTGGGCTACGACCAGCGCCAGAAGTTCGTGCAATCGGCGGGTCTCGAGATCTTCGACCAGACGAAGCACGAGTATCTGGTGTGGCTGGGCTGCGCGGGGGCGTTCGAGGCGGACTTCCAGAAGTCGCTGCGGTCCTTGTTCCAGATTCTGCGCCTCAGGGGCATCTCGTTTGGCGTGCTGGCCAAGGAACGCTGCACGGGTGACGTGGCCAAGCGCACCGGCAACGAGTACCAGTTTCAGGAGCTGGCCCGCGCCAACATCGAGGACCTCACCGCCGCGGGCGTCAAGAAGATTCTGACGTCGTGCCCGCACTGCCTTCGCACGATCGGCGTGGACTACCGCGCCTTCGGATTCGAAGTCGAGGTGGTCCACTCGTCGGTGCTGGTCGCCTCCATTACCCGCGACGTTTCGGTTCCGGTCGCCGAGACGGTGACGTTTCACGACCCCTGCTACCTGGGCCGGTACGCCGGGCACGTCGACGAACCGCGAGAGCTGCTGACGCGCTTTGGCGCGGCGGTCAGCGAGCCGGAGCGACACGGCGACAATCCGTTCTGCTGCGGGGCTGGCGGGGGATTGTTGTTCGAAGAAAAGGAAGAGGGCAAGCGGATCAGCCAGCAACGACTCGAGCAGCTTCAAGTCACCGGAGCCGGCACGCTGGTCACTGCCTGCCCCTTCTGCTCGATCATGCTGAAGAGTGCCCAGGCGTCGTCGAATGACGGAACCCAGATTGTCGACCTGATGACGTTTGTCGAAGGCAAGCTGAAACAGATGCCCTCACGACCGTGAATGAACCGGACTGGCCCGACTCCCGCCTGAAGCGATTGCAGATTGCGGCCATCGTCGCCGCAGGCTATCCGGTCATGGCCTTGCTGTTTCGCACGTTACGCTGGCGCGTGGAAGGACAGCACCACTTCGATACGCTGGTCGCATCGGGCCGGCCCCCCATTCTCGTGCTGTGGCACGGCCGGATTCTGCCCGCCGTGTTCGTCTTCCGCCATCGTGACGTCGTGGCGATGACGAGCCAGAACTTCGATGGCGAGTGGATCGCCCGCATCATGCGGCGGTTTGGCTATCGGGCTGCCCGCGGCTCCAGCTCCCGCAACGCGTCGGGCGCGCTGCGCCACCTGATCAGGGAAGTGCGCGCGGGACGGGCGGCGGCCTTCACCCTGGACGGCCCCCGCGGCCCTGCCCGCCAGGCCAAGACCGGTGCCGTGTGGCTGGCGTCGGCCACCGGGTCTCCGCTGCTCCCATTCCACATCGAGGCCAGGCGCCACTGGACGCTCGGCAGCTGGGACCAGACTCAGATTCCCAAACCGTTCAGCCGCGTGGCGGTCGTGATTGGGGAGCCGATGGATGTGCCCCGTCAGGTGGATCAGCACACGGTGGACGGCTACCGGCGCGCACTCGAAGATCGGTTGGCCGCGCTTCAGTCCAGGGCGCTGGCCATGCTGGCGGGCCGCCCATGACGCCCCTGCTGGTTGTCACCTCTGAGCGGTTCGCCTGGCACCAGCCTCCGCCCGGCCACCCCGAGCGACCCGAGCGGCAGGACGTGATGCACGTGGTGACGGCGCGCTGTCAGGCACGCGGAGCCACGGTGCGCGAACCTGAAGCGGCGACTGACGAACACCTGCGGTTGGTGCACACGGATCGCTACCTGGCGTCGCTCTCGGCGACAGCCGGCCACGCGGTGATGCTGGACCCCGACACGTTTACGTCGCCCGAGTCCTGGGACATCGCCCGACTGGCCGCCGGCGCCGCCATCGGCGCGGTCGATGGCGTGCTGAACGGCACAGCGGTGCGGGCGGCCGCCCTGGTGCGGCCACCTGGTCATCACGCCGAGCCGAGTCGGGCCATGGGATTCTGCCTGGTCAACAACATCGCGGTGGCGGCGGCACACGCACTGGCCAGGGGAATCTCACGCGTGGCTATCGTGGATTTCGACGTCCACCACGGCAACGGCACGCAGGCGGTGTTCGAATCCGATCCGCGCGTGCTAGTCGTATCGTCACACCAGTGGCCCTACTACCCCGGCTCTGGCCAGGCAACCGAGGCCGGCATTGGGGAAGGTGAGGGATTCACCGTCAACATTCCGATGGATGCCGGCGCGACCGATGCCGACTACCAGCTGGTCTTCGATCGCATCGTGGTACCAATCGTCACCGAGTTCGATCCAGCACTCCTGCTGGTGTCGGCCGGCTTCGATGCGCACGAACTCGACCCGCTGGGCGGCATGCGGATGACGGAGGCGGGATTCGCCAGTCTGATGGCTTCGCTGGTTTCCGTGGCACATATGTGCTGCGACCGGCACGTGGTGATGGTGACCGAGGGCGGCTATCACGCCCAGGCGCTGGCAGCGTCACTCGACAGCTCGTTGCGTGTGCTGGACGACACCTCACCGCCCGGTGGTCCCGCCAGCGGCGCACCGGACGGCGAGCGGACACGGCGCGGCGAGGCGGCAGTGGCACGGTCGCGGGCGGTCCAGACGCGCTATTGGCGTGGGCTATAATTAGGCAAATGATCGAGTTCAAGCCGCAGTCGATCGATAGGAAGTGGCAGCAGCGCTGGGCCGACCTCCGCGTGTTTGAAGTCAGCGAGGACCTGTCGAAGCCGAAGTTCTACTGCCTGGAGATGTTCGCTTACCCTTCCGGGCATGCGCACGTGGGCCACGTCCGCAACTACATGATTGGCGACGTGATGGCGCGCAGCAAGCGCATGCGCGGCTTCAACGTGTTGCACCCCTTCTGGTGGGATGCCTTCTGGCTGCCTGCGGAAAAAGCGGCCATCAAGAACGGCATTCATCCCGAAACGTCCACGCTGGCCAACATTGCACACATGAAGGGTCAGCTGCAGCGTCTGGGCATCAGCTACGCCTGGGAACGCGAACTGGCCACCTGCCGCCCGGATTACTACAAGTGGAATCAGTGGTTGTTCCTGCGCATGTTCGAGCGGGACCTGGCGTACCGCAAGCACTCGACCGTGAACTGGTGCGACGCCTGCCAGACCGTGCTCGCCAACGAGCAGGTGGTCGACGGCGGCTGCTGGCGTTGCGGCACCCCGGTGACAGCCCGCGCTCTGGAGCAGTGGTTCCTGCGCATCACGCACTATGCCGACCAGCTGTTGAGCGGCATCGACGGCCTGCAGAACTGGCCCGAGAAGGTCCTGACGATGCAGCGGAACTGGATCGGCAGGTCGGAAGGTTCGCGTGTTCGATTCCCGCTGGTCGACCGGACCGGGTCGGGTGGCTCCACCGACATCGAGGTGTTCACCACCAGAATCGACACGATGTTCGGAGCCACGTTCGTGCTGCTGGCTCCCGAACACGACCTGGTCGACCGCCTGGCAGCCGAATCGCCGAACCCCGCGGCGTTGCGCGAGGCGGCAGGCGCGTTCCGGCGTCAGGATCGAAGCGCTCGCATGACCGGTGAGGTGGAGAAAGAGGGCTTCGACACCGGGCGCGTGGCGACCAATCCGTTTACGGGCGAGGCCGTCCCGGTGTGGATCGCGAATTTCGTACTCGGCGAGTACGGTACCGGCGCCGTGATGGGCGTGCCCGCACACGATCAGCGCGACTTCGAATTCGCGCGCAAGTACCACTTGCCGATCCGGGTGGTGATCCAGCCGGAGGGAACAGACGCGGCGCCGCTGGCCGCCGCCACCATGGAAGCGGCCTACGAGGAGCCGGGTCGCGTGGTCGACTCGGGCGAGTATTCGGGGTTGTGGTCGACCGACGCCATCCTCACCATGTCGGAGAAAGCCGAACGCCGGGGAATTGGCCAGCGGACCGTCCAGTTCCGGCTGAAGGACTGGGGCGTGTCCCGTCAGCGGTACTGGGGTACGCCTATTCCCATCATCCACTGCCACGCGTGCGGACTGGTGCCGGTTCCCGACGACCAGCTGCCGGTGTTGTTGCCGAAGATGACGGAGTTTACCGGCCGTGGCGACTCGCCGCTTTCGACGGTGCCAGCGTTCGTCAACGTGCCGTGCCCGTCGTGCGGGAAACCCGCGCGCCGCGAAACGGACACGATGGACACGTTCGTGGACTCGTCCTGGTACTTCTACCGTTTCTGCGATCCGAAAAACGGCCAGGCGGCGTTCGACCCGGCCAAGGTCGCGTACTGGGCGCCAGTGGACTTTTACAGCGGCGGTGTCGAACACGCCATCCTGCACCTGATCTACTCGAGGTTTTTCGCGCGGGTGTTTCGCGATCTGGGACTGGTGAATCACGACGAACCGTTCTCGCGCCTGC
This sequence comes from uncultured Vicinamibacterales bacterium, assembly GCA_964358795.1. Classification (GTDB taxonomy): domain Bacteria; phylum Acidobacteriota; class Vicinamibacteria; order Vicinamibacterales; family JAKQTR01; genus CAYHRK01. The sequence goes on from CAYHRK010000012.1 coordinate 19,694, forward strand.
TCACGCAGGGGATGGTGCTGAAGAACGGCGCCGTCATGTCGAAGTCGAAGGGCAACGTGGTTGACCCCGACGACATGCTGGCCAAGTACGGAGCCGATGCCCTGCGCCTGTATGTGATGTTCGTGGCGCCGCCAGAGAAGGAAGTCGAGTGGACCGACGCCGGACTGGAGGGCGCCTTCCGCTTTCTGTTGCGGGTGTGGCGCATCGTGCAGGTGTGGGTGGCGCCGTTGACCGGCACTGCCGCGGCCACCATCGTGCCCGGACGGTTGATGAACCACGAGCGGACCCTGCGCCGAAAGACGCACGAGACCATTCGGCGTGTGACGCAGGATCTCGATCCACGTGTGCACTTGAACACCGCTGTGTCCGCGCTGATGGAGCTGGTGAACGAGCTCTACGCCTTCTCGGAGCACCAGACGAAGACGGGATCGCCAGGCCGCCGCCATGAGGAAGGCACACCATCCGACGCGGAACGGCCGGAGTCGGTTGCCGTGCTGCGGGAAGCCATCGAAGCGCTGGTGCTGATGCTCTCGCCGTTTACGCCGCACATGGCCGAGGAACTGTGGGAGCAACTGGGTCACCGGGACGGACTGGTGTTCGCGCCGTGGCCGTCATGCGATCCCGAGGCAGCCAGGGCCGACGAATTCGTGATTCCGGTGCAGGTGAACGGCAAGCTTCGGGGGCGGGTCACCGTGCCCGCCGGGACCTCCGATGACGCCATCAAGGCCGCCGCGCTTGCCGACCCGGCGGTGGCCAGTCATACTCAGGGCAGGACGGTAAAGAACGTGATTGTGGCCGGCGGGAAACTGGTCAGCATTGTGGTGCAGTAGGAGAACCGTGCGTATTTGTGGTCGAATCGGCCTGATCGTGGTACTGGCGATGACCGTCGCGTCCTGCGGGTATGCGCTTGCCGGCCGCGGGACGTTTCTACCAGCGACCATTCGGATCATCGGCATTCCGGAGTTCGTCAATAACACCCCGTATTTCGGGATGGAGCGGCCGTTCACCGATCGGGTGCGCTCGGAGTTCATCGGACGCGGCAAGTGGGAGGTGCGTCCCGTCGACACCGAGGTTGATGCCGTGCTGCGCGTCACAATCAGCAGCGCCTCGCTGGCGCCGGCCAATTTCAACGACCAGCAGCAGGCCACGCGCTACACGATCGTCATCACGACCGCGATCCAGTTCGTTGAGGTGCGGACGAACAAGACGCTGTGGGAAAACCCGTCGATGGCGTTCCGCGAGCAGTACGACCTGCCAGCCGACACGGCGGCGGCCGACCCCACGGCGTTCTTCGGCCAGGCCTCGAACGCCGTGGGGCGGGTGGCCAACGATTTCGCCAGGACCATCGTCAGCACCATTCTCGAGGCGTTCTAGTGGCCCGCCTCTCTCCGTCCGCCCTTGAACAGCAGGTGGGTGCCGGTACCCTTCAGCCACTGTACGTGCTGACCGGCCCGGACTTCGAACTGAAGGCACGCCTCGTGTCGGCCATGGTCGACTCGCTCGATGCAGACCTGCGAGCGTTCAATCTGGATCGCATTCACGCGGCCGAATCGAAGGGTGAAGCGCGCAAGCAGCTCTGGTCCGTGCTCGATATGGCCAGAATGCTGCCGATGATGGCACCCAGGCGGTTCATCGTGGTGCAGTCGGCCGAGAAAATCGTCAGCGCGCTGCGATCGAAAGACGATGGAGGCGACGGAGAACTGGAGGCGTTCGAGGGCTATCTGAACAAGCCTGAGCCGCACGTGACCATCGTGCTGGTGTTTGGTGCGGCGATCGACAAGCGGACGAAAGCGGCGAAGTGCCTGGACAAGTGTGCCGTCATGGTCGAATGCGACCCGCTGGCCGAGTCGGGAGATGCCGAGGCCTTCGTGCGCGGCGAAGCGGCTCGCGGCGGTGTCCGGATTGGCCCTGCCGCCGTCCGCCTGCTGGTCCGGCTGGCGGCGGGCGATATCTCGAGACTGCGGGCCGAGTTCGAGAAGGCGCTGTTGTTCGCGTCGGGCGAAGGCATCATCACCGAAGCGGCCGTCGAGGCGATCGCCAGCGCTCCGACCACCCAGGACCCGTGGGCCATGACCAACGCCATCGAGCGTCACGAAACCGCTGGCGCGTTGCGCGAACTGGCGTTGAAGCTGGACGCCGCTGAGATGCCCGTGATGATCCTGGGGCAACTGGCGTGGTTTGTCCGAATGAAGCTGCCGCCCGCCCGACTGGCCGGGGCCGTGGAGGCAGTCTTCCGGACCGATTTGGCCCTGAAGACGTCACGCGGCGAGCCGCGCGTACTGCTCGAGCGGCTGGTCGTCGAGTTGTGCGGGTGAAGCGCTACGGTTGTTTCGCGGCCGGCGCCGACACCCTGGTCTGCAGCCGCGACTTGTAGCGGGCGGCCGCGTTCTTGTGAATGACGCCCTTGGTCACCATCCGATCGATCAGGGAGATGGTTGCCTTGAGCCCGCCCTTGGCCTTGTCGAACTCGTCCTTGGCGATGAACAAGCGAATGTCTCTCAAGGCGTTGCGAAGCTTCGACCGGAGCTGCCGATTGCGCTCGCGGCGGACGACGTTCTGCCGATGCGCCTTCAGCGCGGATTCGTGACTGGCCACAGTACCCTCTGAAAGTGATGAGCCCACGGGCCGGCCCCATGCCCGCCCATGAACCTCTAATCATAGCATTTCACACACCTTCGCGCGAGCTACACAGCAGATAGGCCGAGCCTCCCGCCGTGTAGCCTCCACCGGCACCCAGTCACCCCCGGGCATTCTCGACGTGTGCAGCCGTGTGTCACCGCGAGCAGCGCCGGGCACGCCTCTGCGCGACGTGGCGGTGGCACCAGCCTTGCGGTAGCGCAGGGTGGAAATGACGGATGTGGACCGGCGGGCCCCTGCGTGTCGCAGCCAGCCGTGGTCAGGGAGCGCCATGCTGCAGACCGAGCTTGGACGAATCGAAACCGTGATGTCGGCCTTGGAAAAGTCCAGGCCGAACGTCGCGGCCCATTGCCGCAGAGTGTCGGCCCTCGCCGTGCGGCTGGCCACGCAGTACGGATTCGATGCGCACGTGATTGAAACCATCAGGCTCGGCGGATTGTTGCACGACGTGGGAAAAATGCTCGTGCCGTCCCGGATCCTGAACAAACCGAGCCGGCCCAATCGCCGCGAATGGCAGGAGTTGCGCGTCCATCCCGAACTGGGCATGGAGATCGCACACCGCTCCGGGTTCGACGACGATGTCTGCGCCATCGTCCTCTACCACCACGAACGTTACGACGGTACTGGCTACCCCGACGGACGTAGCGCCAATGCCATCCACCACACCGCCAGGATTGTCAGCGTCGTCGACACGTTCGACGCGCTGACCAGCGCGCGGGACTATCGCGAACGGCTCAGCATCGACGCCGCCCGCAGCATGATCGCCCGAGGGGCGGGCGCCCAATTCTGCCCGTGGATTGTGAGCGGCTTCCTGGCACTGCCAACCGCCATGCTCAAGGCCGATGCGGGAGATCTGCTACTGACCGGACAGCAGCCCGAGGGGCCCGTGATCCTGCCCCCGGAACGGCTGGTGGAATCCTGGCACGCCGCCAACACCGTGCAGGCGGCCTGCGCGTCCTGATCGTCCTGGCAGACGTTAGGATACTAGCGGCCGCCGATCCGAATCACGTCGTAGGTGCCCGCCCCGGGCTTGGCGTTCGAATAGTGAGGCACCATCCGGCCGTCGACCAGGTCCATGGTCCGGTAGATCACACGACTGGCCACCCGCGCCGCCGCGAGGACCGGACTGATGGTCTGGACGCGATCGACGTAGTCCTGTGTTTCCCGGTATGGAGGAATGGTGTTGCCATAGCGTTCGACAGCCGTCGGCCCGGCATTGTACGCCGCCAGAGCCAGCGTTTCGTCGTTGCCGTAGCGGTCGAGCAGCGAGCGGAGGTAGCCCACGCCACCCCGGATGTTCTCGCGGGGGTTGTAGGGGTTCTTCACCCCCAATTCGGCTGCGGTGGCCGGCATGAGCTGCATCAGGCCCATCGCGCCCTTGGCCGAGCGGGCACTGGCATTGAAACCGGATTCCACCTGGATGACCGCGCGCACCAGGTCGGACCTGACGCCTTGTTCGCGGGCGTATTGTTCAATCAGGGCGTCGTACTGGTTGCGATAGCCGTTCACTACCGGTCGGGTGGCCAGAACCGACGAGCGGGCGACGGTGTAGGTGCGGTGCTGGCCCCGGGGTGGGACACTGCCCGAGTACACCGGATTGCCGTTGGCATCCTTCCATACGTAGATCTGCGCTTGCGCGGGGGTGGTTAGCCCCAGCACCAACCATCCACATGTCAGCGAGCAGATGATCCGTGGGGAAGTCATAGGCTTCCACCGGTGTATCGGCCGATGCAGGCCCACTCTTCAGCTTGCCAACATCTGCTCGATGGCCCGACGGCTCAGCGCCATCAGTTCGTCGAGCTTCTCTGGATGTTTCCCGCCGGCTTCGGCGAAATCGGGACGTCCGCCCCCTCCGCCGCCGACCACCGGCGCAATCAGCTTCACCAGCTTGCCCGCGTGCACACGTTCGGTCAAGTCTGTGGTGACCGACACCACGACCTGCACCTTGCCATCACCAGCCGCTCCGAGCACGACGACGCCGCTGCCGAGCCGGCTTTTCAAGGAATCTGCCAGTTCTCGCAGCGCCGTCTTGTCGAGATCGTCCACCTTGCGTGTCAGCACCTTAACCGGTCCGAAGCTGACGATCTCGTCGGCCTCTGACGCACCGGCGCCCATCGCGGCCTTCATCTTCAACTGGCCGACCTCGCGGGTCAGACGCTTCACGTCGCCTTGCAGACGTTCGATCATCTCGCCCGCCTGCGCGGCTGGCACACTGAGTTGGCTGAGTATGCCGTCGAGCAGATCTCGCTGCGTCTGAATATAGCCGACTGCCGCCGACCCGGTCAGGGCTTCGATGCGGCGCACGCCTGCGGCGATCCCGCCCTCCTGCACGATCACGAACGGGCCGATATCGCCGGTGGCGCCGACGTGCGTGCCACCGCACAGTTCCATGCTGAACCCCGGCACCGACACGACCCGCACCGAGTCGCCGTATTTCTCGCCGAACAGCGCCATGGCTCCGGCCGCCATGGCCTCATGGGTGGATCGAATCTCGGTCTGGACGGGGCTGTTGCGGTAGACCTGCTCGTTGACCAGACGCTCGATGTGCGCGATCTCGTCGCGTGTCAGAGGCGCGAAGTGGACGAAGTCGAATCGGAGCCGGTCGAATGAGACCAGCGATCCCGCCTGTTTGACGTGCGTGCCAAGCACCTGGCGCAACGCCGCGTGCAACAGATGCGTGGCGGAATGGTGGCGGCGCGTCGCGTCGCGCAGACGCTCATCGACATGTGCGGTCACACGACTTCGCGTGGTGAACGAGCCACGCTCCACTCGCACGCGATGCAACCGTGGCCATGCTCCCGCCCCACGCGTCAGTCCCTCGACGATGGCCTCGGCGTCGCCGGTGGGGGAAACGATGCGGCCCGCGTCCGACACCTGACCGCCCGACTCGATGTAGAACGGTGTTCTTGCCAGCGCCACCATCCCGGTGTCGCCTTGCGCGAGCACGTCCACCTCGCGGCCGCCGGCGTCGGTCATGGCCAGGATCGCGACGTCCTCGGTGCGGGTGGTCGAGTACCCGTCGAAACGGTCGCCGGCTTGATCGAGCGCTGCGCGCGTCTGGTCACTCACCGCGAAGCTCTCCGCCTGGACGGCACCGCCAAAGGCGCTCTTGGCCCGGGCCCGGGTACGCTGTCCTTCGAGCGCACGCTCGAACGCCTCACGGTCGATCGTCAGCCCACGCTGCACAGCCGTGTCCTCAATGAAGTCCACCGGCAGGCCGTACGAATCGTACAACCGGAACACGTCGTCGCCCGGCACGATGCCGGCGGCCGCGGACTGATCCAGTAAGTCCTCCAGACGGGGCAGTCCGGTGGCCAGCAACGTTTCGAACCGATCTTCCTCGGCGTGCACGACTTTGGTGATGTAGTCGTGACCCGCCCGCAGTTCCGGATAGGCGTCGCCCATCTGGGTGACCAGCACATCCACCAGCGTGAACAGGAATGGCTCGGTGAGCCCAAGGCGGTTGCCGTGCCGCATGGCGCGCCGCATGATCTTTCGGAGCACGTAGCCGCGCCACTCGTTGGACGGCACCACGCCGTCGCCAATCAGAAACGTGGCGGCCCGGATGTGGTCCGCAATCACGCGCATCGACACATCGGCGGGGTCCATCGTGCCGCCGTGGTGCCGACCGGCCATACGGCCGATCGCGTCGAAGAGCGGCGTGAACAGGTCCGTGTCGTAGTTCGACAACGTGTGCTGAAGGATGGCCGAGATCCGCTCGAGGCCCATGCCCGTATCGATGGACGGGGCGGGCAGCGGCTGCAGGGATCCGTCCGGCTGCCGGTCGAACTCCATGAACACGTTGTTCCACACCTCGACAAACCGGTCGCAGGAACACTCCAGCCCTCGGCAGACCGGTTCGGCACACGGCACGTCGCTGCCGCGGTAGTAGTGGATCTCGGAGCACCGTCCGCACGGGCCGGTTTCGCCCATGGCCCAGAAGTTGTCGGCGGCGCCCAGTTCCAAGACCCGGTCCGCCGGGAGCACCCGGGTCCAGTGTTGGTAGGCCTCCGTGTCGCGTGGCACGCCGCTCTCGCCAGCAAACACGGTCGCATACAGTCGATCGGGCGGCAGCTTCCACACATCGGTCAGAAGCGTCCAGGCCAGCCGTATCGCCTCGTCCTTGAAGTAGTCGCCGAACGAGAAGTTACCCAGCATCTCGAAGAACGTATGGTGGCGAAACGATGGACCCACGTTTTCCAGGTCGTTGTGCTTGCCACTGACGCGCATGCATTTTTGCGAACTGGCGGCCCGGCGATACTCGCGACGATCCTTGCCGAGGAACACGTCCTTGAACTGGTTCATCCCGGCGTTGGTGAACAAGAGCGTCGGATCCTCGGCTGGCACGAGCGGCGAGCTTTGGACGACACGGTGCTGGTGTTGTTCGAAGAAGGCGAGAAAGGTCCGCCGGATTTCGCTGGAGGTCATCTCACCATTCTAACAAACGGGGACTCGGAACTGGCCCGCATTACTCACGAACGCTGCCGCGTTCGCTCCCAATGCGCCGCTGTCACCGGGCTCCTGGCCACTGCCGGCGTCGACGTGGCGCTGGCGCGTCTTGCTCCCTTCGGCTTCGCTCATGGAGTCCCGAGCGCGAGCCGAGTCAGATGAGGCGAACGAGACCGCCGTACGGCGCCAACTGCGCATCGGTCGTCAGTAGGACGAGCGTTTCGACGATACTCTGCGCGACCAGGAGCCGATCGAAGGGATCCCGGTGGTGGCGCGGTAGCAGGGCAACCTGCGCGGCGTGCTCGCCGGTCACCGGCAACTCGTCGAAGCCGCTGGGGGCGAGAGCTTGTTGCACCGCCGCCGGGTCGGCGTCGAGCTTGCCGATCGAGACCTTGATCGCGATTTCCCAGATCGATGCCGCGCTCACGAACACTTCGTGGTCCTCGATGACGCGACGGGCCTCGCGAGGCAGGCGCCGGTTCCCGGCGAGCGCCCAAAGTACGACCTGCGTGTCCAGCAAGAACCGTGTCACCGGCCCTGCCCCTCGAACAGGCGCAGCACCTCGTCGGGCAGGGGAGCGTCGAACGCCGCCGGAATCCTGACCTTCCCCTTGAGCAGGCCGAATCGTTTCTTCCGCGGCGTTGTGCCGAGCGGCACAAGCCGGGCGACGGGTTTTCCGGCCTTTGCGATAATGATCTCGTCCCCCCGGGCGACCTGGTCGACCAGGCGGGAGAGGTGGGTCTTTGCCTGGTGGATATTGACCGTGTGCATCGTGGCGTGTCCCATGGGAATGTGACTTAGTTTAGTCTAGTCCACTGACCCGTTCCACGCAAGACCGAATGCCTTCGCCCGCGTGAGCGTCCCGGTCCCGGCGGCTACGCGGCGGGGACAGGAGTGGGTCGAACTCCGTCCGCACGTTGCGAGCCGCTAGTCCCGCCTGTCGTCTCGGACGACCAAATCATTTCATCTGTGAGCGACATGTGACAGTCTACGTCACACTTGCGAAAGACTAATGTGTACCCCGATTGCCAGAAATGAGCTCTACAACGACTCGGGTGGAAGAACGCGCTGGGTAGAAAGCGGAGTGCAGCAGATGGCCAAACAACGATACGTCTGGTTAGGACTTCGATTCGTCATGACGTTCACGTGCTTGTGGGCGTTCTTCGACAAGCTCATCGGGCTTGGATTCTCGACCTGCAGGGACAAGGCCACCGGCGTCGTCACAAGTCTGTGCGCGAATGCGTGGCTGGTCAGCGGCTCGCCGACACAGGGCTTCCTGAGCGGCGTCAAGGGGCCGCTCGCCTGGTTCTTCAACCCGATGGCGGGACACCCCGTCGTGAACGCACTGTTCATGATGGGCCTGTTCACCATCGGCCTTGCGCTCTTGCTTGGGATGGGCGTCAAGATCGCCGGCTACAGCGGAGCCGTCTTCATGTTTCTGTTGTACCTGGCGGCGGTGTCGACCTACACGTCCTTCACGAACGATCCCCTCTTCGACGAGCACATTACTTACGCATTGGTCCTTCTCGGCCTGTCGCGCTCCAATGCGGGCCAACGGTGGGGCTTCGGCAACTGGTGGTCGAAGACCCGCCTGGTGAACACGTATCCGTGGCTCCAATGAACACAAGTGGCCGCGGGACACAACGCCGGCCGTTCGTCGTCGCCGAGCGGATCAGAAGCCGGGTAGCACGAAGGCGAGGATCCAGGGGAACTCCGCCAGCCCACCTAACCGGTCAGCGTAGAGCGAGAGCACGGTTGGCCAGGCGACGGAGGCGATTGCGGGCAGTGTTTGCGGGGGCAGCATGCGGAGCGGAACCACAAGCGGCTCGACCGGCGGAGCCGCGGCCCACACAGGAATGCGGTAGGTCCGGCCGGCACGCAGTTGTGTCGTCGTCAGCCCGTTGGCCTGCGTAATCGCCCGAACCGAGGTTCCGTACCGGCTTGCCAGATGGCCCAGCGTCTGGCCGGGCTGGACGACATGCCGCACGGTGAACACCGGCGGCTGGACGATGTTGAACTCGACGAGGTACGGAAAAGCTCTCCGCCCAAGCTCCTGGGCTACCGGGTTGTAGAGCCGGACGTGGTAGTGGGTGCGGTGACTGGGAACGTGGCGAATGATGGCGTTTGTGGCCCCCCTGGAGAATTGAAAAACGCGATCGAGCCAGTCCTTGTCTTCAGAGATGCTCAGCGCGTACTTGTAGAGCAGTTTCTGGATTCGCGTGTCGAGGAGAATCGTCTCGACATCCGTGCAGGCGACCAGCGCGCGGACGAGCGCCCAGTTCCGTGGCAGGTCGAGGTTTGCGGCCGTTCCAGGCTGGTACCACCTTGCCTGCCCGCCCCTGTAATAGAACCCCAGGTCGACATCCCGTCCGGCCTGGTGGGTTTGATGGCGCTTCAGGCGTCCCCCGTCGGCATCGCTGATGTCGCCGATGAAAATCGGTGGCGTGTCGGGGAACAGCTGATGGACTTTGTCGACGGCAGCATCGATACCGGCCATCGTCTCTGACGTGCCCCAGGTATCGGCGGAGGGCGCGATCTCCCAGCGGGACCCGGCTGGCAGGCTGACGGCGTTGAGCAGGATGGCGCTGCTCGGCATGCCTATAGACAACGAACCCAGGGAAGGCAAATCGGACTCGATCCGCTCTTTCAGTTCCGGATCGGTCAGGGACAGGAACGACACCGGGTTCTCGCGCGGTATTCCGGCTGCGCCGTGCGCCTCACGGAGGTCGAGCGGCGCAATGGCGGGCTGGGGCACGCCGCCCCATGGCGACCACATCATCAGCCACAACCCGGCGATCGCTTCTACTGGTGTCGTCATCGTGGGTACTGCCGCACACTCTACACGATCGCCATTGCCGCCGGTAAGGAGTTTTTCGTGCCGCTCCTTCTTGTAGTTGACGTCCCCACTCGACTGGCTCCATCTTGACGTGCGCACGTACCACGCCCATGACGAGGTCGACCATGACGATCCGACAGCAGACGGACCCAGCGGTCTCGGGCGTAGCTCCTGGCCGGCCGGCACACAAGCCCAGCGCGCGACTGACCAGCGTGATGATGGCCCTTGCGTGCGGCTAGAAGAATCGATGACGGCATCCGCCGCGCGTCGGCCGTCCGCGCTACTTGATGACGTTCGGCAGGTCGCCAAACTCGTGATACGTGTGCTCGATCCCCGAGTCGCGAACGATCACGACGCGCAGGCCTGACCGGTCGGGCTCGAACGCGCGGCCGACCGGGCCGGTCGTGATCATCTCCACGTCGCCCGCGCGGCCGCCGGCGTTACGGTGATAGTGGCCCGAGAAGAGATAGCGCACGCCAAACTCGCGGAATCGCGCGAGATACCTGGCCCGGCGTACGAGCGGAATGTTGAAGTACTGGTCTGGTTCGTCGGCCTTCGTGAGGAACCACGGGTGGTGCTGAAAGACCACGAGGTGCCGGGCCCCCCTCGCTCGGGCGCCAGCCAGTTCGGCATCGAGCCACGCTTCCTGCAGGTCGGCGTGGGCGGGCGCCCCCTGCGGCGAGTGGATCAGGCTGGAGTTGAGGACGATGCCGGTGATGGGACCGTTCCTGAACGTGTAGCGGTCGGGACCGAAGATCTTCGTGTACGCAGCGAGGCTCTCGGGCGTGGGGATGTTCTCGACGTCATGGTTGCCGGCGACGTTGTACAGCGTGATGTTGGGGTCGAGCTTGGCGGTAATGCGCTGGTATTCGGCAATCTGTGCGCTGTCACCCGGCTTGTGCACCAGGTCGCCCGTGATAATCACGAACGCGGGCTTGAGCCTGTTGACCGTGGCGATCGCGAATTCGAAGTTCGCCGTCTCTTGCGAAAACTCCCTGTTGGCCGTGTACATGCCGAACTGCGGGTCACTCAACTGGATGAAGAAGAACGGCGGTGCCGCCGGCGTCTGGGCGCGCGGCGCGATGATCGCACACGCGAGGCCGACGACGAACACGAGCCTCGCGAAACGACGACGAGTACGGATCATTCGGCGACATCCTTCCCGCGTGATTGCCCAAGCGGCAGAATGGTTGATGCCTGTGCCGAGGTCAGCAGGCCGGTAGACTGTCCAGCCTCGGCGCCAGTCAGTGTCTCACTCTGCGTGAGCGGTCGGGACTAACATCTCCGCTTCTTCGACTAGGCAGACTATGTCGGCCATGTCCCATACGCGATCCGTCAGCCCGGCCTGCAGCGCTGGCGTGACGCGCGACGTCTTGTGAACCTTCGTCCAATTGTAGAACACCTTGGCTCAGCCAGATTCAAGGTGCGACAGACACAACTCTACAAGTAAAGGAAATCGCACGGGTGTTCATGTCGCACGCGCATTGTCGAGCGCTTGTCGCAGCGCTCAACGACAGCGCCAAAAAGCTGGACGGCTTTCCTGCGCCGACATTCGGGCACGCCACGACAAAACACTGATGGTCTCTCGCGGTGTTATCGATGGCGCTTGTTCCAACGCGCCTTCGCGGCTTCGCGTGCGATCTCCTTGCGTTTTGTGGCGGACAGGCTCTTGGCCCGCGCCTCTCCGCCCATTCGCCCCAGTTCAACTGCCGCCTTGTTCTTGCCGTGATCGGTCAGCCCTGATTCATCGATCTCGCCGGTTGCGACCCGCATCACGTTGACGGCGTTTCCGATATCATCGGCTGGGCGCTTGGCGCATGTGGGTGTCTTGGGCATAGCTTACCGCTAAGCATAACATCCTATGCAGAAGAAGTATTGGACCAGCGACGTGAAGGTGTGCGACGCCTGCGGCTGCTCAATTGAAGTCACGGGTGCCGCGGATGACCGCGAGCGACGGTGCGCGAACTGTGGACGTTTGTGCTGCGAGAATTGCAAGCTGTCAACGTCAGGCCTCTGCCGAAGCTGTCCACGAGAGACGCATGCTGGGACCGTCGACCACGATCCGGAACGCGACAATCTAGAGGGGCCAGACGGGTCGCACAATCTTGACCAAACGAAGGGGATCGGCTATCCGGCGCGGGAACGGGGGCGGTACGGGTCGCATCCTAATCATGATGGCTTCGACGACGATTCCGAATCCTGACCGCGCCTACACTCAGGAGGCTCGCATGATCCATGTTCTTCAAGAGGGAGCTGGATGGACGGTGACGCGCGATGGCCGGATCGTCACCGAGGACGTTCTAGGAAGTGGCGTCCCTTCGAGCGGCGTCCACAAGACCAAGGGGTCGGCATACCGCTACGCGCGAATGATTGCGCTAACCGACGAGACGATTGAAGTTGATGGTGGCGTCGAGGACATCGACGACTAGCAGTCCGTGGTTAAAGTCGAGTCCTGAGCCCGCCATAGCATGCGCAGGGATCGACACGATCGATCGAACGTACTACACTGGGATCCATGGCCATGGGCACCCGCGAAGCGGAGCAACCGTCCCTGTGGATCGCTGCGTCCGACTTGCCGATGTCGCCAGGCCACCCATTCTACGGGCGGCTGAATGCGATCTTGGACGCAGCCGACTTCGACCGTTTCTTTGAGACGCAGTGCGCGCCGTTCTACGCGCCGGTGATGGGACGACCGAGCCTGACCCCGGGGCGCTATTTCCGGCTCTTGCTGGTCGGCTACTTCGAAGGCATCGACTCGGAGCGCGGCATCGCCTGGCGCGCGGCCGATTCCCTGGCGGTGCGGAGTTTTCTGGGGTTGGGGCTCGACGCCGCGGCGCCCGACCACTCGACGATCTCGCGGACGCGACGCCTGATCGATGTCGACACCCATCGGGCCGTGTTCACCTGGGTGCAAAAGCGGTTGGTGGACGCCAATCTGTTGCGCGGCAAGACGGTGGCGATTGATGCCACCACTCTGGAAGCCAACGCGGCGATGCGGAGCATCGTGCGGCGCGACACGGGCGAAGGCTACGTCGCGTTCCTCACGCGGCTCGCTGAGGCGTCGAGTATCAAGACCCCGACTCGCGACGCGCTGGCCCGTTTTGACCGGCGCCGCAAGAAGAAGGGCACGAACAAGGACTGGGTGAGCCCGTCGGACGCCGACGCGAAGATCACCAAGATGAAGGACGGGCGGACGCATCTCGCGCACAAGGCCGAGCACGCGATCGACCTGGAGACCGGCGCGCTCCTGGCGGTGACGCTGCAGGGGGCCGATCGCGGGGACACAACGACGGTGCGCGAGACGTTGATCGCCGCCGCCGAGCAGGCCGTCGCCGCCCGCGTCCCCTCGACCATCCAAGAGGTGGTCGCCGACAAGGGGTACCACAGCAACGACACCCTGACCGATTTGGCCGCGTTGGATCTGCGCGCCTACATCTCGGAACCCGACCGCGGCCGGCGAGCTTGGGCCGACGCGCCGCAGGCGAAGCGCCCGGTATACGGCAATCGCCGCCGGATCCGCGGAGCCCGCGGCAAACGACTCTTGCGGCGGCGCGGCGAACCGGTCGAGCGACCGTTCTCCCATGTCTTCGATACCGGCGGGATACGACGCACGCATCTGTGTGGCCATCTGAACATCTACAAGCGACTGATCGTGCACGCCAGCGGCTTCAATCTGGGGCTGCTCATGCGCGCCCTGATCGGCGTCGGCAAGCCCCGGCGCCTCCAAGGCCGCGTGGCGGCGCTCGTCACAGCCCTGACCGCCGTCTGGAACTTGATCACGAACGTGTTAAACCCCAACGCGCCGTTTTCGACGTGGATTTCCGGAACACGCCGCGTCGGGCTGTCGACCGCGATCGTGTCGTGTCCGAGGTCACTTTAACCACGGACTGCTAGCTGCGCGTCACACACTCAACCAAACTGAGACACCACCCGGCGCTAGGCGAGTGCGCCGGCGTGCCGAAGCCGTTTACGCGACAGGCGTTGCTGGCGTCTGCTTCCCAAGCTTGCCGATGGCTGTCGTTTGGACAGAAACGAACGCGGTACGATATGCCGGGTTCCAGGTGCACGCCGACCCTTCTCTAAGATTCGTCCGTACCCGGCTCGACCGGCACGCCGCTACGTTTCCAGTGCGGCGCGAGGGCGGCGCGGGCCGTGGCGCTGTCGAATCCGCGGCGGACGAGCGAGGCAAACACCCCGCTGTACATGGCCGCGTCGGTCACCACGCGGCAGCTCTTGAGCTGGCTGCGCACCAGATGAGCGGCCGACTGGCGCTCGTCGACCGGTCCGAGCACCTCGGCGACAGCCTCGCGGTCCAGTGCGCCAGCGAAACCCATGGCTTGAAGTTCTCGGCGGCGCGGAGACGGCCGCGCCGATGGACCGACATGAGGGTTCGTGCGCACGCTCTGACCGCCCGCCCATCGTCGATCGAGCCATTGCGGGTCAGTCTGGCGACCACCTCGTCGAGCGTCCCCTGCCGGAACCCGCGAACCGCGAGCTTCTCCCGCACGCGGGCCTCTGACAATTCGCCGACTGCCGGCAGCCGCACAGCGGCGGTGAGCGCCTCCCGCAGCGCCTGCTCCGGCCCGAGCGGAAGTTGTACATCGTGGCGGCCTCTGGCTCCTGGCCGAACCGGCTGATCTCGACATGGCGATGGGTGCCTCCGCGAAGTTGGAGGAGGCGCACAACTTGGTTGGGTCGTTAGTGGGTCAGTTTGGCGGTCGCGTAAACACAAGGCGCCCCGGTAGCATGCATCGGTTTGGATGCTGACATGCTTGGCACCAGTACAGGTTTTCTGCCTCTTGGGCTGGTGAGACGGCCGGTTCGTAGACCAAGCGATTTGGACAGCCAAATGCGCAATGGACCACAATCGAGCTAAGTGCTGCCTCGTCATGACGTACTAGGAACAGATCCCGATTGTTCCTGATGACGTAGCTCTGCATTGTGCTCGGACACTGGATTTCGACACCTTGTAGATTCACCAAATCCACTGGAACGTCACGCCCATCATAGAAGTCACCGACGCTTTGACTCCGCGGGATCTGCTCGATCGATTCGTGACGAAGATTAACTGGATGGGTCGTGTGACAATGGGGACAGAAGGCATGTACCGAGTAGACGAGCCGCCTGTGATCGTTCATGCCGCCCTTTCGCTTTGCAGGAGCCCGGCGATTTCCCCAATCGACCAGCCGTGATCCACAAGCCCGGCTTCAACTGCTGGCGTCACGCGAAGCGCCTAAGTCACCCGGCTAAAGTAATAGTACATGAAGTGGAGGGCGATCGGCGCGCCGACGCAGGACCGGACTCC
>CAYHRK010000013.1:0-32271 GCA_964358795.1 uncultured Vicinamibacterales bacterium
AGTTCCTGGAGTTGTCGCCAAACGCCCCGGAAGCGGCCGCGGCGAAGAAAGCGCTGGAGCAGCTCAAGTAGACTGACGGCCGAGGCGTTCGAGGGCGGTCCGTGCGTCGGATGCGTACGGGCCGCCCATTCTGATGTACGCCTCGTAGTTCTCGCGGGCCTTGTTCAGGAGCTCGGGGTTGTCCACCCACCGCTGTCCTGGCCGCGAGAACCGCCGCAGCCAGTGATAGCGCAGCTCGCAGGTGCGGGCGAGATTAAAGTAGGCGAGCGCGTCAGTGGGATGCGCAGTGATGGCCTTCTGGAACGTCTCCATCGCATCCGCCAGCGCCCCGCGCCTCACCTGCACCGTTCCCAGCGCATTCAACAGGTCCACATCGTCCGGCCACCGCTTCTCGGCGCTCCGGAGGGTTTCGACGGCGTTGTCGGCGCGATCGAGCTGCACGTACACATCCGCGAGGTCCAGGTAGACCGGCTCGAACTCCGGGACGGCCGCGCGTACGCGCTCCCAGGACTGGATGGCGTCAACCGGCTTGCGCAGGCCGATCTGGGCGAACCCGAGCGCGTACGACACCCAGGGGGCCGCGCCCTCAGCTTGAACCGCTTTCCCGAGCAGGTCCTCGGCGCCTTCCAGATCACCCTTCGCGTAGCGTTCCCAACCCCGCGAGGCCAGGGACCTCGCCGCGCCGGCATCGGCGCCGCGGTTCGCGAGATCGCGCACGCGGGCGCCGGTATCAGGCCGGAGCGTGAGCGGTTCCGAGGGTATCCTCCCCGGTGGAAGAACATCGGGCGGGCCCCAGGCCGGCGCTGTCGGTGCGCCAGCCGGCGGAATCCCCGTCGGCGAAGAGACCGGGGGCATGATGCCCGCAGGCGCGCCCGGAGCGGGCGCGGGAGGTGCAGCGGCCGCCGCAAGGGACGGCGTCTCGGGCGCTGCAGTCGGTGCGGCTGCCACCACCGCAGTGGCCAGGTAACCCCGGCGGGCGCGGACGGAGACGCCGTCGCGTTTCACCCTGACGGTGATCTGGCGGAACTTGCCGTCAGTGTTCGTGTTTGCCGCCGTGTAGCCTAGGACGTAATAGGTGCTGGTGTCGTCGGCAATCTCCGTCAGCGCCCGCTTGAAGTCGTTCGTGTGCCGAATGACGTAGCCGCCCGTGTCCACGGCCATCGTGTTGGAGCCGTCCTCGATCGTGTCGTACGCGCTCGTGGGGATGGACGCGCCGGTCTCGAGCGGATTCATCATGTTGAGCTCCGTCGACGTGCTCCCACGCCGCAGCCCCATCGCATCGAGGCCGTAGAACCGCACATTGGCGCGCGCGGCGTTGCCGACGATCTCGCGCAGTTGCGCCCACGACTCCTCGACGAAAAACCCGTCCGTCATGAACACAAC
Organism: uncultured Vicinamibacterales bacterium; assembly: GCA_964358795.1. Lineage (GTDB taxonomy): Bacteria > Acidobacteriota > Vicinamibacteria > Vicinamibacterales > JAKQTR01 > CAYHRK01. Next base: position 1,384 of record CAYHRK010000013.1, read on the forward strand.
CGTCTTGCGGCCCGGGACCCGCCCGAGGCCGTTCAGCAGGCCGTAGAGCGTCTTCACCGTACGCGCCGCCGAGAGCCGGTTCTCGGCATAGATCTGCTGCGCCTTGGTCCGCACGGCGCTTTCCGGGTCGAAGCCCCCGCTGCCGCGGCTCGAGCTCTCCTCGCTCCCGGCGAGATCACGCATGGCGCGGCGCGAAACCTGCTCCAGGATGGAGGCGTCGTTGACGGCGATGATGCGCAGGGCCTCGACATCGCTCATGCGCGGCCAGTCGGACTTGTCGAGGCGCTTCGACACCTGCGACTGCGAGATCTTGGCGTTCTTGACGGCCGCCAGGAGCTCGTCGCGCTTCGTCGTCAAACGGTTGCCGATCATCGCCCCGCCGACGAGCACGCCCCCGATGTCGCCTTCCTTGAACTGCGTCTTCAGGAAGTTGTCGGCTGCTTCCTGCAGCCGTTTGAACCCGCTCGGATCGATGTGTTCCTGGTCGAAGAACAACACGAAGACGCGCGGTGGGGCGGCGGCCGGCGTCCGGGCCGGCGTACCCGCGGGCGCCGGCGGTCCGCCTGCCGCGGATGGGCCCGCAGCACCCGCGCCAGCTACGACCGTCAGCGCTCGCCCCTGCACGAAGTACATCGCTCGTACCACCTGAGGTACGCCGTCCTCGAGCACCTCGAAGTCCGCGGGGCCGAGGCCCTCGACGAAGCGCCCGTTCTTGTCCTTCACGATGACATCCACCTCAACAGCCATCGTTACCGTGTGGAAGGTTTGGACGGGCGCCGCCGGCGCCTGTTGAGGCGGCTGCGCCGCCGATCCCGTCAGCGCGACAATCGCCGACACCGCTGTCGCGACCGTGATGCGGCGCGCGGTCATCGGAATGCTCACCGTGGGTTCGTCCCTCATGATGCCGGGATCGTCACATCGACGATTCGCAGCGTGAACTTCTTGCGGCCCGTTTTTTCAAGATACGCGAGCCGCTTGCCGTCGGCGGTCCAGGCCGGGAGGAACGCGTCCTTCGACCCGGCGAGCTCCTGCTGGCGCACCTGGTCGTCCATCAGGATCACCTTGCCCACCGAGTTGGTGAACGCGATCAGGCCCGACCCGGCGGGACCCCAGCTGAACGTGAGGCCGGGGATGACCGGCGCGTTGACGAACTCGCCGACGACCTCGTTCTTGAGCTTCAACGTGATGACGTTGGCGTTCTGCGTTTGGTATGTGGCGCCTGCCGCCTCGCTGACGCTCATGCCGCCCGCACTCCCGCCGCCGCTGCCTGCCGATCCGGCGCCACCTCCTCCGGTGGCGCCCTTGGCCATGTCGCCGCCGCCGGGGTTCGACGTGCTGCTGATCCGTTTCTGCTGCTGCTCGACGGCGATTTTCAGGGCCGTCATCCCTGGGGCCGACTGCGCCGACTTGGCTCCCCAGTACGTCGTGGCCCACGCGGGCTCCTGGTCGACGGACTTCGGCTGCCGGCCGTCGAGGCCCATGGTGAAGTGACGCAGCTTCACATTGCCGCGGTTGTCTGGCTCGACCGTCTGCAGATAGACCTGCGTGCCGTCAGCCGACCAGGCCAGGCGGATGAGGTCGCCCTTCATCTTGCCCACATCGATTTCGACGATCGTGGTCGGCGCGGAGACGACGATCTTCGTCGCGTCAGCCGGTGGCGCCGCCGGGACGGCGAGGATAGCGGTCACGAAGAGTGCGAGGATCATGACTCGTGCTCCTTGTAGGGCAGGGCTTAAGCCCAATGCCGTTCAGTTAACGCCCTGCCGTCATTCCGGGGCCGCGCAGCGGAACCCGGAATCCAGTCAGGGTGACCACGCTGGACCCCGGTTTTCACCGGGGTGACGGTATGTGAACAGTATTGGGCTTAAGCCCTGCGCCACAGATGCAACCAGAAAGGACATCACCTCCGCTCCAGGCGCAGCACGCGATCCCGCAACTCGAGCGCCTCGGGCAACGCTGTCGCGCCACGGCGCGCCACCTGGAGCGCCAGGTCCGGCTGGCCGAGGCGGAGGTACGCGTCGACCAGCGCCAGGTACGCGGGCACAAGGCGCGAGTCGGCGATCACGGCCGAACGCCACGCGCTGACGGCGGCGCGATCGTCGCCCGATGCGGCGTGGGCCCAGCCGAGCAGGAACGCGACCGGCGCGTTGTCCGGTTCTCGCTCGAGACAATCCTTCCACGCTGCTGCTGCCCGCGCGTAGTCGCGCGCCAGGTACTCCGTCACGCCCCGCTGAGCCAGCGCCTCGAAGGCGTCGGCGGGCAGCGGCGCCAGCGCCGCGCCGGCGCGCTCGCGAAGCCGCGCCAGGAACTGGCGGCCGATCTCGCCGTCCATCACCGCGGCGGGGTCGAACCGGGCCATCGGATCCGACGCCTGCCCGGCTGGCGCCGGCGAGGGCAGCGCCGGCGACACAGATGCAGCCGGGATGATCGTGACATCGCGGAGCAGTTCGGCCGCCGTGTCGTGGCCGCTGCGGACGGTGGCCCGAACGATGTACTCGCCAGGCGCGATACCCTCCAGCGGGATCTCGATCCTCGCGCCGCGGCTCGATCCGGACGCGCCGCTCCGGATCTCGTCGAGGGCCGCGTGCCCCGAGGTCACCGCTGCGGCCCCGCCGATTGGCAGCAAGTCGGCCGTCACGGTGGCCGTCGACACCTGTTCGGCCGTGCGTCCGTATAGCTCGACCACGCCAGCCAGGACCCCGCCCACGGGCGCGAGGGCGCGCACGGGCAGCCCGCGGGTGTCGGCGGACGTCAGGACAAGATCGCCGGCGGTCAGGCTTGCACCCGCCAGCGCCCGCACCTGGAACCGCCGATCGGCGCTGCCGAGCAGGCCGCCGGGCTCGCGGACCACAGCCCGCATCAAGTACCTGCCAGGCGGCAGCTCGAACTGCACCCGATAGTGACTCACGCCCATGGGCCCCGACGAGCTGCCGGCCTCGGGCAGCGGCATGGTGTCGGTTCCGCTGGCGGCGATGCGGCCTGTCCGCGTATCGCGCGCCGAGAACACCACGTCGGCCGTGTGCGCGGCCTTGGTGGCTACCGGCAGCTGGGCGGCCATGCTGAGGATCACGCGCTGAAGGTCGGAGGCGCCTCTCAGCACGTAGGTGGTGTACTCGACCCGCAGGCCCTGCTGCGAGAAGGGCGCGCGCAGGGCGCCATCAATCGCGCGCCGCCGGCCTGCCGCAGTCGGCCGGGCGCCCAGGGCGTACCCCGTGCGGGCGCTCACGCGCACGCCGGGGCGCTTCACCTGCACCTTGACGTGCCGGTACTGGTTGCGATCCTGGTGGCCCGCAGCGGGCTCGAAACCCACGAGGTAGTAGTCCTGGGAAGCTTCGGACACCCGGGCCAGCGCCTCGTCGGGCTGAGACCCCGCGTCATTGAAGAGGACCCCGTCGGTTTCTGCCACAAGGCTGCCGAGTGACTCCAGACGGCTCAGGATCTCGCTTGCGATCACAGTCTCGCCCGGCGTGGCCTGGCTCAACGGCGTGGCCCGGGAGTTCAGGTCGAGCGCGTACACGACCGAGTACGATTCCGCCGCCGCCGCCGCCACGTCCTCGAGTTCGTGCCGGACGTTGTCCACCTCGAACCCCTCGGAGAACAGCACGACGGACTTGCGGCCGTCCACGTCCCTCAGCGTCCGCACGACCGACGTCAGCGCCGAGAGGAAGCCTCGGGCTTCCGCGTCGGCGCGGGCGACGATGTTCCGGGCGTCCTCCTGGACGAGCCGCCGCAGCACGGCCGGATCCTCCGGATCGCGCGCGGAGTTCGGGCGGTTCACCGTGGCGGGTGCATCGGTCGACGCGTACTGTTCCTGGAGGCGCATGACGTACCGTGTCACGACGGCGTCGTTGGCGCGCGTGATCTCGTACGCCTCGTAGATGCGCATGGGCAGGAGCGAACCTGTCACCGTCTCTTCGCGGCTCCCGCGGACGGCCACCAGCTCGCGGATCGCGCGTGACACGTCCGCCGTGAAGTCGATCTGCGGGCCCGGGCCGGGCAGCGCGTGGAGCGCGATGCGATCGCCGGGCTTCACGCGCGTGCGCAGGAACCGTTCGGCCGCAAGGCGGGCCTTCTGCTCGTTGCCGGCGAGGATGTGGGCCTGGTCGAAGACCAGCACATAGACGGCGCCTCGCGGCGCGCCCTGGTTGGTGGAGACTTCGGCGGCAATCGTGCGCCGGGCGACCTCGGCGTACGTGCCCCGCGGCTGCTGGACGTGCTGGAAGAGCAGCACCGGCCTCGGCTGGCCCGCGTCCACGATCTCGACTTCGCTGGCGCGGAGATCGTCGACCGGCCGGCCGTTCTCGTCCGTCACGCGCACATCGAGACGAACCAGGTCGACGCCGGATCGGAAGACCGTCGGGGGCTGGCCGGGCTGGGCCGGCGGCGCGGGTGTGGCCTGCGGCGGCGTCTGGGCCGACACGGTCAGCACGGCACTCAGCGTGATTGCGGCCAGCAACGCGCTTCGCATGGCAGTCCCTCGATAGGGCGTTCGTAGGGCAGGTAGGCCCATCCTACCACGTAGGGCTCAGCGCAGGCGCTGCAGCATCCCGCGAAGCCGCTCGATGTCTTTCCCGTACGCCGCGGGCGGTGCCGACGCGACGAACCGTTTCAGGTGCGGCCGGGCGGCCTCGAACCGGCCGTCGGTCACCAATTCGGTGGCTAGGTTGTAGAGCGCGTCGAAGTCCGACGGGTTCAGCTCGACCGCGCGGCTCCAGGCCGCGAACGCCGCGTCCCGGTTCCCGGCCTTCATCTCCACGACGCCCAGGCCCGTGTAGCTGGCGGCCCACGCCGGGTCGATCCGCAGCGACTCGCCGAAGGCCGCGCGTGCGGCCGGCAGATTCCCTGCCTGCAGGTGCATCGCGCCGATGTTCTGCCAGGCCATCGCATTCTTCGGATCGATCTTCAGCGCCTGCTGAAACGCGTTGATCGCGTCGCCTGCGCGCGACGCCCGCGAGTAGGTCACCCCGAGGGCGTTGAACGTGTCGACCCCGGCGTCGGGCTGCCGCACGGCCGACTCGAGCAGCGGCAGCGCCTCGTCGAAGGCGCCTGCTTCCGAGAGGTACAAGCCCAGGCGCGAATCAATCTCGGCGCTCGCGCCAGCCCGTTTCCGGCCGGTCCGCAGCGTGCCGATGGCCATGCCCGCCTGGCCAAGCTCGTACTGAAGGAACGCCAGGTGCAGGTACGCGATGGCCATGTCCGGGCGCTTCGTGACAATGCCCGAGTAGACGTCCACGGCCTCGCGAAGGCGCCCTGCCTGGAACAGCTCGACTCCGTCGTGCATGGCCTGGTCGAGGGCAATCAGACGCTTGGGATCGTCCTCTTCGGAGAAGGTCTTCCGCGGTTTCGCGCTGCCCGAGGTGTAGCCGAGTGATCGGAGCCGCGCCGTCGTCTCGGCGTCTTCGGCGCGCCGCTCGCCCAGCTCGGTCGGGCCGAAGGCCTTCAGCCGCGCCTCGAGCACCCGCCGGGCCTCGGCCTGCGTGTCGGCCAGGTTCCGCGCTTCGGCCGGATCGCGCTGCAAGTCGTACAGTTCCGGCAGCGGCAGATCGATGAACTTGCGGCGATCCACGAGCACGCCGCGCAGCGGCGCCCATCCGCGGTTCAGGTACGGCGTGAGCGCCTCGAAGTAGGACGCCCGGGACGCCGCCGTCGAGCGGTCGATGGCGAACAACGAAACGCCAGGCGGCTCCGGAGGAACCGCCTGCCCGAGCACGTCCAACACCGTCGGCTGGATGTCCACGTGATGCACGGGGAGGGACGACACGCGGAGCCGCCGGCCCGGCCTGCCCGCGGTCGGTCGGCCGGCCTGATACTGCGCCACGATCAACGGCACGCGCAGCGTCGATTCGTAGGCGAACACGCCGTGCGTCGCCTCGCCGTGATTGCCAAGGCCCTCCCCGTGATCGCCGGTCACGATGACGAGCGTTGGCCGGCTGCCGGCCGCCCGCACATGATCGAAGAGCAGACCGAGGGCCGAATCGGTGAACGCCACCTCGCCAGCGTACGGGTTCGTCGCATAGCGCGACGCGTACGGCTCGGGCGGGCTGGCAGGCGCGTGGGGGTCGTACACGTGCACCCACGCGAACCACTTGCCGTGTTGTCCCTTCAGCCACGTCAGCGCCGCGGCCACCACCACGTCCGCCCGCCGTTCGCTAAACGCGAAGTCGGCCGGGCCGCGCACTTCGTTGAGCTGGTCGTCGTAGACTCCGAACCCCGCGTCGAGGCCGAACTGCGAGTCGAGCGGGAAGGCACCGATGAACGCGCCGGTGCTGTAGCCCGCCGCCGTCAGTCGGGTGGCCAGCGTCGTCACCGACGGGGCCAGCCGGTACCCGCTGTTCTCGCGGACGCCATGCTCGAACGGGTACAGGCCGGTGAAGATGCTGACGTGCGACGGCAGCGTGATCACCGAGTGCGCGTGGGCGAAGTCGTAGCGGATCCCGTCCGCGGCAAGCCGATCGAGGTTCGGGGTGGCGGCCGCGCCCCCGTAGCTGCCGAGCGCGTCGGCGCGCAGGGTGTCGATCGTCACGATCAACACATTCTGGTCGGGCGTGCGCGTCACGCTCAGCGTGCTCTCGCCGGGCCAGAACCACCACGCGCCCGCTGCGGCCAGGACGCCGGCGGCGCCGATTGCGAGGCCGGCCAGCGGGCGGCCGCGTCCCGTGCGCGGCGGCCGGCCGGCGGGACGCCGCGGAGGCGCGGGCGGCGATGGCACGCGGGTTCGCTTGGCCATGCCCGCGCTACCGCTTCGCGGCCCTGGCCCGCTCGGCCCGCACCGCAGCCGCCCGCCCGCTCTCCCCGAACATCGTCCAGAGCTTCTCGGCCAGGGCGGAGCCCTCGGGCGTCGGCGCCTGCCGCAAGATCGCCTCGACCGCCCGGTTCGACTCGTCGACGCGGTCCTGCACCCGGTAAACCATGGCGAGCCCGGCCCTGGCGTTCAGGCTCGATGGGAAGAAGCGGATCTCCTCGGCGAAGTACTTCGCCGCCTCGTCGTACCGCTCGAGTCGCCCTAGCGTGTCGCCGAGGTAGTACCGGAAGTCGGGCACCTGGAAGGTCCGCACCTCCGTCTCGCGGACGACCTGTTCGAAGTAGGGGAGCGCCTCAGCGTACTGCCCGGCGTTGTACCGGATCAGGCCGTCGAGGAACGCGGGCAGCGGCAGCGTCGCATCCTCTTTCCGCGCCAACTCGGCTTCTGCCCGCGCCGTCGCCACGTCGTTGCGCGCGACGGCCATGCGCATCAGCATCTTGTGAACGGCGGCGCGCCAGCGGCCTTCGGTGGCGGGCAGGACCTTGAGCGCCGCGTCGGCCTGCGCGCGCGCCTCGTCGGATCGGCCCGTTTCGACCAGCAGCTGGACCACGCTGACGATCGCCGCCGGGTCGTGGGGCGCCACCTCGACCTGCCGCTTGTACGCCTCGATCGCCTCTTTGTGTCGGCCCTGCCTGACGAGCAGGCCGGCGATCTCGCTCCAGACATCCGCCATCCGGGGGTTCTCGTCGACAATAGCCTTGAGGACCGGGATGGCGTCGGAGGTACGCCCGTTGCGGACCAGTTCAAGCCCGCGGCGATATTGCTCGAGCACGTGGACCTTGTCCTTCGGGTCCGGCAGCGACTCGGCGCCGGCCTTGGTGTCCACCGTGGCCTGCATGCCGATGTAGCCGAGGGCCTTGAGGCGCTCGCGATCCTCGGCCGACACGTGGCCCGGCGCGTCGATAGCGGCGCCGGCCATGAGGCGGTCGAGGGCCTGGCGCATCGCCACCCGCGTCTGCTCCCGCTCGCCGGCCAAATTGCGCCGCTCGCGCGGGTCGTTCGTCGTGTCGTACAACTCATCGCGTGGCGCGCGGATGAAGCGGAACCGGGCGTCGGTGAGGGAGTACAGCTCGCTCCAGCCGAAGTGGTAACGCGGGTACATCGCCTCGGCGTAGAGGCCCTGCTCCGGGATCGCGCCGCCGTCCATGACGGGCGCGAGCGATCGCCCGCGGAGGCCGGCCGGGACAGGGGCTTGGATCATGGACAGCAGCGAGGGCACGAGATCAATGTGCTGCACCGGGGCAGCGACACGCGTGCCGGCGCCCCTGCGTCCCGGGCGCTTCACGATCAGCGGCACGTGCATCGTCTCGCGGTAGAGGAACAGGCCGTGTTCCATCTCGCCGTGATCGCCGAGCCCTTCGCCGTGATCCGACAACAGGACGATCAGGGCGTCGTCATAGAGGCCGCGGCTCTTGAGTGTGGCGATGAGCTTGCCGACCAGTTCGTCGGCGTACGCGATCTCGCCGTCGTAGGGATCGCCCTTCGCGTAGCGGGCGGGCGGGGCGTACGGCGTGTGCGGCTCGTAGAGGTGCAGGAACAGGAAGAACTTCGAAGAGGTTCTGGACGACAGCCAGGCCTCGGCGGCGGCCAGCGTGTCGGCGCCGTCCCGCTGCACGTCGCCGATGGCCACCTCGGGCGACGCCGCCGGCAGGCGATCGTCGTAGGCGTCGAAGCCCTGCCCGATACCAACATCCGCGCGCAGCACGTACGCCGACACGAACCCGCCTGTGGCGTATCCCGCGGAGCGCAGCGCGCCTGCCAGCGTCCACGCGCCTGGTTTCAGGCTGAACCCCATATTGTCGCGGACGCCGTGCTCGAAGGGCAGTAGGCCCGTCATGATCGACGCATGGGACGGAAGCGTCTGCGGCGAGTGCGCCCACGCGTGGTCGAACACCAGCCCATCTGTCGCGAGGGCATCGATCGCCGGCGTCGTGATCTTCTCATAGCCGTAGATCGGCAGGCGATCGGCTCGCAGCGTATCGATCGAAATGAAGACGATTGGACCGGCAAACGGCCGCGAGGCGGCCCAATAGCGCCAGCCAAACCACGCCGCGCCGGCAATCGCGACGATAGCGGCCATGAGGAAAACGGTGCGGACTTTCATGCGTGAATTGAGCGGTATTCGTACGTGGCGTATCTCTACTATCTAGCGTCTACTGAGTCTTGATCTGAGCGAGGATCGTTCTTGCCTCTCCGGCGAGATCCGACCCCGCGTCCACCGAAACCGCCTTCTCCAGGTACTGCACGGCCGCAGCCGTGTCGCCCTTCTCGCGCGCCGTGCGCCCAAGTTCCAGCAGCGCCTTCTGATGGTCCGGGTGCGACTTCAAGATCTCCTGGTAGGCGGCGATGGCGCCGTCATAGTCCTTCTTCCCCCGACACGCCGAACCGATCGCCATATTGGTCATCGTCAGCGCCGGCGCCGTTGTCAGGATAGCCTTGTAGGCCACAATGGCCTCGTCCCACTTCTGGTCGATCATCAACGCGCTTGCCGCGTCCAGGTCGGCCTGCAGCAGCTTGGCGTCCACGCCATCCAGCGCGCCGCGCGCCGCCGCCCCAACCAGTGTAACGTCCAGATCGGGGTTGGTCCGAAGCACCGACACCCGCAGGTTGACCTTCGCCGATTCGTAGCCGGGAGCCTCGAACGACACCAGCCACTCGCCCGCCTGGAGGCCCAGCATGCCCCAGCGGCCTTTCTCGTCGCTGGTCACCATGAATTCGGCCGGCATGGCTTCGGGCCGCACCGCCTTCACGGTGGCTCCCTTGATCGCGATACCGTCGACGTCCTTCACGCGGCCGACCAGGCGTCCAACCTGCTGGGCCGACACCGAAGCCGCACAGGCCAACACCAGGGACACCAGGATCGGCAACGCCAACGCGCGGTGGGGGAAGCGTGTCACTCGAACTCCTTTAAGTATCTGTGCTAGCTTACCACTCCGTAACTGTGTTACCGGGTCGATCGGAAGCAACCCGGCAAACAGTTACTAGGGAGGAACCCGTGCAACTGAAGATCGTGATAGCGCTGGCGATGACTGCGACGACAATGCTCGCGCAGGCTGGGGCTCCGGCAGAGCCGCGTGGCGCTGTCACCACCCGTGCGGTGGCGCCGGCGCAAGCCACCGGCGTGGACTTGGCGACCCTCTCGCGAATCGACGGTGCGATCGGCCAGGCCATTGCCGATAAGCAACTGCCTGGAGCCGTGGTGCTCATCGGGCGTGGCGCGGAGATCCTCTATCAGAAGGCGTACGGCAATCGGGCGCTGGAGCCGGCGGTCGAACCAGCCACGCTCGACACGATCTACGACATGGCGTCACTCACCAAAGTGGTGGCCACCACCACCAGCGTGATGATGCTGGTCGAGCAGGGCCGGATCAGACTGACCGACCGGGTGGCCACCTTCATCCCCGATTTCGGGCGTTACGGCAAGGGCGACATCACTGTGCGACATCTGCTGACGCACGTGTCGGGGCTGCGGCCAGACGTCGATCTGGGCGACCCATGGGTGGGCTACGACAACGCGATTGCGCTGGCCGCCGAAGAGGTGCCCACGTCGTTGCCGGGCGAGCGGTTCGTCTACAGCGACATCAATTTCTTTCTGCTCGCCGAGATCGTGGCTCGTGTCAGCGGCGAGAAATTCGATCGCTTCGCGCGCCAACATGTGTTTACGCCGCTCGGGATGGTGGACACCATGTTCAATCCGCCCGAACAGCTTCGGCCGCGGATCGCGCCCACACAGATGTGCACGCCGTATGGCTGGCCGTGCGAGGGGCCTGGCCAGGTGATGCTGCGCGGCATCGTGCACGACCCGACCGCGCGGCGCATGGCTGGCGTAGCTGGACATGCCGGCCTGTTCAGCACGGCGGCCGATCTGTCGCGTTTTGCCCGCATGATTCTTGGCGGAGGCGCGCTGGGCGCCGCGCGAATCCTGGCGCCGCTGACCGTGGCCAAGATGACCTCGCCTGCGTCACCCACCGGGATGACCAGCGTGCGAGGTCTTGGCTGGGACATCGACACCAGCTACTCGTCGAATCGCGGCGAGCTCATGCCGGTGGGATCGTTCGGCCATACGGGCTTCACCGGCACATCGCTCTGGATCGATCCGCTCACGCGCACCTACATCATCTTTCTCTCGAATCGCGTGCACCCGGATGGCAGAGGCGATGTGACACCGCTTCGCGCGCGGGTGGCCACGGTGGTGGCGTCGGCGCTGCGCCAATTACCCGCTGAAGGTGAACTCCGATCCCAGCGATGGACCGGCTCCGATTTCGGAGCGGGAGCGACGGTGCCCCGTCGTGCCGACCAGACCGATGGCCGCACCATGACCGGCATCGACGTGCTGCGCGCCGATGGGTTCAAGCTGTTGCAGGGTAAACGGGTCGGTCTCATCACCAACCCCACGGGCCGAGCCCGCACAGGCGAGGCCACCATCGACTTGCTGGCGTCGGCGAAAGGCGTGCAGCTTGTGGCGCTATTCAGCCCGGAGCACGGCATCCGGGGCATTCTCGACGAGAAGGTGGCCTCGTCTACGGACGAGAAAACCGGGTTGCCTATCTACTCGTTGTATGGCGCCACCATGCGGCCCAGCGACGAGATGCTGAAAGGCATCGACACGCTCGTGCTCGACCTGCAGGACATCGGCGCGCGCTTCTACACCTATACCTCGACCATGGCGTACGTGCTCGAAGAAGCCGCAAAGCGCAAGATCGCGGTCGTCGTGCTGGATCGGCCCAATCCGATCAACGGCGTGGCAGTCGAGGGTCCGGCGCTGGGCCCATCCGAGTCGGGATTCACCGCCTACTTTCCGGCCATGCCGGTTCGTCACGCGATGACGCTTGGCGAGCTGGCGAAGCTCTTCAATGCCGAGAACACGATCGGCGCCGACCTGACCGTGGTCGAGATGACCGGGTGGAGCCGCGATGCCTGGTTCGACTACACCGGCCTGCCCTGGGTGAACCCCTCACCCAACATGCGCAATCTGGTGGCAGCGAACCTGTACCCGGGAATCGGAGCCATCGAGGCGTCGAACCTGTCAGTTGGACGCGGCACCGACACGCCGTTCGAGCAGCTAGGTGCGCCGTGGATTGATGGTCCGCGGCTGGCGGCGGAACTGAACCGCCGGGGGATCGCGGGCGTCCGGTTTTACCCCATTGCCTTCACGCCCACCTCCAGCAAGTTCGCCAACGAACGCTGCCAGGGCGTCTTCATCATCGTCACCGACCGGGAACGCGTACGATCCGTTCGGGTGGGCCTGGAGGTGGCGTCGGCTCTCTACCGGTTCCATCCGGCTCAATTCAATGTCGATGGTGTGGGCCGGCTGTTTGGCGCTGACACCGTCAAACGCATCAAGGTCGGAGAGAATCCCGAAGACATCGTCACGTCCTGGGCTCGGGCCGAGGCGCAATGGCGGCTGCGTCGAGCGAAGTTCCTGATGTACCGTTGATGTCGATCTCCGGTTATTTGGATTTTCCATGCGTCCACGTTGGATTCGCGGGGAGTCCTAATCGATCAGGTGCCCACAAACGCTAGCAATCACACGCGTTTGCATTTGACACGGAGTTTGCATAGGATACGCGTTGGCCAATCGTGCAATTCGTGTCGGTTCGGGCGTGCTTCTCGCCCCCGGCTTTTCAGGCCATCTTCGTCAAGAGGAGGACAGGCGTAATGAGAAGACTAAGCAGCTGGGTCATGCTGACGACGGCTCTGGTCATGGTGGCGGCCATGGCAGTTCCCGCCTCGGCGCAGGTGGCGACCGGCCGTATCGAGATTTCGGCGGTCGACACGTCCGGCGCCGTACTCCCCGGGGTGCTCGTCGAGCTTACCGGGCCCCAGAACAACACGGCCACAACGGGTGCTGACGGGGCCGCGCGCTTCCTGAATCTGCCGCCGGGCATTTACGCGGTGAAGGCGGCGCTCCAGGGCTTTGCCGACTACGTCAACAAGAACGTCCCGGTGGTGGCGGGCGGCACCGTCGCGCTGAAGCCCGCACTGGCCGTCGGCGGCGTCCAGCAGCAGGTCGAGGTAACAGCTGAGACGCCGGTCATTGACGCCAAGAAGACGGGCACGTCGACGAACGTGACCCTCGAAGAGCTGCAGAACATCCCGTCGGCCCGCGACCCGTGGGTCGTCATGCAGACCGTCCCGGGCATCATCGTGGACCGCGTCAACGTCGGCGGGTCCGAGTCGGGCCAGCAGTCCCTCTTCCAGGCCAAGGGCGCGGCGTTTTCGGATGCGACGTGGAACATGGACGGCATCCCGATCACCGACATGGCGGCGACGGGCGCGACGCCGACCTACTACGACTTCGACATGTTCCAGGAGATGAACATCACGACCGGCGGCGCGGACATGACTGCGGCCACCGGCGGCGTGGCCCTGAACTTCATCCTGAAGTCGGGCACCAACAACTGGCGTGGGTCGGCCCGCTTCTACTTCGAAGACGAGTCGATGCAGAGCAACAACATGAGCCGGGAACTGGCGACGAACCTGGGCAGCAAGACTGGCAAGGGCAACCGGACGAGCCAGTACGAAGACTACGGGTTCGAGATCGGCGGGCCGATCGTCAAGGATCGCCTGTGGGCATGGGGCTCGCTCGGCAAGACCGACGTGCGCATCCTCACGATTAAGCAGACGCCGGATAAGACGATCCTCCAGAACCGCGCGTTCAAGGCGCAGGTCCAGGCGACGTCGAACATCCGCGGCAGCTTCACCTACTTCTACGGCAACAAGCTGAAGTACGGCCGCGGTGCCAGCGCGACGCGCCTGCCCGAGACGACCTGGAACCAGTCCGGCCCGTCGAACTTCTACAAGGGCGAAGTGAACTTCGTGGTCGGGAACAACCTGTTCCTGACCGCGCGCGGTTCCAATTTCCCGACCGGCTTCGGGTTGCGGCCGCAGGGCGGCATGAACAAGGACGTCTACCTGGACGACAGCGGCGTGTGGCACGGGTCCTTCTGGAACTACCTGAGCGACCGGCCGCAGCAGTTGGTGATGGGCGAGGGCAGCTACTTCAAGGGCGCCCACGAGCTGAAGTTCGGGTTGTCCTGGCGCCGCGTGACGGTGGAGTCGTCGTCGCAGATGTCGAGCAGCCGCGGCAACTTCGTGTGGTCGTTACACATCGGCTACCCGGACATGCTGGCGTTCGCGGCGAGTCCGTGGGCGTCTGCCGCGAGGGCGTTCTACACCTCGGGGTGGATCGGCGACACCATTTCGTTGAACCGCGCCACCATCAACGCCGGCGTGCGCTTTGGCATGCAGAACGACGGCGTGCTCCCGGTGAGCGAACCGGCGGTGCCGGGCTTCGAGCGCTGGCTGCCGGCCATCAGCTCGCAGGCCATGCCGAAGGCCATTAAGGGGAATTCGGCCTCGCCGCGCTTCGGCATCACCTACGCGCTGGACGAGGCGCGCAAGACGCAGTTGCGCGGGAGCTACGCGATGTTCGCCTCGCAGCTCGGCAACGGCACGTCGGGCGTCATCTCGACGGTGCAGTACCGCTACGCGTACTTCTATGCAGTGGACGCCAACGGCAACCGCGTGGCGGACCCGAACGAGATCGACACGTCGTTCCTGGCGGGCTGGACAGGCTTCGACCCCGCCAACCCCGCCAGCCTGAAGTCGATCAACAAGATCGGCGACTACAACGTGCCGAAGACGCACGAAGTCATCGTTGGAATCGATCGGGAGCTGTTCAAGGGCTTCGGCGTCAGCGCGTCGTTCACCTGGCGCAAGATGGTCGACTTCAACTGGTCGCCCATCATCGGCCTGACGCGGGCCATGTACGTCCAGGATGGGACCCTGACCGGTGGCCCGTTGCCTGACGGGTCGAATTTCAACGCGCCGTACTATGCGATTCCCGCCGCCAATGTGCCGCCGGCGGCGAAAGCCAAGGGCGTGGAGTACCGGGGCCGGCCGGGCTACAGCCAGCGGTTCTGGGGCATCGAGGCCAGCGCCTCCAAGCGCCTTTCCGATCGCTGGATGGCGCGGTTCGGGTTCTCGACGAACGATCACCGCGAGTTCATCGATGCGGCAACGGCGCTGACGGACCCGACGCCGAACGCGGTCAGCCCGAATATTGACGGCGGGCTGGTCGTGGTGCGATCAAGCGGTTCGGGCAAGAGCGGCATCTACTCGCTCTTGCCGAAGTACCAGTTCATCGCCAACGGCCTCTACCAAGCGCCGTGGGGGATCGACCTCGGTTTCAACATGGTCAGCCGCCAGGGCTTCGGCCAGCCCTGGTTCCGCTCGCAGGTGACGACCGGCGATGCGCTCAGCAAGCGGAAGAGCGTCCTGCTCATCACGGATGTGGGCAAGAACCGCCTGCCGGCCATCACGTCGTTCGACGCGCGCATCGGGAAGATGCTCCGGTTCGGCAATCGCGTGACCATGAACATCGACTTCGACATCTTCAACCTGTTCAATGCGAGCACAGTGCTCGGCCGTCAGTACGACTTCCGCCTGACGGGCGTCACCGGGTTCAACAAGGTGCTGGAGATCATGAACCCGCGCATCATGCGCATCGGCGCGCGGGTCGGCTTCTAGTTCGAATTTATGGCGGGAGCGCCGCACGCGAGGCGCTTTCCCTGCACCCATCGGCCCCGGTCGCACCCACGCGGTGCGGCCGGGGTTTTTCTTTTCTATTGGATGTCGACGGTGCGCACCGACCAGGTGTCGTTACGGAATTTCTGCAGGAACGCGATGCGGCGACCATCGTCGCTCCAGGCAGGCAGCAGCACATCCTTGACGCCGCCGATCTGGCGCGTCTTGCCGTGGTTGTCCCTGATGACCAGCCGGCCTTTCTGGGTCACGTAGACAATCAGCGGTCTGGGTGCCGGAGCCCAGCTGAACCTGGCTCCGGGCGTGACGCTTCGGTTGATGGCTCGATCGATGAGTTCGCCCTGCAACGTCAGCGTTTCGAATCTGGTTTTCTGGCTGGCGTTGGCCGCGTTGCGGACTGTTTCGTCCAGGCCCGCGTTTGGATCGGCCCCGTGCTGTCCGATGTTGCCTTCGCGGGGCACGTTGGTCGTGCGCACCAGTTCCTCGCGCGACTCGAACGTGATGCGCCACGTCTGAAGCGCCGGAGAGGTGGGCCCCGACTTCCACTCCCAGTATCGGGCGGCCCACGCGGGCTGGTAGGCTTCGGTGGCGAAGCCTTGACCCGCCAGGTCCAGCACGACGTGCCGAGCCGTCTCGTTGGCCCATCGATCGAACGTGCTCAGCCGCAGATACACGCGGGTGCCATCGGGCGACCACGCCAGCCGCGTCGGCACACCGCGAAGGTCGCTGGACTTGAGCTCGCGTACGGTCGCCGGAGACGAGATGGTCAGCCTGGAGATGTCAGGGCTTCCCTCGCGGGCCACGGGCGCTGCCTGTTCCGCGCCCACCAGACAACCAAGCGCAACAGCGAGAACCAAACCCGTCGCAGCCATATTCCCCCAACACACACTGTCATTCCCGCTCCCCAGCCGTCATTCCCGCGAAAGCGGGAATCCAGAATCCTGGACCCCCGCCTTCGCGGGGGTGACAGAAGGGCCGCGGGGGTGACGGGAGACCTGCTTCATTCGGTGAGATGAAGCCTACCGAGCCAGTCTAGTGGTAGAGCATGACGTAGATGACGACTCCTGTCACCGACACGTACAGCCAGATCGGCAGCGTCCATCGCGCGATTCGCTTGTGCCGATCGAATCGCTTCCTGAGCGCGCGTATCAGCGTCACCAGGGCCATGGGCACAATCGCCGCGGCCAGAACTACATGTGTGGCCAGGATGACGAAGTACATGGTTCGGATGGGGCCCGTGCCCGGAAACGGTTTCGAGCCGGCGCTGGCGTGGTAGATGACGTACGACACCAGGAAGAGCGCCGATGCCGTACACGCGCTCAGCATGCACGCGCGATGCGCGCCGATCTGCCGGCGCCTGATGAAGAAGTAACCAGTCGCCAGAAACAACGCGGCGACGGCGTTCAACGTGGCATTCAGTGCGGGAAGATCCGCAATCGACATCACTAGATCCGGTTGAGGACCATCAGAATCCACAGCAGGGGCAGGTAGGCGATCGATCCGAAGAACAGCCGTCGCGCGGACGGCGTCGTGCGCAGCCACGCGAAGCGCGCGGCGAGGGCGAGGAAGGCCAGGCTCAGGCTTGCCGCGCCGATCAGGTACGGCAGCCCCGTCATCGCGGCGGCCGAGGGCGCCAAACTCAGCGGCAGCAGAGCGGCCGCGTAGACCAGCGCCTGGCGTCCGGTTGATCCGCCATCGGGCTCCACGATGGGCAGCAGCGGGAAGCCGGCCCGCTTGTAGTCCTCCCGGTACATCCACGCGATGGCCAGGAAGTGCGGCATCTGCCACAGAAAGACGATGCCAAAGAGGATCCAGGCCTCGATCGAGAGGTTGTTGCGGACCGCCGCCCAGCCAATCATGGGCGGCAGCGCGCCGGGGATTCCACCCACCACCGTTGCCAGCGACGTTCGCTTCTTCAGCGGGGTATAGAACACCGTGTAGGTCAGAAGCGTTGCCGCCGCCACGCCGGCCGCGAGCAGGTTCGCGCCGAGGGCTAGTTGCACCACTCCGGCCACCGACAGGATGAGTCCGAAGATGCGGGCCTGTCGCGGCGTGAGACGGCCGGTTGGCAGCGGCCGCATCCGCGTGCGCCGCATCAGGCCATCGGCTTCAATCTCCATCAGTTGATTGAATGTCGATGCGCCGCTGGCCACCAGCGCCGTGCCAACCAGCGTATGGAACAGCAGCAGAGCCGAGCCTGCCGGAGGCGACGCCATGTAGTAACCGGCCAGTGTGGTGGCGACTACCAGCATGTTCAGACGGGGCTTGGCCAGCGCCACGAAGTCGCCGGTGCGCCCGGACGGCTCGGCAGAGAGGCCGGCTGCCACGGGCGAAGCCGATGGCTGCGCGTCAAAGTGGGGAGTGTTCATCGATCGCCCGGACCTGCCGCTACGATGATACCGCGTTACCGTCTGCCTCGGCCGGTGGCCGGTGCGCGCCGCGTCGGTTTGGGCTTGGGCGCCACGCGTGGTGCCTTCCTGGCGCTGGGCTTCGGCGCGTCAACCTTCGGTGCGCCGGCTACGATGCCAGCCTCCGCCAGCTTAAGGTCGATGCGGTCCTGGATCCAGTGCGGATCCCACCATTCGATCGGATCCACCGGCCGGCCTGCCACGAGCACGGTGAAGTGCAGGTGATCCCCGCCGGCTAGTCCCGTCGTACCGGTGCGGCCGATGGTCTCGCCTCGCAACACCCGGTCCCCCTGATCGACGTCCACCGTCGAAAGGTGCGCGTACAGCGATTGCACCCCCATGCCGTGGTCGATGATAACGCAGTTGCCGTAGATGCCCAGGTACGCGGCAAACAGCACGCGTCCCGTGTTGGCGGCGGTAACCGGTGCGCGGCGTGTCGAAGCCAGGTCCGCGCCCAGGTGCACCTGCTGGTCGATCTCGCCGCCGTCGTACATGTAGGTACGATGATCGGCAAACGCCGCCTCGGGCTTCGCCCGCCCCAGGCGCCTGAATGGTCTTCGCCATAGCATCTCCGGCACCGTGTCGTGCCCGATGGCTTCGATCTGGCTGGAGTTCTTGCGTCGCAGCTCGCCGTTGATGACGAGGAAGGCCGCCAGTCGGTCCGCGGGTGTGGCGTCTGGCAGTTTCAGATCCGGGGTGGCCTTCAGAATGGGCCCAACCACCCGGCGCAGAAACCTGTCATCGACAGGCACCCGGCTCTCGGCGAAGGTGCCGGGCAGAATCGTGTGAGTCAGATTCACGGAGGTCGAGTTTCCGGCCTCGTCACGCGCCACCACCCGGATGGGGGTTTTGGCATCCTGGTCGAACAGGAGCGCGAAAAACGCCAGCCTCAGGCCCGGGCCCGACGCGATCGCGCCGCCAACGCCCGACG
This sequence comes from uncultured Vicinamibacterales bacterium, assembly GCA_964358795.1. Lineage (GTDB taxonomy): Bacteria > Acidobacteriota > Vicinamibacteria > Vicinamibacterales > JAKQTR01 > CAYHRK01. The sequence continues at coordinate 20,072 of CAYHRK010000013.1, forward strand.
CGGCAAAACCCGGGTAGTAGCGCTCACCCACCTGCACGCCTGATGCGACGTCGGGGGGAGACACGCGATAGACGACCAACTCGGCCCCGCCAAGATTCACGTAGTGGCGCGTCGAGGCCACGCTCAGCCGGGGCGGCGTCAACCGCACGCGCACGTCGCGCGAGACGGTGGACTCCACCTGGCGCACGCCGAACAGCACCGGATGAGCAGCCGTCACCGCGACACGGGCCGGCCCTTCGCGCAGACCCTTCAGTGTGCCGGTCGCCACGACCCGCGTGATGCGCATCCGTCCGGGATTCTCCTGGACGAACTGGGCGTCACCTGGCTCCGACAGGGAAAACAGCGGGAACTGCAGGCCGCTCTGTTCCAGGCGGGCCTCGGCGCGCGACAGGCGCGTGCCGTCGGAGTCGACCGACAGCTCGAGCGTGAACTGTCCGCCGCCGACGGCCGTGGGCTGGCGCACCGTTAGCAGCGGCCCGGGTTCCTGGCCCGCCAGGTAAAACGCCACACCTCCCCCAACCAGCAGCAGCGCAACGAGCAGAACTGAAATGGCTTTAAGTGACATGGAGTAATATGTACAGTTCCTAGCCGGTGGGTGCCGGTATCGTCTAGGGGTTAGGACACGTGGTTCTCAGCCACGGGACCGGGGTTCGAATCCCCGTACCGGTACCATCCATCATACATTTCCCTTGATGGCAGGCCCCGCGTGCTCGGCGGGGCCTTTTTCCTGTACACGTGCCCACGCCAGCGCGGCGATGGCGGTGTCCTGGAAGCCCACACCGGTGAGATCGCAAATCGTCACCTGGTCCGTCCGCGTGCGGCCCGGCTTTCTGCCGGCTACCACCTCGCCCAGTTGAGCCGACACGCCGGATTCGGTCAACAGGCCCGCAGCAATGGCGTGCGACAACTCGCCGAATCGCGCGCACTGCGACAGCCGGTCCACCACAACCAGATCGGCGCGCACCAGGCACTGTGCTTCGAGTTCCTGTTTGCCGGGCGTATCGGACCCCAATGCCGTCACGTGCACGCCTGGCCTCAGCCACTCGGCCTTAACCAATGGCTGGCGCGCTGGCGTCGCCGTAATCAACAGGTCGGCTTGCCGGCACACCGGTTCGGCGCCATCGGCGGCGACGACGTCGATGCCCAGCGCATCGCGCATCTCGACGCAGTACGCGTCCAGTCCACCTCTGTCGGGACTCCACGCCACAATGCGAGAGAACCTCCGGACCTCCCGCAGGCACCTCACCTGGTAACGCGCCTGCACGCCGGATCCGATCACGCCAACCGTCGTGATGTCCTGCCGGGCCAGGCACTCGGCCGCCACGGCGCCGGCGGCACCCGTCCGCAAGTCGGTCAGAAACCCGTTGTCGAACAGCATGCCAACCGGCATGCCGGTCGAGGCGTCAAAGAGCGCCATCAATCCTGATCCCGTGGGTAGCCCCAGGGCCGGATTGTCGTAGAATCCCGAAGCGACCTTCACGGCAATCAGCGGTACCCCTTGGACCCAAGCCGTCTTCACGTGGAACTCGCCGCGTGTGCCCGGGACCTGAAGGTTGATCACCGGCGGCACGGCCGTGCGTCCCTCGCCGTCGGCACGAAACGCCTCGCGGACCGCTTGCACCGCAAGCGCCGGCGTGAGGGCGGCTCGCAGCGTATGTTCATCGACGCTTGGCAGGATCATACGGTCATTGTCTGGCCGATCGTTGCAGTGGCGCAAGCATCAAGGAGCCCGCAAGCGTGACTTCCCAGCCGCCAGCATCGCATCGGCGCAGAACATGGGCCTTCGCGCTCGTCGCGTTGGCCTGCGCGTGGCCTGGCGTGGACGCCGCCATTGCGCTTGCCGCCGGCATCGCGTTCAGTCTGTCGATAGGAAACCCGGTTCCGATCGAAACCTCACGCTGGAGCCGCACGTTGCTGCAACTGTCTGTTGTCGGGCTGGGGTTCGGGATCGGTATCGGACAGGTCCTGCAGGTTGGGCGATCGTCGATCCTCTACACGATCGTTGGCATCACACTGACCATCCTGGCCGGTAGTCTGCTCGGACGTCTGTGTGGGGTGGACTCCCGCACATCGCAGCTCATCTCGTTTGGCACCGCGATTTGCGGAGGCAGCGCCATTGCGGCTATGGCGCCGGTGATCAAGGCCCGCAACGAGGACGTGGCCGTGTCGCTTGTCACCGTGTTCGCGCTGAACGCGGTCGCACTGGTCGCCTTCCCAATTGTGGGCCATCTCACGTCTCTCAGCGATCCAGCGTTTGGACTCTGGTGCGCGCTGGCGATTCACGACACCAGCAGCGTCGTCGGCGCGGCTTCGTCATACGGAACCGGCGCTCTGGCAGTGGCGACCACGGTGAAGCTGACCCGGGCGCTGTGGATCACCCCGTGCGTGATTGGCGTGGCATTGGTGCGCAAGTCGGATCGCAGGGCCACCGTGCCGCTCTTCATCCTCGGGTTTGTCGCGGCCGCGATCATCCGGTCGCTGCTTCCTGAACAGGCCGCCGCGTGGGACGTGCTGGCGTTGGTCGCGCGCCGGTCGCTGGTGGTGACGTTGTTCCTGATCGGCGCCGGTGTCAGCCGCCACACTTTTCGAACCGTGGGGTTCCGCCCGCTCGCGCAGGGCGTCATCCTCTGGCTGCTGGTGTCTGCCACAACACTGGTCGCGATCCTCGCTGGCGTGATTCGGTAGGCGCGGGACCGGGGCGGGAATCGAGGAAGGGTGACGCGAATCTGGCGACGGTTATTTCCTTCCGGGTCCTTACTGCGCCCAGATCAGGACACGCTCGCCTCCCGATTCCTTGTAGTCGAGAATCAGGCCGGGACCGTGGCGTTCGAGATCCTCCGCGGTGATCTTGAGCCGGACCGGTTCGTCGTCTTGGTGGGGTCCACCCGACAGCCTGATTGGGCGGCCCTTGGTCATGCGCAGGAGCCAAAAAGGGATGTTGAGTCGAACAATCTTACCTCCGTCCGGCTCCCACACCATGATGTGGAGCGCCTCGACGGGTTTTCCGCTGCCTGGTCCACGCTCCTTGACCCGAACCGGCTCTCCGTCGCGAATTTCCAGAAGCGGTGTCTGGCCGGCAAACCGGCTCGCGACTCTCGCGAATTCGTCGGTGGCCGCCATCTCGGTCGATGAGGTGGCCTTGAATGCGAACTGCTGGTAAATCACGTAGCCGGCCACCGCCACAAGGCTCACGCCAACGACCAATCCGAAGATCGCCACGCCAAAAATGATGAGCGGCCACGAGGGTTTCTTCGCCATCTGCAATACGCAGCGCCAGGGTCGCGGCGCATGTCCTGTTCTGCAACAGGACGGAGACCAGTCTACCCTCTACTGACGTGCCGGCGGCGGGTTTGTTCCTTTGGGGTCTGCGAGTTTGTAAGGCCGGTCAATCAGCCGTTCTGCCTCGGCGAGGCCCTGGGGGTCGTTGTCGCGCTCGGCCAGCCAACGCGCCTGCTGATACTCCTGCTTGGCCCGTTTGCGATCGCCGTTCAGGTCGGCCAGTTTGCCCAGTTCGCAGTGGACCCGGCCGCGCACCCAGTCCCGGGCTTCCAGATCGAGCGCGCGTCTGAGGTCGGCCTCCGCCTTGGGCCCATCATTGGTGGCCACCAGCGCAGCGCCGCGTTTGAAGTACCACAGCGCGCCTTCCCCGAACGACTTCGGCCGATTGTCGCGCTCGAACATGCCGACGCCGGTTGTCAGCAGGGCGAGCGCTTCAGATGGCTGGCCGGCTCTCATTTCGCTGGCGCCCGACTCGAGCCACAGCAACCGGTTTTTCGGGAATTCCTCGCGCAACGATCGCAGCAGGCGCAGCACATCATCGTGGCGGCGCTCGCGACTGTAGATGAGCACCAGGACGAACTTGGCCTCCACCTGCACATCACTGCGATAAGCCGCACACGACTCCAACTGCTGGATAGCCCGTTCCCGCCCTCCGCCGAAGCCGATGATGTATGCGGCCCACCGCATCACCCTCGAGAGATTGGCCACGATGTAGCGATACGTGCCCAGGACCAACTCGGCGTCCCTGCGGGACGGATCGAGTTCAATCGTGCGTTCGTGTTCGTCAAACGCTCGGCGGGCAGCCGTGAAGGCACCGAACGTCTTGCCATCAACGGATGCCGACCACGCCGCCATGCGACCGACGGCGGCTCCCACGTCGTAGTGCGCGGCGGCGTCGTTCGGCCTCAGGCGCAGCCGGCGTTCGGCCAGTTGAAGTGCTCGCTCGATGTGACTGCGAAAGGCGGCGGCCAGCTCCGGCGGCGGCGACTTTAGCTTCGCGTTCGGTTGCGAAATCGACCCCATATAGTCGTCGACCGTCACCGAGCCACGCTGGTAGAGCAGGTTCAGCCAGAGGATAGCGGCCACGGTTCTGTGTGCGCCGGGATCGTCGGGATCCGCCTCGACGGCGCGCAGCGCGGTTGCCACGGCCTCATCGTGGTCCAGGCTGTACGCGTGAACGAACGCCTGTCGCCGAAGCGCCTCCGACTGCGGGTTGGCAGCCGCCGGCACCGCCAGCAAGCCGGCACACACGAGTGCGCCCGCACACGCGAACAGCCACCTGGGAACCCACCGGATCGTCGCCATCACACAAGTGTACAAGAGCTACAGCATATAATCCCGCCTGACAAACTCACGTCACCCGTTCTTGCGGCGCAGACAAGCCGCCGTGCGCAGGTGATGAAACCGTCTTTAGCCGAGGATGCCAGTGATTCGCCAATTCCGCACCATCGATGCGCACGCCGCCGGCGAGCCGCTGCGCCTGATTGTTGACGGCTACCCGGCACCCAAGGGTCGCACCATGCTCGAGAAGCGGGCGTGGGTCAAAGCCCACGCCGACGCCATCAGGCGGGCGCTCATGCTCGAGCCGCGCGGCCACGCCGACATGTACGGCGCCGTGCTCACCGAGCCCGTCTCGGCCGAAGCCGACGCCGGCGTGCTCTTCATGCACAACGAAGGCTACAGCACGATGTGTGGCCACGGCATCATTGCTGTCACCACGATGGCGATCGAACGCGGGCTTGTGCATCCGCGTCGGGAAGGCGAGATCGTATTCGATGCGCCTGCCGGACTGGTGCGGGCCAGTGCACACCTGGCGCAAGCCAACGGTGCGAACGGCGTCGGCCGGCGCGTCGAACGGGTGTCGTTTGTGAACGTGCCCTCGTTCGTGTTGTATCCAGGCCTGACCGTGCGGGTGGGATCGCGAGAGGTCCGCGCCGACGTGGCGTTTGGAGGAGCGTTCTACGCGATTGTGGATGCCGAGTCGGTGGGCATGCCCATCCTGCCGGCCCGGCTGCCCGACCTGCGCCGGATCGGCATGGAAATCAAACGCGCCGTCGAAGCCGCCGTCACGGTGGAGCACCCCCTGGACGGCGGCCTCAAAGGCATCTACGGCACGATCTTCACCGGACCGCCGGATCGCGAGGACGCCGATCTGAAAAACGTGACGGTTTTCGCCGATGCCGAAGTGGACCGCTCGCCCTGCGGCACAGGCACCTGCGCCGTCATGGCCGTGCTCGACGCGATGGGGCTGCTTGCACCAGGCAGGGACTTCTGCCACGAAAGCATCGTCGGAACGGTGTTCAAGGGACGGGTGGCGGACCGGACGCAGGTGGGGGACTCCCCGGCCATCGTGCCCGAGCTTGAAGGCTCGGCGTGGATTACCGGGGAGCACACCTTCCTGGTGGACGATGAGGATCCGCTGCGCGGAGGATTTCGTCTGTAGCGACTACTTCACGCCGGCCAGTTTGCCCAGGTCCAGCTTGGCGACCATGTCCTTCACGGGCTGCGCGCTCTCCACGTCGCGCCCCGACACGGTCACCAGGAAACGCTGGGCGACAATCACGCCAATCTCGGCCTGCTTGGATCCGCTGTCCCACTTCTCCCAGCCTGGATTGCCGGCCACCTTCGAGGCTTTCTCGTAGCCCTCGTCGGTTTCCCTCGAATAGCCTGTCATCATGAACATCTGGTAGGGCATGGTCAGCATCTGCGCCATGGCCGTGTCGACGATCTTCACCTCGATGTTCGCCTCACCTTTCGTGTACGTCGCCTCCGCCGACGAGAACTTCACCGGCATCGTCATCGTCTCGCCCTTCGGCTTGCTCTTTTCCCATCCGGCCACCTCGGGAAAAAAGTCATAAAGGGTCCGGAAGCTGACCGGTTCAAACGCCTCCCCATTGGGCCCCTTCTGCATCTGCTGCATGCTCTCGGCGAATTGGGCCATCCCCTTGGCGATGTCCTGCGCGGATCCACTTGCCGGCTGATTCGCCTTGGCCGCATCCTGGGCTGCCTGCTGAGCGGCCCTCTGCGCCGGCTGTTCCTGTTTGCTGCCGCAGGCCGCGCCGGCTGCAACGACGGCGCCTATCAGACAATACACTGCAAACGCACGCATGGGTTCCCTCCATCGAATCGTGGGTCTCGTGTGCTGCAGTTGGTTACCGCCTCGTGGTCATCAGCGGTAATCAACTACTAGTAACTGTTTGCCGGGTTGCTTCCGGTCGACCCGGTAAACAGTTACCGTGTGCATTCTACCTACCCAGATGCTGGTGCGCCAGCCTCGTCAGCAGCGCCACCAGCGATTCGTCGTCTAGCGCAAACGTGTTGAGAGTGGCCGACCAGCTCAGCTTGTAGCTGTGCACGAGGGCCGACACCCAGATCTGCCGGACCGGCGCGTTCGGACTGACGACAAACCGTGCGGGAGCCGGTGTCTCGAACTCGACACTCAGCACACCGCCCTGCACGTCGACCTCGAACAACTCGTCATCGGCCAGCGGCATCAAGGCCCTGCGCGCGCCCTCAATCGCCTCGTCGGCCTTGCTCCGGAATTCCGGTTCGGTCAGAAGCTCTGCCATGGATGGCCCCGCATCACGGTCGGTCAGCGCCCGGCGGCGAGCTTTTCGCGCGCCTTGGTCACGTCCCTATGGAAGGCAAACAGCTTGTCAGCGTTCTCGGACTTGTCGGTGAAGTTCCATGTCTTGCCGCCGCGCTTCTTCACGCGCAGGTTCTTCTGCAGATAGTCGATCTCGAAGGTTTCGAGGTCTCCAAACCCGATCGAGAACGCGTCTCCCTTGTTCGACGTCTCGTAGCGTAGCCCGGCGATGGTGGCCAGCAGCCGTCCTTCGCACGAGCCGATGCCGTGCTTGTGAACGACCGCCACAGAGGCATCGATCTGCACATCCCTGAACCGCAGGCCGATCGACGTCTCGCCAGCGTCGCTCACCTCGATGGTCCGTACGATCCCGTCCTGGCCATCCGCTGATGCATTCAACTGGTGCGTGCCGGGTTTCACGCCAGTCGTACGCACGGGAGTCGTGCCGAGGTACTGGCGGTCGACAAACACCGATGCGCCCGGCACGTCGCTGTCAACAACAAGCATGGGGCCTGCCGACGCGGCCGCGAGAGGAGCCGCCGGTTCGGCGGGTTTTTCCGGACGGGGTCGCCGGCGCGGCGCAGGCTTGGCGGCGTCGGCGCTGGTTGGCGGCTCAGGCTCGGCCGTCCGCTGAGCGGGGGCCGACACGGGCGGCGGGGCGATTACCGTCGGGGAAGAGGGTTCGCGTCCAGCGCCGAAGCGCGACAGGCCCGACCAAACGAAGTACCCCACCGCTGCAGCCACCACGAGGCCGGCCACCACCGCAATCCAGCGCCACGCACCTCCCCGCTCGGGCTGAAGTTCATCGTCCATCGTCCTCATTCTACCCGAGCGAAGTCCTGCGTTGCCCGGCAGCCCGTGGTGCTAGGATAGTCGCCACGGGAGGAGGATGGCTCATGTCGGCATGGCTGTCGGTGGTGGTCGCGCTTGCGGTCGTGGCAACCCTGTACTTCACGCTGCGCAAGCCGGTTCGCGAGTACTTCAGGATGCGCGGCGATCGCCTCGTGTCCTGCCCTGAAAACCACCAGACCGTGGCCGTAAAGGTGGATGCGGCGCACGCGGCCATCAGCGTCGGGCGAGGATTCGAGGACCTCAGACTTGAATCCTGCACGCGTTGGCCCGAGAAAGCCGGGTGCGGACAGGAATGCCTGACGCAGATCGAGTCATCGCCCATGGACTGTCTGGTGAAAACCCAGGTGACGCGCTGGTACTCCGACAAGACGTGCGTGCTATGTGGCAAGGCGCTTGGCGCGATCGATTGGATCCAGCACAAGCCGGCGCTGCGCACGCCGGACGGCACCACGCTGGAATGGCGTGATGTGGCGCCCGAAACGCTGCCGAAGGTGCTGGCCACCCACACGGCTATCTGCTGGGATTGCCACGTGGCCGAGACATTCCGGCGTAAGCGCCCGGATCTGGTGATTGACAATCCGTACGCGAATCCGCCGCAACATCACTAAGTAAACCTACAGCCCCCTTCGTGCGTGAGCTGTGCCTGGTCGGCCGCGCGCGGTCCTTTACTTGCGCGGCCGTGCCAACGGCGGTGTTTCCGACGTGGCCACGTAGGACTTGCGTGCTCGCGCTCTCATGCCCGGCCGTTTCACGGTGACGACAAGCTTGTGTACTTTGCCGTCGAGCGTGGCTGGCGCGAAACCCAGGACGTACTGGCTGTGTAGCTCCTGCGCCACCCGGCTGAACGTGGTCGCCAGGTCGTCGGCGGGCTTCAACAGGAAGTATCCGCCGCCGGTTTCGTCAGCCAGTTTCCTCAGCACCTTGTCCGGACTGGTCATCACCTGGCGCTGGCCGTTGAAGTACAGCGACTGCAGTCCGATCCCGTAGATCATCACTTCCTCTTCGCGCGATCGGTCCAGCACGTCGCCCTGGCTCGTCTTGCTGGCGGTGTCGTCGCCGTCGGTCAGCAGCACGATCACCCGGCGGCCCTCCACACCACCCAGCCGATCGAGCGACTGGTCCACCGCGTCGTACAGGCGAGTCGGGTAGCCGAAATCGATGTTCTGGAGCGCCTCAACCAGTTCGTCGCGATCTGATGTGAATGTGCCGCTGAACTGGACCTTGTCGTTGAACGCACCCACCTGGGCCTTGTCCTGCGCCAGCAACCGTTCGACAAACGCCCGTCCGCCGGCCCGCAGCAGCTTCATCGAGTTCGTCATGCTGCCGCTGGTATCCAGCATCACCACGGCAGTAAACGGCTGGGTCTGATTCTCGAAGACGGTAATGTCCTGGCGAACGGTGTTGTCGAGGATTTCGAAGTCTTCTCGCTTCAGATCGGGGACCAGGCGATCCTGCGCGTCGGTGACCGTGGCGTAGATCGGCACGATCTTGGCTGCCGACCTGAACACCGGTGCCTGTTGTGTGGGCGTCTGCACCGGCGTGACCACCGACGATGGCCCAGCCACCAGCGAGACACCGGCGACGCACGCCAACCCGAGAACGCTTAACTGGATCCGCATAGATGGCAGCGTAGCAAGGAGCGACGGCCGGCGCAACTCGGCCGACCACTCCCGGAGCGGGAGTGGTTCACCGAACGCGCCGGGCGGTCGCTTCGGCGGCGCGCATCACGCGCAACAGGTTCTGACCGAGCACCTTCTTCATGTCGGCGTCGGTGTACCCCCGGCGCAGCAACTCCGCCGTCAGCGCCGGAAACGTCGACACATCGTCCAGACCCACCGGCGTGGACGTGATGCCGTCGAAATCGCTGCCGTACGCCACGTGGTCGATCCCGGCCACCTGCCGGATGTGATCGATGTGGTCGGCCACCTGCGCCAGCGTCGCCCTCACGCGTGGATGTGCGGCACTCCATGCGTCCATCCCGGACTTCACCGCGGCCGCGTTGTTCGGCGTCAGTTTCTCGAGTCGCGCCTGCTCGGCATCCCGGGCGGCTTCCCACGCCGACACCTCCGGCGACGTGAATCCAGGCACGAACGACACCATCACCACGCCGCCGTTTTTCGGCAGCATCCTCAGAATGGCGTCCGGCACATTGCGCGGATGGTCGCAGAGCGCACGTGCCGACGAGTGCGAGAAGATCACCGGCGACTGCGTGACGCGCAACACGTCGTCCATGGTGTCGGGCGACACATGGCTCATGTCAATCAGCATGCCCAGCCGGTTCATCTCGCGCACGACGTCTTCGCCGAACGCCGTCAATCCGCCATGCTCCGGGGTGTCGGTGGCTGAATCGGCCCAGGGCACGTTTTTCGAGTGGGTCAGCGTCATGTAGCGCGCGCCAAGGCGGTAGAACATGCGCAACGCACCAAGCGACGAGTCGATCGAGTGCCCGCCTTCCATGCCAATCAGCGAGGCGATCTTCCCAGCCTTGAAAATACGTTCCACATCGTCTGCGGTCTTCGCCAGTTCCAGCACATCGGGATACCGCTCGACCATGCGGTGCACGATGTCGACCTGTTCGAGGGCGGCGGTGACGGCCTGCTGGCCTGCCAGTGGGGCGGGCACGTAGACCGACCAGAACTGCGCGCCCACCCCGCCCAGGCGAAGACGCGGAATGTCGGTCATGGTGGCTGGCTGGGCATTCCGGATGTCGAGCTTGGCCGGGTCCTTGTCGCCCTTCTGGCGCACCTCCCAGGGATAGTCGTTGTGGCCGTCGAACATCGGCACCGATCGATGCAGCGCCCTGGCCCGGTCGAGCAAGCTCGTCTGCTGCCCGGCTGAACCAGCCACGACGGCGACACATGCCATAGCCACCACGGCCAACGACCACGCAATAGTCATTCGGTTCACGGAGGATCCTTTCGTTTTTCGAAGTATTGGCGCGGACGGGCGGCAAAGGCAAGCATCGGGTAGAATCAGCCGTCATTCCTCTCTGTCACAGGAGTCCTGATCCTCATGGCCGACACCAAACCTCCAGCCGTCGTGAATCTCACATGGGATGGCGGTCTGAAATTCGTCGCGCGCGAGCGAGGCCACCAGTGGGTGCTCGATGGCCGAAGCATTGCGGGTCCATCCCCGGTGATTGCACTGGCCGGTTCACTGGCCGGGTGCATGTCGATTGACGTGGTGCACATCCTGACGAAGGGCCGATTCAAGGTGAACGCCCTCACGGCGGATCTGACCGCGCTACGGGCCCCGGATGATCCGCGCCGTATCGTGCGGGTCGATCTGCACCTGACGCTCGACACGGCGGCGCCAGCCGACCAGATCCAGCGGGCGCTTGATCTGTCGCACGCGAAGTACTGCTCGGTGTGGCACTCGATGCGGCAGGACATCGAATTCCACGCCACCTTCGACACCAAACGTGTGGAATAGGAACTGACCGGATCCCGGTTCCGGAGGAGTCTGCCGGACTGTTCCACGGAGGATCGCTGGTGGGGACTCCCTCGAACCGCCGCGCGTACATCGACTGGATGCGCGGGCTGAGCGTGCTGTTCATGATCGAAGCGCACACCTTCGATGCTTGGACCGTGTACGCCGACCGCAAGACGTGGACGTACGCCATCGCCACCTTCATTGGCGGCCTGGCGGCACCCATGTTCCTGTTTCTGGCGGGAGTGTCGGTAGCCATGGCCGGCTCGGCACGCGCGAGGCGCACAGGCGACAGGGCGGCTGCGGCCTGGTCGGTGCAGAAACGAGGCTGGCAGATCTTCGGCCTGGCATTCCTGTTCCGCTTGCAGTCGTTTGTTCTGAGCCCTGGTTCCACGTTCAAGGGCATCTTCAAGGCCGACATCCTGAACATCATGGGGCCATCGATCGCCGCCGCCTCGTGGCTGTGGGGCCGGATCGGCCGACACCGGACACGGCTGGCCGTGTTCGGAGCAGTGGCGTGCGCGTTCACCTACCTGACGCCGATTGTTCGAGCCGCATCCTGGATGGCCTGGCTGCCCGATCCTATCGAGTGGTACATCCGGCCCTTCCCCCGAATGAGCGTGTTTACCCTGTTTCCGTGGGCAGGCTATGTGTTTGCCGGGGCGTTTGCGGGCGAGTTGCTCGATGCGGTGAATACACCAGCCGAGGAGTGGCGAAAGAACCAACGGTTCGCACTGGCGGGCGTGGCGCTCATCCTGGCCGGCTACAGCGCGTCGTTCCTGCCGTCGCTCTACCCGCCTGGCCAATCGAACTTCTGGACGTCGTCGCCGACCTTCTACTTCATCAAGATTGGCGTGATGCTGGTGCTGATGGGCTTGATCTACATTTACGTACAGCGTCCTCTGTCGGCCGAGCCTCAGAACCCCACCTGGAGCCCAATGCTCGAATTCGGCCGGTCATCGCTGTTCGTGTACTGGATCCACGTGGAGATCGTGTATGGCGTTTTGACCTATCCACTGCACCGCCGCCTGCCGGTGTGGCAGTCGATCATCGC
>CAYHRK010000014.1:0-11447 GCA_964358795.1 uncultured Vicinamibacterales bacterium
CAGCGGCAACACCGGCATATCGTTTTCCGCGATCGGCCGCGCGCTTGGTCATCCCGTCACGATCTTCATGCCCGACTGGATGAGCAACGAACGGATGGCGTTGATTGCGAGTTTTGGCGCGTCGATCGTGCCGGTCAGCCGGGCACAAGGTGGGTTTCTGGGCAGCATTCGCATGTCGGAGGAGTTGGCGGCGCGAGAACCCCGCGTATTCCTGCCGTGTCAGTTCGCCAACGACGCCAACGTGGAGGCGCACCGGCTGACGACAGGGCCTGAGATCTGGTGGCAGCTGCGCTTCAATGGGCTGTCGCCCGACGCGTTTGTCGCCGGCGTCGGTACCGGCGGAACGGTGATGGGCGTGGGGAGATTCCTTCGATCGGTGAAACCCACGGTACGGATTCATCCGCTCGAACCTGCCGAATCGCCCACCCTGTCGACGGGCCACAAGACTGGCCAGCATCGCATTCAAGGCATCTCAGACGAGTTCATCCCGCCCCTCGTCAAGCTGGACGAGATGGATCACATCGTGAACGCCAACGACGGCGACGCGATCCTGATGGCCCAGAAGCTGGCGCAGATAGGGTTGGCCGTGGGCATTTCGTCGGGGGCGAACTTCATCGGCGCGCTCAAGACACAGAACGACATCGGCCCCGGGGCCGTGGTGGTGACGATCCTGTGCGACTGCAACAAGAAGTACTTGAGCACCGACTTGCTGAAAAACGAACCCGTGAAACCAGACTATCTGTCGCCCGACGTGGAACTGCGCGGTCTCAGGGCGTTCAAGCGGGTGTGCGCCACGTGCTGCGACTACCCGGGTTGCACCGAACACATTCCGGTCAACGTCGTCGAGTAGCCGGTCGGGCGCGGGCGGCCCCTCAACGCGCCAGCCCGCGGCCAGCGTCGTCGGGAGCGCCCGGGAGAGGATGACTGAAGTCTGGGTTGGTAGGCCGCGTGGGGATCGAACCCACGACCCCCTGATTAAAAGTCAGGTGCTCTACCACTGAGCTAGCGGCCCGCCGTTACGCATTCTACCTCATCGTCACGGCAGGCCGAGTTGGCTGGGTTCAGATGATTTTCATGCTTAGCGCTTCCAGGACACCGACACGCCCTCGCCGGAGGGCGATACGATTGTGCTCAGCATGCCGGGATGCGTGCGCAGCGTGGTCAGAAAATCCCCCATCTCGGTCGCCTTGTTGACGACGTTATGGGCGACGAAGAAGCTGCCTTTGTCGAGGCGAGGGAAAACCAGGTCGAAGAACCGCTGGTAGTCGCGTTTCCAGGCGTCCAAAAACACGAAATCAAACGTGCCTTCGATCTTCGGAATCGCCTTGAACGCGTCGCCCGGAATCACCTGCACGATGTCGGAGAGGCCGGCTGCACGGATGTTGGCTTCGGCCTGCTTCGCGCGCGCTGGGTCGTACTCGATCGTGACAAGCCTTCCGCCAGTCTCGCGCAAGCCGAGTCCGATCCAGATGGCGGAATAGCCATTGGCGGCGCCAATCTCCAATGCGCGTCTCGTGCCGTGCGATGCGGCCAGCAGGCGAAGGAACCGGCCGTCCTCTTCCGAGACGGCCAGTTGTCCGGTGTCGGCCCCGCGAATCTTGCGCAGCAACGCCTCGACCGCGGGCGAAAGCGCGCGATCTCCCTCAGATCTTCGGGACACCTGTGCGTCGGCTCGAGCCACGAACCGTGGCGTGCTGGCGAACGCGAGCAGCAGCAGTCCACCACAAAACGAGAGTAGCAAGCATGACTTGTTCATAGGGTGCGTCGATTGTACCGCACGCGGGTGCCGTCCAGACATCGCGGCACGAATCAACGGACCAAGCCACCCGCGATCGACGCAGTAGCGCAGCCCGACTAATGTCAACGTGGATGACGACGAGTGGATTACGAGGCGCGCGTCATCTCACGCACGCGGAGAGGGCGCCACAGGATGGCTGACCTGTGTTGCGTCGGACTCAGGAGGATGGGAAGAATCGCCGACTGGTCAGTGGCTGATCTGCCCATCGGACCGCAGGTCGATCATCCGATCGGCCCCGACGTAGGGCACGGTCCTGTCGCGCACAACGGTCAACTGTGACAGGGTCGAGGCGACTCGCCGCAGCTGGGTTCGGCACTGCGCCAGCTCCCGGCGCACCTGATGCGGCACATCATGGCCCAGCAGCACCAGATCGAGCGTGCCGAGAGCCGCCGCCAGCGGGTTGTTGATTTCATGACCGACGGCGGCGGCAATCTCGCCAATCGCCTGCAGACGCTGGCGGTGAACCAGTCTGGCGGATTCCAGACGCGAGCCAATCAGCTTGCGAAGGCGCGCCGCCAGCTCGCGGGCCGGCACCGGCTTCACCAGGTAGTCGTCGGCGCCGATGTCGAAGCCCTGCAGCTTGGATGGCGTATCGCTCAACCCCGTCAACAGGATCACCGGCACCCGCCGGGTGGACTCGTGGGCGCGAAGCGTACGGCACACGTCGAAGCCGCTCATGCCCGGCAGCATGACGTCCAGCACGATGGCGTCGACGCCGGCGGCGCCGGCGACCTCCAGCCCCGAGGGACCGTCGGCGGCCCGGGTTACGCGGAATCCTTCCAGGCGAAGCAGTTCCTCGAGTCCCCGCGCGGCCTTCTCGTGGTCCTCCACGAGCACCACGTGGGGGAAGGGCACCTGGGAAACCGTCGGCGAGTCGGGCGAGATGGGTTGGGTCATAGTGGTGTCCGCAGGGGCGGCACTTGGACGTGACCGCTCCAGTGCCTGTATCGGCAGACCAGGGTTTTGTCCGCAGGGCCCTTCTCCAGACTGCACACGAATGCTCGGCGGTGGCGGTTCCCTCATGGCTGGCGGCGGCCATTCCCGCCTGAAGCGCGGAAAGATGGGCCGAATCCGTGCTATGCTCGGATGCTCCGCTAGCAGTCAGTGATTCCTACGATAGGAGGGCGCCTTGAGCCCGATTCTCATTCGGCCGGTGCGGGAGCAACTCGAACACGACCGCATCATCAGGCTGCTGCAACTCCGCTACAAGCGCCGTTTCACCGTCGGTATCAACGTCGGCTCCGATCTCCTCGTTCCGGTAGGCGAGGGGCCGTCGGCGCTCTACCCGGACCTGGTGCTGGCGCCGACGGGCCGCGCTCGGAAGGTCGTGGGCGTGGTCGAAGTTGAAACGGGGGAGTCGGTCAATAACCTCGAGGCCATCGCCGAATGGGCTCGCTTCGGACGGTTGCCGGTGGAGTTCGCCCTCTACGTTCCCGCCAGCGCTATGGACGTTGCCAGGCGCCTGTGCTCGAATCACGAGATTGGGGTGACGGAAATCTGGACCTACCACATGATTGGCGACCAGCTCCGCTTCACGTTGGTGCATAAGTCTCCCGTCGAAGCGAAAATCGCGGCGGCTAGAGCTGCAGCCAGTGCGGCTTCCTCGCAGAAGAAGGTCGCGACGAAATCGCCGGTAAAGAAACAGGCCAAGAAAAAGACGGTCAAACCGGTGCCCAGGATAGGCGCAGCCCGGACAGCGAAGAAGTCCCGGTAGCCCCAGGCCTTCTGACTTGTTTCCTCCTGACTTTCGACTTCTTGTCGTAGAATAGGAGCGAAGTCTAGAACGCTGAAGGATTTGCCCATGAAGCGCGTATGGTCCCGCTGGTCCATGGCATTGGGGCTGCTGCTGGCCGCGTCGGTTCTGGCCGCGCAATCACCGGTGCCTCCCTCGCAGGCGCAAGCTCCGCCCAAACCAGCCGAGGGTGGGCAGAAGCCGACGTTTCGCGTCACCGTCGATCTGGTGACGACCGATGTGATCGTGCGTGACGCCAAGGGCCAGTTTGTCGCCGACCTGAACAAGGACGAATTCACCGTCGTCGAAGACGGTGTGCCGCAGGCCGTGTCGTCGCTGGTGCTCGTGCACGGCGGTCGGGTGTCGAACATCGCGCTGCCGCCGCCACCGCCTCCTCCGGAAGGCATCATCCTGCCGCCGCCCAGGCCCACCAACGACGCGTCGGGCCGCATTTTCATCCTGTTCATCGACGACCTGCACCTCGACTTCAAAGACACCGCGCGGGTGCGGGATCTGTTGAAGAAGGTGAAAAACACGCTGATTCACCAGGGCGATATGTTCGGCATCGTCTCCACGGGGACCTCATCAATTGCGATCGATCTCACCTATGACATGAAGCGGATCGACGAGGCGATCAAGAAGGTGATGGGCGGAGGGCTGAAGCCGTCCGAGATCATCCAGGGACCGGAAGGGCAGGAAGGTCCGACCGAGGTTCGCTACCGGGCGCACGTGGCGTTTTCGACGGCGGCCGATCTGCTGTACAGCCTCGAGAAGGTCCACAATCGGCGCAAGGCGTTGATCTACGTCAGCAACGGCTACGACTTCAATCCGTTCGAGAAATCGCGGTGGGGCGACGATCCGATGTTCGAGTCGAAGTTCGGCAACGACACCAAGAGACCGGTCGCTGAGGGCGGGCAGCAAACCGATCCCAATCAAGATCCCACCAAGCAAGGCCAGCAATTCGCGGATGCCGACCTGGCGCGCGAACTGGCTGAACTGACCCGCACGGCCAATCGCGCCAATGCGTCCATCTACACCGTCGATCCGCGTGGCCTGGTGGGTATGCCCGACCTGGACGACAAAGTCGATCCGGTCGAGTGGCAGAACTACATCGAGAAGTCGATCAGCAGCCTCCGGGTGCTGGCCGAACAGACGGGCGGCATTGCGGTGGTGAACCAGAACGATTTCGACCGCGCGCTGAAGAGGATTGACGCCGAAACGAGCGACTACTACATGCTGGGTTATTACTCCTCCAATCCCGATCCACTGAGGCGGACCCGCCAGGTCGACGTGAAGGTGAAGCGGTCGGATGTGGACGTCTGGTCGCGCAAGTCATATTCGCTGCGGCCCACGCCCAAGAAGTAGCGCAACCACAACCCCTGTGACACTCTTTCGGGAGATGAAATCAATGCTACAGAAGACTCGGATCGTGCTCGGACTGATGGTGGCGTGTGCCCTGTTGTGGCCCGCCAGTGCCGCGTACGCCCAGGGCGTGACCACCGGCTCCATCAATGGCACCGTCAACGACGCGCAGGGGCTGGCCGTCCCGGGTGCGACCATTACGGCTGTGCACGAACCTTCGGGAACAAGCTATGAAGCCGTCGCTCGCGCAGACGGGAGATTCTCCATACCCGCGATGAGGGTTGGCGGCCCGTACACCGTTGCCGCTGCGCTGACGGGGTTCCAGCCACACGTCATGAAGAACGTCGTGGTCACGCTCGGCGTGGCCACCGACCTCAGCTTGAAACTGGAGAACGTGACGTTGGCCGAGAGCGTGACCGTCACGGCACAGGCCGATGCGCTGTTCAGTTCCGGCAGGACGGGCGCGGTGACTTCGGTCAGCCGAGAGATTCTGGCGTCGATTCCCACGATTTCTGGTCGACTGAGCGATGTCGAGCGGCTCACGCCGCAGGCCAGCGGCACGTCGTTTGCCGGCCAGGACAACCGGCTCAACAACATCACGGTCGACGGTTCATACTTCAACAACTCCTTCGGTCTGCAGGGCCAGCCTGGGGAGCGGACCGGCGTGGCCGCCATCTCGCTGGAGTCGATCGAACAGATCCAGATCAGCGTGGCGCCGTTCGACGTTCGCCAGGGCAACTTCGTCGGCGCGGGCGTCAACACCGTCACCCGCAGCGGCGCCAACAAATTGAGCGGCTCGATCTACCACAGGTTCCGGAACCAGGATTTCGTCGGGACCGAAGCCAAGGGTCTGCCGTTCAATCCCGGCACGTTCACGTTCCGCAACACAGGCGGGTGGGGGTCCGGCCCGGTTGTCAAGAACAAGCTCTTCGTCTTCGGCAACTACGAGAACGAGGCAGACCTTCGGCCGATCACGACCTTCACGGCCAACGCCGGCGGCGAAACGGTCGGAGGCAGCAAGACCCGTGTTCTGGCGTCGGACCTCAACCAGCTCAGCGCGCTGCTGAAGTCGCAATTCACCTACGAGACAGGTCCGTATCAGAACATCGACAAGGAGACGCCGGCCAAACGGTTCCTGGCGAGGATGGACTACAACATCGCCAAGAATCACAAGGTGAGCTTCCGGTACAACTATCTCGATTCCCTCACCGACGTGTTGTTGTCCGGTTCGTCGTCGCTCGGTTTCGGACGCGGTTCTGGTTTCAGCACCACGTTTCTGGGCTACCAGAACTCGAACTACCAGATCATGGAGAACATCCGGTCGGGGATCGGGGAGTGGAACTGGATCATCGGCAACAACAACGCGAACTCCCTCATCACCGGCTACACCACCCAGGACGAGAGCCGGAACTCGAGAGGCGCCATGTTCCCGTTGGTGGACATCCTCGACGGGTCGGGCACGACCTACACGTCGTTTGGCTTCGAGCCGTTCACGCCCAACAACGAACTGCGCTACAAGACGTTCCAGTTGCAGGACAACTTCACGAAGTTTGGCCAGAAGCACACACTGACCTTCGGCGGGAGCCTCGAGCGCTATCGTTCGGAGAACGTGTTCTTCCCCGGCAAGCAGAGTGCCTACGTCTACAACACGCTGGCCGACTTCTACGCGGACGCTGCCGACCTGGCGACCAACCCGAATCGCACCGTGTCTCCGATCACGCTCCGGCGATTCCAGGTGCGCTACATGAATATTCCCGGGTTGGACAAGCCCGTTCAGCCGCTGGCTGTGTGGTACGGCGGCGCCTATGCCCAGGACGAATGGCGCCCGAAGGCCAACCTGTCGCTCACCGCCGGCGTGAGATTCGATGTGCCCGTGTTCGGGAACACCGCCTACGCCAATGCGAACGTCGACGCGCTGACGTTCAGGGACGAGAAGGGGGCGTCGGTCAACTACCAAACCGGGAAGCTACCGGATCCGAAGCTTCTCTGGTCGCCGCGCGTCGGCGTCAACTGGGACGTGACGGGCGACAAGTCGTTGCAGGTGAGAGGCGGCACCGGGGTGTTTACGGGGCGTCCGGCGTACGTGTGGATCTCCAATCAGATCGGGAACACCGGTGTCCTCACGGGGTTCAGCCAGTTTGACAACACGACGACGAGACCGTTCAGCCCCGATATCGACAAGTACAAACCGGCGACGGTGACCGGCGCCCCGGCCACCAGCGTCGACCTGGCCGTGACCGATCCCAACTTCAAGTTCCCCCAGGTCTGGCGCAGCAACATCGCCGTCGACCGCAAGCTGCCCTGGGGGATGACCGGAACAGCCGAGTTCCTCTACAACCGGGATGTGAACGGGATCTACTACATCAACGCCAACCTGCCGGCGGCCCAGTCGGCCTTCGTCGGCGTTGACAGCCGGCCGCGCTGGACGGGGACGTCCTGCTCGACGCCGACAGTGGGCCCGTGCGTCACCAGGCTCAATAACGCCGCCGGGAACGTGATCACGAATGCCATCGTCTTGAAGAACCAGGGCGTGGGCCGATCGTGGAACTTCGCCGGAACGCTGGCGAAGACGATGACATCCGGCTTCGCCGTCAAGGGCGTCTACAGCTACGGCACATCCAGAAACACGGTCGACCCTGGGTCGATCGCCTCCGGGAGCTTTACCGGGAACCCCCAACACGGGGACCCGAACAACCCGGGCCTCGGGTACTCCGGCACAGCCGCGGGGCACAGGGCCTTCGTGCTCGCCTCGTACACGAGGGAGTATTTCCACTTCGGCGCCACGACGGTGTCGCTTTTCTGGGAAACTCGCGCAAACGGCAACACCAGCTACCTCTTTGCGGGTGACATGAATGGCGACACAGCCACCAACAACGACTTGATTTATGTTCACCGCGATCAGTCCGAGATGAACTTCTCGGCCTTCACCGTGGGGGCGAGAACCTACACGGCGGCGGCGCAGGCGGCGGCCTGGGATGCCTACATCTCGCAGGATCCCTACTTGAGCAAGCACCGGGGCCAGTACGCGGAGCGCGGTGCGGTGTTCTTGCCGCTCGTGACACGGGCCGATCTCAGCGTCACTCAGGACGTGTTCGCCAACATAAAAGGCAGGCGCAACGCGTTCCAGGTCAGGCTCGACGTCACGAATTTCGGAAATCTCCTGAATCACAACTGGGGCGTCGGCCAGCGTCTTGTCCGCAACCAGGTTCTCACTAACCCTTCCGTGGATGCGGCGGGCAAGTCGGCCTACAGGCTGGTGTTGGTCAATGGTGAGTTTCTGACCAAGTCCCTCCAAACGACCACCTTCGCCTCGGACGTGTATAGCTTCATGATCAGCGTGAGATTCACTTTCAACTAACCCTTACGCTCGACCGGGCATCACTTCTTGGGGGTCGCGCCGCGGCGCGGCCCCTTTTTTTGGCGCTTTTTTCGGGTGAGGTCGGCTCGCGAAGGGCTCGTGGGTGAATCAGGGGAGGTGCTAGGAAAAAAAGACCGGGAAGTCAGCAGCTGGGATCCGGAGGAGCCTTAGACTGGACTAGGGATGGCGCCGACACCACGCCGCACGCGCGTGGCTGGCAGGCCTTGGTCGGGGCCTCAGGACGCTTTGGCTGCCATCTGCGGGGCGTAGGACGCCACGCGGGCGGACTGAATCGTGTGGTTCCGACGATGCCCGTGGGCGTCGCAGGTGTGACCTTTTTCCTCGACGTACGCCACTTCGCGGTTGGTGGAGAGCTCGCGATACCGTCCCACCACGCAGCCACACGAAAGAGTGGTAAACCCGAGGAGCCGTACTAGGCTCATGGTTAACTCCTGCTGTTTGCCCTGCAAGGTCCGTTCCCTCTCGCTTCCGTGAATCATCTCCGCGACAACCGACCAGCCCATTAAGAATATCGGCCAATACATGCCAAACATGAGCCAGCATGTGGGCTCATTCGAGGTTTTGGAGGTCTGGGTATTGTCCGGAATTCTGGACCCTTGGATTTCCGGTCCCCATTTTTTGGATCGGCGTGACTTGACACCAGTCCGCGAAGCCCTGATAGTGCTGCATCAGGTTATTGGGGACGGGAATTCGAAGCTGACCGTTCTTGAGCGTCCTTCCATTTACGGAGCCATGAAACGAAGGCTGTTCACGCTACCTGGGTGCCCACACTGCGAACGAGCGAGGGCATTCCTGGCCGAGCGCCAGGTGCCATATGTTGAGTACGACGTCTCGATCAGTGAGGAGGCGAGGCGTTTGATGCTGACCTTGACCGGCCGCACGGAGGTACCGGCGCTGATTGCGGGGTATCAGGCGGCGGTGGGCTTCAACCGGGACACCTGGGCGAGGCTGTTGAGGCACGCCGAACAGGTGGATCGGGTCGACCCGTACAAACTACCTCCCGATCTGGGCGACGATCCCTATAACCGCGATTGAGCTGGCAAGATTCTCGCAAGCGTTCTGGACTATCGGCCCTGGAGGCGGTAGCCGACAAGCAGGGCGCAGAGGACTTTTTCGTTTGCCAGCGTGTGCAGATTTGCTACAATCTGCGTCCAAGTTCTTGTCTGTCTACTTGATACGGATGATCCGACTCACGTCTCACCATTTGAATCGACTCACCCGCACGGGTTTGATGTGTCTGTTCGGCGTCGCGGTTTGCGCGCTCGTCCCCGGTGCGTCGGCCCAATCGGTGGCTCAGAAAGCCACCGGCGGCAAGAAGGCGGTTGCGCCGGCGAGTGGCGCGTCCGCTTCCAAGGCGGCTCGGACCCCGAGGCCGGCGACCACCCCGAAGTACTCGGCGGCCTCTTCACGAGCGCGACAGCTGCGCCTGGCGCGGGCCCGGGCGGCAGCGCGCGCCCGAGAGACCGCGCAAGCGGCCCAGCCGCGCTTCAAGGTTGATGCGCAGGGTGCGGTCGTCCCGGACATCCGGGCTGAGGCCGCCATCATCTACAATCCGACCACCGACCAGGTCGTGTGGCAACAGAAGGCGTTCGACCAGCATTCCATCGCCAGCATCACGAAGGTGATGACGGCGCTGTGCTTTCTTGAGGACACCCCGGATCTCTCGCAGGCAGTCATGGTCGACAGCGCCGATGTCCGTGGCGCCTCGGTGACGCATCTGCGCGCCTACGAACGCGTGTCGGTACAGAACCTGTTGCACTTGCTGCTGATCGCCTCCGACAACGCGGCCGCGCGCACGCTGGCCCGGGTGTCGCCCTACGGCGCCTCAGGATTCGTAGTCCGGATGAATCAGAAGGCGGAGGAACTAGGCCTGCAGAGTACGAGGTACGCCGATCCTTCAGGGTTGGTGGCCGAAAACGTGTCGTCCGCATACGACATGGCCAGGCTGATTTCCTACGCCGCCCAGGACGAGTTGATCTCGACCATCATGCGGACCGAAGAGTACTCCTTCCGCACGAGCCGCAGGGCGCTGACCATTCACAGCACGAACCAGCTGCTGCGTTCTCCCGAGATCGACGTGCGCGGCGGGAAGACGGGGTTCATCACCCGCTCAGGGTATTGCCTGGCGACGTTGTTGCGCCTGCCCGATATGAACCAGACGCTGGCCGTCGTGGTGCTGGGCGCCAAGTCGAATGCCGGCCGGTTCTGGGAAACCCGGCACCTGCTGACGTGGATTTCGAGCAAGGCCCCGGATCTGGTCCTGCCCGGCCGACAGGGCCAACAGGCGCCTGAGCCGCACCAGATTCCTCAGACGCCGCACCACTGAAACCCGTTCCGGACTAGCCCGTATAACCGCGCTGCATGGCTGCCGCGTCGAGCGGAAGTGTGGCGATGGTGTCGACGTCCAGCATCACCGGACGGTCCGCACCACGCGCATCGTAGGACTTGAGGTAGCGCCGGCAGACATCGCAGGCGGTCAGGCGATAGCGACCATCTTGGCTGGTGAACGAGGAGATGCAGGCGGGATTCCGGTTGTCGCAAAACGGGCACGTCCCGGCGTCAAAGGGCCACGACCCGGTACACCGTCCGCAGATCAGATGCCGGTCGCCAGCTACGGTTAGCAGTCCCAGCTCAGGGTCACCCAGGCAGAACGGACATTGAGGTCTCTGCCAGGCGGTCACATCGACCCGCTGCTGCACGGATTGTGCGGCACGGGCCACGAACGGCCGTGCCGCCAGCGTCAGCACCTGAGCGTAGGCGGCCGTGTCCACCGCTCCATCACTGGGCGAGGGAGTCGGCCTGACTGCCGAGCCGCTCCACCACGCCGCCACTTCAGCGGGTTGGGGGCGCGAGGCGCGGACCATCCGCTGCAGCGCTTCGTAATCGGGCTGGTCGACAGCCTCGAACCGGCGCAGCAGATCGACGAGCTGCCGAAACAGTATCCGCAATTCCGTCCAGTCGAACGGGATATCCTCGAACCGGATGACCGGTGTGCCCGCGGCCAGTTGCTGCGCCACGCGATCGACATCCAGATCGATCCACGGCGTTGACACGCGGCCCTGCATGCGACGGTGCAGGATCAGCACTTCGATCTGCATGTCGATGGCGGTGACCAGCTCAGGTTGCGTGAGTTTCAGTCGCCTGAGCGCGGCCACTTCGGGTGTATCGGCCCGCTC
>CAYHRK010000014.1:11547-30974 GCA_964358795.1 uncultured Vicinamibacterales bacterium
TAGAACGACCAGCGTCCGCCCAGCGTGATCTGCCGACCAAAGTTCATGGAACGTGGATCGCCGAAATACAGGCTGTGACTGTCGCCGGTGGCCGGGTCGGTCAGGCCCTGGGTCGGATAGCGATCCCCGCGGACCGTGACGATGCCGGCGTTGAAGAGATTGGAGATGTCGGCATACACGCCGAACCGGTGAATGCCGACGTCGAAGACCTTCTCCGCCCTCAGGTCGACAGATGACTGATTGTCGTTGAGAAAGCTCCCGAGCGGCTTGATATTGACGTTGACCGATCCGGTCCACGCCAACGTGCTCCTGCTGACGCGAGCGTAGGGGGTGTACGGCGCACCAGACAGGAACCTGTAGTATCCGTTGAGGGACACCTCGATCTTGGGGATCTGGTAGCCCGCGAACAGCTTGATCTCATGCCGGCGATCGAACGCCGTCGGTCCATCGGCGTTCACCACGATGGTGTTGGGCGTTTCGAACTGACCGCTCGAGATCCCGGCGTACGTACTGTTGTTGATCGTGCCCTCGGTCTTGGAGAGCACCCAGGACGCCTGTGCCTGCCAGCGATTCTTGTACGCCCGCTGGAGCACCACCATCAGCCCCCGGTACGAGCGGGCGGCCTTTGGCGCGGCCAGCGTCTGGCCATTCGACAACCGATACGTGACGGCATCGGTGTTCTGGATCACGAAAGCGGGGATCTTCGAAGGATTGGCCCACTTGTACAGGGTCAAGGGCGAGAGGTCCAGGGGAACCTTCGAATTGGAGGTCGGTGTGTAAGTGATCGGCGTCCACAGCCCATCCTTCAGCACCGAATTCACGAAGTTCTTCCAATCGCGCACGATTCCCGTGACGGTGATCTTGTAGTCGCGTTTGAACTGCTGCTCCCACGAGACGTTGAACTCGTCGACGCGCGGGTGCTTGAGGTTGTCGGCCACGGAGTAGGACCGCTGGACGCTGTTGTATGGCGTCAGGGTCGACCAGTTCGGTCCCACGTCGTAGTAGGTCGTGGGTGTCAGCCCCGGCACCGCACGGCTCCAGGACGAGAACACGGCGCTCTCGTACAACTGCCCGTAGTACCCGCGCAGCACAGAGGTTCCCCGGCCGGTCAGGTCGAACGCCCCGCCCACGCGCGGACCGTAGGACGTGGTGGAGTAGAGGTTCTTGCCGAGCGTCGTCGCTTCGCCGCCGATTCGGTCGACTCGAAGGCCGAGGTTCGCCGTAAACCGATTGATCTGCCACTGATCCTGCGCGAAAAACGACTCGCGCTTGTTCTTGCCCTTCAGGTCGTACGAGTACCCGTACGCCGAGTACGGTCCCGAGAGGTCGTAGAACATCACGCCGGTCGGCGTGCTCGCCGTCGCGCCCGAATACACGAAGCGGTCGCGAATCGTGCTGCGTTCGATTTCCGCACCGAACTTGAAACTGTGCTGGCCGGCCGCCTTGACGTACTTCGAAAGCGACAGGTTCAACTGGTTTCTGGTGCGGTCGTACTGCGCCGTGTAACCGGCGCCGCCAGAGAACGACGACGAATCCCCGTCGAAGTGTGTCGGCAGCGGGCTGACCGGGTTCAGGTCGTAGTAGCCCCAGTACCCGGTGAACTTCGCCTCCAGGAAGGTGGATGCGCCGAACACCCTGCGGTACTGGCCGTTCCAGATGTACTCGGGCGAGTCCTGATCGATCGTCTGATTGTGACTCGAGACGGCGTAGCCGGGAATCAGGCCCGTGCGGCCCTTCTGGTTGTAGCTGTCGTACTGGAGCGACCCTATCAAGTTGTCGCTCGGCGTGATCTGGTTCGTCAGCTTAAAGTTGAAACGCGGGCTGACTTCAGATCGGACAGGCGGGCGGTATTCCTCGCTGTGGTAACGCTGGAAACTGGCGAAGAAGAAGAGCTTGTCCTTCTTGACCGGTCCGCCCAACTGCACCGTGTAGTCCTGCAGCTTCAGAATCTGGACAGGAGTCGCCAGATTGATGTTCTTCTTGATGACATCGGCCGGGACGTTCTTGCTGGCCAGCTTGTTTGACGTATAGCGATACTCGGACAGAAACGAGTAGCGGTTGCCGCCCGACTTGGTGATGGTGTTGATGACCGCGCCGGTAAAGCCGCCGTACTCCGCCGGCTGCCCGAGGCTGCCGACCGCCACCTCCTCAATGATGTTGTAATTGTAGAAGACCCAGGCCGTGCCGCCCTCCGGATCGCGCGTGTCCACGCCGTCCAGCATCAACGAATTCGCCCCGGAGGAGGCCCCGCCGAAGGCTGACCCGTTGTTGACGCCAGGCGAGTAGTTGAGAAGGGTGACCGCCGGGTTGGCGTGCGTCAGCGGCATGCTGAACAGCAGTTCCTGCCCGATGTTCGTATCGGTCGCGGCCGTGGTGGTATCGATGGTCACCGCGTTGGCGACGACGTCAACCGTTTCGCTTACGCCGCCGACCGCCATCGTCAACTTGACCTCCACCGTCCTGCTGATGCTGACGTCGAAGTTCTGTTCCTGCTTCAGGCGGAAGCCTTGCAGGTCAGCCTTGATCGAGTAGGCGCCCGGGCTCAGGCCGAGGAAACGGAATCCGCCCTGGGCGTCGGACACCTGAGTCTGGGACCCGGTCTTGCCGGTCAGCGTCACAGCGACGCCTGGCAACACACCGCCTTGTTCGTCGCTCACCTTGCCGGAAACGGTGCCGGTCAGCGTCTGGGCGCCAACCGCCCCGGCGGATGCCAGAATCCCGACAAGGAGAGCCAGTATCAACGTGCGTTTCATTCCCTGCCTCCCTGTTTACTGACCTTTGCGAGCCACTGAGTGAATACGATCGTTTTTCGCTGCGTAGAATGCGTAGCCCGCGCCGGCGGCGACTACGGCCAGGGCGATTGCGCCCGCCTTCGACTTGAAGAACGACGCCGAGCCCAGCACCGACTTATCCGCGGTGGCTCCGGCAGCCTGCCCGCGGGCTGGCGCCAGCGGCGTGACGGCCACGGCCCGCTGAATCGATGCCGTCAACGTCGGCTTGGACGCGACCGGCGCACCGGCCTGTCCAGCGAAGCTGGGGAGAGGAGCGGCGGCAACGGCCATCGCGGCGACACACGCGCCAATGACCCACCGCCTAGATCGGACCTGAAGTTTCACGGTTCATTCCTCCATGAGTTGAGGAGCCCTTGGGCGCCCGCTGATGCTGAGCACGGGAAGAAGAGCGGAGTATACTCCAAACGCCCTGCCAAGGGTACCGCCCGACATGGCCCGCGGCCAGAGGGCGGTGTGAAGACTGAGCAGATGCTCTATGGGTAGACCCCGGACCTCATCGCGATCGGCTCCACAGCCGCTTGCACCACGGGAACCGGCATGGCGTCGCTCAGTCGCGCGACGGAGGCTGCGTTGGGCGGCACTATCGGTGTCGCTGGTCGTCGCGGTTGGGACGGGCGTGTGGTGGTTTGTCACGACGCGTCCGGTGCTCAGCTGGACGGGCGTCAATCTAGGCCGCCTGGTCGGCGGCAGTTCCCAGCGAGATCTTAACCTGCTCCTCATCACACTTGACACCACACGAGCGGACCGCATCGGGGCGTACGGCTACAAAGCCATCGAGACGCCCACCATCGACCGGCTCGCATCTGAGGGTGTCCTGTTCGAGCAAGCCATGGCGAGCGCGCCGCTGACATTGCCGGCGCACGCCAGCATTTTCACGAGTCTGTTTCCGCCCAGGCACGGCGTGCGCGACAACGGCGGGTTCTTCCTGGCACCGTCGCAGCTCACGCTGGCAGAGATCCTGAGAGAACGGGGCTTCCGCACCGGCGCCGTCGTCGGTGCCTACGTCCTGGACGGGAAGTGGGGATTGAACCAGGGCTTCGACACCTACGTCGACGACTTCAACTTCGCCGGGATCGGCGGCTTCGGCCTGGGCGACATCAAACGGCCGGGCAACGAGGTGGTGGACAAGGCGCTGCCGTGGCTCGAGCGCGTGAAAGGACAGCGATTCTTCGCGTGGCTGCACTTTTACGATCCCCACTTTCCCTACACTTCGCCCGAACCCTTCAAGTCACGGTATGAGGATCATCCGTACAACGGAGCCATCGCCTTCACCGATGCACAGGTGGCCCGGGTGATTGGCTTCCTCGAGCAGCACGATCTGCTCGATCGGACCATCGTCGTCGTCATGGGCGACCACGGGGAGGGGCTCAACCAGCACAGCGAAGGCACGCACGGTTTTTTCATCTACGAGAGCACGACGCGTGTGCCGTTGATTATCCGTGCCCCGTTCGACCAGACGCGCCGGCGGCGGGTCGCCGATCCGGTGCGTTCAGTGGACGTGTTGCCCACCGTACTCGACCTGCTCGGCGTCCCGTCGCCGAAGGCCATTGCCGGTGTCAGTCTGGCTCCGTTGATGACCGGCGCCCGCAAGACGCTCGACCTGGAAGGTTATGCGGAAGCGCTCTACCCGCTCCACCATTACGGCTGGAGCGAATTGCGGGCGTGGCGGGCCGGTCGCTTCAAGGCGATCGATGCGCCGCGGCCCGAGCTGTACGATCTCGATCGGGATCCCGGGGAGACGACAAATCTCTATGCCGACCGCCGGTCGGTGGCCGACACCATGATTGCCCGCCTGCGGGCACAGGAACAGGACGCGGCCGATCGGGGCGCCCCGGTCCAGGAGAAGCCAGAGGTCGATCCGGAGACGCGCGCCAGGCTGGCCGCGCTGGGCTACGTCGGATCGTTTGTCGCCACCGTGTCGGGGCCGCGAACCAGGCGGGCCGACCCGAAAGACAAGATCGAACTGTTCAACCTCCTCACCGATGCGCGCGAGGTCGTGCAGGGAGACGGGTCGTTCGCGCAGGTCGTGTCGATGCTCAACCGTGTCGTCGCCGAGGACCCCGACGTGATCGACGCCTGGTTCAAGCTCGGCAACTCGCACTACAAGGTCGGGAAGTTCGAGGACGCCATCAAGTACTTCCAGCGTGCCCTGGTGCTCAAGCCCGACTACGACCTG
Source organism: uncultured Vicinamibacterales bacterium (assembly GCA_964358795.1). Classification (GTDB taxonomy): domain Bacteria; phylum Acidobacteriota; class Vicinamibacteria; order Vicinamibacterales; family JAKQTR01; genus CAYHRK01. The sequence goes on from CAYHRK010000014.1 coordinate 16,516, forward strand.
GCGGTGATCAACATGGCCAACGCGTACCGGCGGCTCGGACTCGACGACGCGGCGTTGGCAGGGTACGAACACTACTTGACGATTGATCCGAGCAATGCCCACGTGCGCTACCAGGTGGGCGAGATCTATCTCGACCGGGGTGACGCGGTACGCGCAGAAACCAACTTTAGGCAGGCGCTCGACATCGACCAGCGGGAAGCCTCGGCCCGAAATGCGCTGGGTGTCATCGCGTATCAACGCGGCGACCTGGTCACAGCCGAACGCGAGGTGCAGGCCGCGCTCGAGATCAAGCCCGACGTGCGACTGGCGCACTACAACCTGGCGCTGATTGCCGAAGCCCGGAGCGACACGGCCGGCGCGGTCAGCGAGTACCGACGAGAGCTCGAATTGCACCCGACAGCGTTCAAGGCCGCCTACAACCTCAGTCTGCTCTACGGCCGACAGGGAGACACCGGTGCGCAGGTGGCCGCCCTCAAACAGTCGATCGCGGCCAACCCGAGTTTTGCCGAAGGCGCCATCTCGCTCGCCAAGGCGTACCTCGATGCGGGGACACACCTGACCGAGGCGCTGAGCCTGGCACGCCAGGGTGTCACCCTCGCGCCGCAGTCGACGCTCGCCCCGCTGGGCCATTTCGTGATGGCCGAGATTCTCCTGCGTCAGGGACGGGCGGACGCCGCCGCCCACGAACTGGCGGCCGGGAAAGCGAGCGAGGCCCGACTGCAGCGGAAGTGAGATCCGCCGCGATCGGCATCCAGACGCCCGTCGCCCGCCAGGTGTTAAACTGACGTCCTGTGAACACGCTCGACATTCTGATGGTGGTGTCCGAGGCCTTGCCGTACTCGAAGAGCGGCGGCTTGGGGGACGTTGGTGCCTCGTTGCCGTCAGCACTGGCGCGTCTGGGGCATCGCGTCACGGTTGCGGTGCCTCGATACCGGGGCAACCCGGACGGTATGGACGTCGCGCGTTTTCCGAGAGGGGCATGGCTGGCGTCGCCCGAGATTCGAGTGATCGAGCGGAGGCACGACGACGGCGTGCGATTCTGGTTGGTCGACTGCCCGCAGTACTTCGACAGGGAAGACCTGTACGGTACTGCCGCTGGTGACTTTGCGGACAACGACCGGCGCTTTTCCGCACTGTGCCGCGCCACGCTCGAAGCGGCCTCACGGTCGGGCGTCCTCCCCTCTGTGTTGCACGCCCACGACTGGCAGGCGGGTCTGGCACCGGCGTATCTGAGATACCGCTATGCCCGGCATCCCGTGCTCGGTGGCGTGCCGTCCGTGTTTACCATTCACAATCTGGCCTTTCAGGGCGTCTTTGGGCGAGAGGTCCTGCCGGCCCTGGATCTCGACTGGGGGTGCTTCACGGGCGACGGACTCGAGTACTGGGGCAAAGTCAGTTTATTGAAGTCGGGCATCAATTTCTCGTCCGCCGTCACCACCGTGAGCCGCAGCTACGCGCAGGAGATTCAAACGTCTGACCAGGGTTTCGGTTTCGAGGGTGTGCTGCGAGCGAGAGCCGGTGTCCTGTCCGGGATCCGCAACGGCATCGATACACTCGCGTGGAATCCGGAATCGGATTCGCTGCTGGCCGCGTCGTACAGTGTGGAGGATCTCTCAGGCAAAACGGTAGTCAAGCAGGCGCTGCTGAAGCGGTTCGGCCTGACCGGCGACGGAGGGACTTCCCGGCCCGTCATCGGCATGGTGTCGCGGATGGTGGATCAGAAGGGGCTCGACCTGATTGCGGCGGCCGCTACCGAGTTGATGCGACTGGACGCGGTCTTCGTCATTCTCGGCACAGGCGAGCCGCACCACGAAGCGATGTGGCGGTCGCTGGCGGCGGCGCATCCGGATCGGGTGGCCGTGACGGTGGGGTTCAACGAAGAACTGGCACACCAGATCGAAGGCGGGGCGGACATCTTCCTGATGCCCTCACGGTTCGAGCCGTGCGGACTGAACCAGATGTACAGCTTGCGATACGGGACGGTTCCCGTGGTTCGAGCCACCGGAGGTCTTGACGACACTGTTCAGCAGGTCGATCCGACAACCGGAGAGGGCACAGGTTTCAAGTTCGGGCCCTACACACCTGGGGCGATGCTGGGCGCGATGCGAGAGGCCTTGACCTGGTTCGCCCGCCCCGCAGCGTGGCGCCGCATTCAGATGGCAGGCATGCGTCAGGACAATTCCTGGGACGCCTCTGCCCGCCAGTACGTGCAGGTGTACGAACAGGCCATGGCGGCCAGGTCCGTCGGACACGCCGATTGACACGTGGTGAAACGAAACGGCGGAACATGAATCATTGATCATGAGCAGGGCAGGACGCCTTCGCTCGCGACATCAACCAGACGAGGCGATCATGGCATCAGAGAAAGTGCTCACATTGACCGACGGGGATTTTGATTCAACGCTTCAGGGCGCCAGTACACCGGTTCTCGTGGATTTCTGGGCGGAGTGGTGCGGCCCGTGCAAGCGTCTGGGGCCGACGATCGACGCCGTGGCGGCCGAGTTGGACGGGAAGTTGACGGTTGCGAAGCTCAACGTGGACGAGAATCCCAACGTGGTCGGTCGATTCGGCATTCGGGGGATCCCGACGCTGATTCTCTTCAAGGGCGGCAAGGCTGTCGATCAGGTCGTGGGGCTGGTCAGCAAAGATGCGCTCAAGGACATGGTGGCAGGGCACATCTAGGCGTCTCGGGATCACACGGCATCCGGGAGCTGCACGGTGGACACGTTGCGCGACGTCATCATCATTGGTTCTGGTCCAGCCGGATTGACGGCCGGCGTGTACACCGCGCGCGCCAACCTGAAACCGTTGCTCATCGAAGGGGTGATGGCAGGCGGGCAGCTGATGCTGACAACCGAGGTGGAGAATTTTCCAGGATTCCGCAACGGCATCATGGGGCCGGAGTTGATGGCCGAGATGCGTGCACAGGCCGAGCGATTTGGCGCGCAGATCGTCCAGGGAGATGTCACGTCGGTGGATCTCGGCTCGCGGCCGTTCACGGTCACGGCTGACGACACGGGCTATCGGGCCCGGACGCTCATTATCTCCACGGGTGCCTCGGCTCGGCTGCTCGGGCTGCCCGCAGAAACGTCGTTGATGGGGCACGGCGTGTCGACCTGCGCGACCTGCGACGGGTACTTCTTTCGAGGCCGGCCGATTGCGGTTGTGGGCGGGGGCGATTCGGCGCTTGAAGAGGCGATCTTCCTGACCAAGTTTGCGTCACAGGTCACGCTGGTGCATCGCCGTCAAGCGTTGCGCGCCTCGAAGATCATGCAGGATAAGGCGCACGCGAATCCGAAGATTGCATTCGCCTGGAACAGCGTCGTCCAGGACATCACCGACACGTCGAAGGGCGAGGTCACCGGCATGGTGCTGCGCGATCTCCTCACGAACGAGCTTCGGACCATTCCGGTGGATGGGGTATTTGTCGCGATCGGCCACACGCCCAACACCAGCTTGTTCGTGGGGCAGATCGACCTGGACGAGAACGGCTACATCAAGACCCACGACGGAACCAGGACGAGCGTGGCCGGCGTGTTTGCGTGCGGCGATGTGCAGGATCACAAGTACCGGCAGGCCATCACAGCAGCCGGGACCGGGTGCATGGCGGCCATCGATGCCGAGCGTTTCCTCGAAAGCTAGCACCCGTCAATCAGTCAATCGATCCACCCGCCCCCGAGCACGTCATCCTCTCGGTAGAACACGACCGCCTGACCGGGCGCCACAGCCACCTGGGGGGCGTCGAACTCCACTCGGACCCGGTCTGCCTCGATCGGCTCGACCGACGCCGCTGCGGCCAGGTGGCGGTGACGAATCTGAGCCCCCACGCGAATCCGGCCGGCCGGTACGGTTCCCGCAATCCAGTTCACCAGCGACGCGGTCAGTGACGTCCGTTCCAGCGCGGTTCTCGGGCCAATGGTCACGAGGCGCTGCCCGGCATCGAGCTTGACGACGTAGGCTGGTTCGCCCATCGCCACGCCGAGACCCTTTCGCTGGCCGATCGTGAAGTGGTGCACGCCGGGATGCCGGCCGACGACCCGGCCCTCCGTATCCACCATCAGACCGCTGCGATCGCCGTCCAGGCGCCGGGTGACCAACGCCGCATAATCGCCGTCCGGGACGAAGCAAATCTCCTGGCTATCCGGTTTCTCCGAGACGGGCAGGCGTCGCTCGCGCGCGAGATCGCGGACTTCTCGTTTGTGCAGATGGCCGACCGGGAACAGGGCGCGGCTCAGTTGAGCCTGGGTCAGCGCGAAGAGGAAGTAGCCCTGATCCTTGGTGTCGTCGATGCCCCGCTTCAAGTGAAACACGCCGTCATCGCTGCGGGTGATGCGCGCGTAATGGCCGGTCGCCACCGCATCAGCTTCCAGTCCCGCGGCTCGTTCCACCAGCGTGTCGAATTTCAGGTCGCTGTTGCAGTGCACGCAGGGAATCGGCGTGCGTCCGGCGGCGTACTCACTCACGAAGTTTTCGACCACCACCTGCTCGAACCGGCGCTCGAGATTGACGATGTAATGGGGGATGCCGAGCACCGTGGCGACGCGGCGGGCATCGTGTAAGTCGTCAATCGTACAGCAGGTTCCGAAACGGGCATCGCCCTGTTCCTGGTCGTACAGCTGCATGGACATGCCCACCACGTCGTGGCCCGCCTCCACCAGCAGGGCGGCCGCCACCGACGAATCGACACCGCCAGACATTGCGACCACGACTCGCATCGCTACCCTTCGGACCGCCGGCCGCTGATGCCGCGCAGGCGGGCGACGACGGACGAGACCGTGGTGCTGACCCGGTCGATCTCGGCATCCGTGGTCTGGGGACCGAGACTGAATCGGATAGCGCTTTGCACGCGCGACGGGGGCAGACCGATGGCTCGCAGCACGTGCGACGGTTCCAGGGTTCCCGATGAACATGCCGAGCCGGTGGATACCGCGATGCCTTCCATGTCCAACGCCATCACCAGCGCCTCACCCTCGACGTGGTCGAAACTGATGTTGGTGGTATTGGGTGTGCGAGGCCGGGAGGCGCCGTTCACGACGGATCCCGGCACGCCTGCCAGTATCGACGCCTCGAGCCGATCTCGCAGAACCGCGATCCGTTCGGAGGATGCTGGCAACCTGTCTCGGGCAATCGCGGCGGCCACTCCCATCGCCATGATGGCAGGAACATTCTCGGTGCCGGCCCTTCGCCCACGCTCCTGGCGGCCACCCGTCATCACCGCGCGCAGCGACAGCCCACGCCTGATCCACAGAGCCCCGACGCCCTTGGGGCCGCCGAACTTGTGCGACGACAACGACAGCAAGTCGACGCCTGACGCACGGGCGTTGAGGGGCAGTTTGCCGGCCGACTGCACCGCATCAGTGTGAAACAGGGCACCGTGATCGTGGCTGATGGCGGCCAACTCGTCCACGGGCTGGATGGTGCCCAATTCGTTGTTCGCGTGCATGACGGACACGATAGCCGTCTGGTCATCAATCGCATCACGCAAGGCATCGGTCGCGACCACACCGGACGCCCCTACCGGAAGTACGGTCACCTTCCAGCCGTGTCTGGCCATCGCCTTCACGGTGTTCAACACGGCCTCGTGCTCGATGGCGCTCACAATGACGTGGCGGCGTCGGGTCGCTGGCACCTCCTCGGCGGCCCCACGAAGGGCGAGGTTGTCCGACTCGGTGCCTCCGCTGGTGAACACGACTTCGGCCGGCTCCGCCCCGATCAACGCCGCCACGGCCGCACGCGCGTCGTCAAGCCCGGCCTTCGCCAGCTGACCGAAGGAGTGGACACTTGACGCGTTGCCGATCACCTCTGTGATGGCGCGCATGAGCGCGTCTGCTGCGGCCGGCTCCATGGGCGCCGTCGCATTGTGGTCGAGATAGATGCGCACGTGATCTTCACGATACCACCGGGCCCCTGAACCCGGCGGGCAATAATGGGGAGACTGGACAAGCCTCGAACGGCTTCCATATACTGACGCCACGGCTCGAGCCGCCCGGACACTTGGTCCCGTTGAATCCACCGCAGTATCTGCGCCTGGCCAGCGTCGTCTGGCCGTGCGCCGAGGCTGGTCCTATGACGCCAGAAACAGGGAACACCGCGGAAGGGAAGTCGCCGGCCGAACCCAGCATGGCCCTGATTGGACGATCGGTCGTGATCAAGGGTGAACTGGACGGCAGCGAAGACCTGACCATCGAAGGACATGTCGAGGGCAAGATCGAGTTGCGGGAACACACCTTGACGGTGGGCGCCAACGGCCGCATCAAGGCGCAGGTGTTCGCGAAATCCGTCGTGGTGCTGGGCGAGCTGGTGGGCAACATCAACGCCGCCGAGAAGGTCGACATTCGCGACAACGGCTCGGTTGACGGCGACATCGTTGCGCCTCGGGTGGCGATCGCGGAGGGTGCGCACTTCCGCGGCAGCATCGACATGCAGCGAAAAGGACAACCCGCGCGGCCGGCCGGCTCACCAGCCCCGACGGGCGACGTGCGCATGCCGGCCGAGATGTCCGTACCCAGCGCGCTGGCGTCGCCGCGCGCGGGGTCGTAGCGGAAGGAGTTCGGCGTGTCGGACGGCGAGCGTCCACACTCGCTGACCGGCTGGTTCACGGGTGTTCGCCGGGCGCTGAAGAGAAGCACCCACGTCGGCGGCGCTAAGGCGCCCGTCGTCGGGGAGGGTGTCGTGCACCCCTCGCGTGCGCTGCGCCCGTTTCTGGCGGGCCTGCGAAACGTCGTGGCCCCGGTCATCCTGGATTTGGGGCCGGTCATCGACTCCAACATCGCCTTCCTTGGTGAACGGCTCTCCTGCAAAGTTCATATTGAGGACGTCTTCACGGCCGTCGACCAGCTCGTGCGAGACGGGCACGAGAGCCAGATCGGGACATTGCTGGCCACGCGTCTCGGCTGGGGCGGCGAGATGTTCAACGGGGTGCTCTGCTGGGACCTGTTCGACTACCTGCCTGCGGATGCATCGGCCATCCTGATTCTGGAAATCGCCAGACTCCTGCGGCCCGGTGGCCTGATGGTGGCCGTGTTCTCGACCGCGCGCATCGACGAACCCATCCACCGAAAATACGTCATCGTGGACGACGAGCATCTGGAACACCGGGTGCGTCCCGCTGCCCGAGGGCCCCGGCGCGTCTGGCTGGGACGAGAGGTACAACGGGCGTTTGCACCTCTGATCGTCGAGGAATCGTTTCTGCTGAGACACCGCCAGCGGGAGACGGTGTTCAGGAAGCCGCCTCGGGGGCGACAGGAAACGTGACGTGGCTCGACCCATGGAGCCTGTGGTACGCTGACTTTCTATGGACTTCTTGCTCACAGAGGAACACCGGCTGCTCGAGCAGTCTGTCCGCGAATGGGGCGCCCGTGAAATCGCTCCCCGGATCAAGGACCTCGATCGCGAGCACCGGTTCGACCATGACATCCTGCCCCAGATGGCGAAGCTTGGGCTGCTCGGCATTTCGGTGCCGGTGGAGTACGGCGGCGCCGGGATGGACTACGTCAGTCTCGGCATTGCCAGCGAGGAACTCGAGTACGTGGACACGTCGCTGCGGGTCATCATGTCGGTGCACGCGGGCCTGAACTGCCTGAGCCTGTTGACCTGGGGCACCGAGGACCAGAAGCAGCGCTATCTGATCCCGCAGGCCCAAGGCCAGAAGATGGCCACGTATGGATTGACGGAGCCCTCGGCGGGCAGCGATGTGCGCGGCATTCAGACAGTCGCGGTCAAACGCGGTGATCGCTATTACCTGACCGGCGAGAAAATGTGGATCTCGCTGGCCGACGTGGCGGATCACTTCCTGGTGTTCGGCTGGAGCGATCTCGACAAGAAAAGACAGCGGGACCCGTCGGGCCTGACGGCGTTCATCATCGAGCGGGGCTTCAAGGGTTTCTCGAGCGGGACCATCAAGGAGAAATGGGGCATCCTGGCCGGCAATACCGGGTATTTCAAGATGGACGAGGTGGAGGTCCCCGACGCCAACGTGCTGGGCAAACCTGGCGAGGGTTTCAAGATTGCGATGTTCGCGCTCGACCAGGGACGCTACACCGTGGCGGCGGGAGCCACTGGACTCATCCGGGCCTGCCGCGATGCCAGCGTCAAGTACGCGAAGGAACGCAAGACCTTCGGTGTGGAAATCGGCCAGCACCAGCTCGTCAAGGAAATGATCGCCTTCATGGAGTCGGACTACCAGGCGGCTCGGCTGTTCTGGATGCGGTCGGGCTGGCTCAAAAATGCCGGCAAGCGGAATACGCGCGAGACAGGCTTGGCGAAGTGGTTTGCCACCGTGGCCTCGGAACGCGCGGCCGGCAATGCGGTGCAGATCCACGGCGCCAACGGCTACTCGGACGACTACCCCGTGGGACGCTTCTATCGGAACTGCAAGGGTGCGGTCATCTATGAAGGCACCCGGGAAGTCCATGCGTTGATGCAGGCTGACTACCTGCTGGGTTACCGCACCGACCGCCCCACACGCTGCGAGTTGCCGCCTGCCGGCGGCACGCACCCAGGCACGTAGATCGGTCGCACCTGCTTCGTCGTGATCACGAGGTATCGATGAACACCAACGACTTGTCGCTCGAGTTCCTTCGCGTGGTCGAACAGGCGGCCATTGCCAGCGCGCACACCATGGGACAGGGCGACCGCGAGCGATCCGACCACGTCGCCGTTGAGGCGATGCGTCGAGAACTGGACGGCGTGCCGATTGACGGCACGATCGTGATTGGTGAAGGCGAACGCGACGAGGCGCCGATGCTCTACATCGGCGAGAAGCTCGGATTGGCGCAGGCCCGCACGCCAGGGGGACGTCAGATCAACGCGCTGTTTCCTGAAGTGGACATTGCCGTGGATCCCCTCGAGGGGACCAACCTGTGTGCCCTCGGCACGCCGAATGCGATGACCGTGCTGGCCGCGGCCCCGCGTGGCGGCTTGCTCCATGCCCCGGACCTCTATATGGAAAAGCTGGTCGTCGGTCCCAGCTCCAAGCATGCGGTGGACCTGGATCGGCCCGTCGCCGAGAATCTGGCGGCCATTGCGCGGTGTCTGAATCGCCACATCGAAGATCTGGTGGTGATCGTGCTCGATCGTCCGCGGCACGAGCAACTGATGAAGGACATCCGCGCGACTGGTGCACGGATCCGTCTGATCGGCGATGGGGACCTGTCGGCTGGCATCGCGGCAGCGGTCGCGGGTACGTCGGTACACGCCGTGATGGGCATCGGCGGGGCTCCCGAAGGTGTGCTGACCGCGGCGGCCATGCGCTGTCTGAACGGGGAGATCTTCGCCCGTCTGGTGATCAGGACGCCCGAGGATGAAGAGCGGTGCCGCGCGATGGGCATCACCGATCCGAAGCGCGTGTACCGGTCGAAGGACCTGGCACCGGGCGAGTGGGTGATCTTTGCGGCGACCGGGGTGACCGATGGCTCGTTGCTGAAAGGCGTCCGGTTCTTCGGTGATGGTGTACGGACCAGCTCCGTCGTGATGCAGACGCAGCCGTACCAGATTCGCTTCATCGATAGCATTCACGTGAACCCGGTCGAAAACGTGAGGATTCGCTTCTAACAGGCGATGACTGCCGACGTCTCGTGGCGGCGGAACCAGATCGCGGTCACCGCAGCCGCCTTCATGGGTTTCACGGGCTTCACGCTGGTGATGCCCTTTCTTCCCCTCTACATCTCACAGCTTGGCGTGCGCGACGTCGGCGAGATCGCCATGTGGTCAGGGCTGAGCCTTGGCGTGACGCCCGCCGTCACGGCCGTGCTCTCGCCGTTCTGGGGTCGCATCGCCGATCGATTTGGACGGAAGTTGATGGTGGAACGATCGCTCATCAGCTTTGTCGCCATCATGCTGGCGACGGCCTATGTGACCCGTCCATGGCACATTTTCGCGCTTCGAGCGCTGCAAGGCCTGTTTGCCGGCTATGGCGGACTGACCATCGCCATGGCGGCCGAGTCGGCCCCCCCCGAGCGCATGGCGTCAGCCATTGGCCTGGTGCAGACCTCGCAACGGATCGGACTTGCGGTCGGTCCGGTCATTGGAGGCGTGGTCGCCGGCATGGTGGGTCTTCGCCAGGCGTTCGTCGTCACCGCCGCGTTCTACGCCATCGCGTTTGTCGTGGTGTTCGTGTTCTACCGCGATCCTCCTGTCCGGCAGGAGCTCGCCGCCAGCGCCGAATCGGGCCAGCCCGGCGCCGCCGCACTTCTGCGAGCGAGGGGATTCCTGCTCCCGATGGCCGCCATCTTCGGTCTCACCTTTGTCGATCGCAGCTTCGGCCCCATCCTTCCGCTCTACGTGCAGCAGTTGGGGTTCGCACCCGAACGCGTGGCCCTTGTGTCTGGCCTCCTGCTTTCTGCGACAGCCGTGGGAGCGGCCCTCGGCAACCAGGTCTGCGAGAGGCTGCTGAGGAGACGTGCCGCCGTCACCGTGATCGCGGGCTCGTCGCTTTCAGCCGGCGTCGCGTTGGCGCTGTTTCTAGGCGTCTCACGGGCAGGGGCGTTGGCGACCACTCTCGGTCTGTTCGGCATGGCGGTGGGCATTGCCACTACGACCGCGTATACCGCGGGCGGGCGGCGCATTCCGGCCGGGCATCACGGCACCGGCTTCGGCCTGCTGAACGGAGCCTCACTGGCAGGACTGGCCCTCAGTCCGGTCGTCAGCGGGTTGCTCAGCCGCGGCAGTCTGCTGGCCGTCTTCGGCCTGGATCTCGTGCTGCTGGTCGTCGTGGCGGCCGTCATCAGGCGTTGGATGCAGGCAGACGACGTAGACCGATTCCCGCCCGCGCAGGCGCCCGCCGCTGATGCGGTCTAGTAAAACAAGCACGTCAGCACGATGAAGGTCGGGATGAGGACCAGGACCGACCAGGCCATGTACCCAAAGAAACTCGGCATTTTCACGCCGTGTTCCTTGGCGATCGACAGCACCATGAAGTTGGGCGCGTTGCCGATGTAGGTGTTGGCTCCCATGAATACGGCGCCGGCCGAGATGCCCGTCAGGTAGAGGGCAAAGCGGGCGGCGTTCGGGTGTGCGACGGAGCCGCTCAGGACCGCGCCAACCTCCTCGGGCCGAATGCCGAGTTGGCCCAGCGCCAGCGCAAAGAACGTGACGTAGGTCGGCGCGTTGTCCAGGAAGCTCGAGAGCGCGCCGGTCACCCAGAAGTACTGCCAAGGCTGGCTGACACCGGACGCCAGCCACGCCATCGACCCTTCCGTTCCGGCTCGCAGCATCATCAAGACCGGGATGATGGTGACGAAGATCCCGAAGAACAGATAGCCCACCTCTTTCATGGCGTCCCACGTAAACCCGTTATCGTGACGCACGCGTCTGGGTGTCGAGACGATCGACACCAGCCCCGCCACCACAATCAGCAGGTCGCGGACCAGGTTCCGGTATTCGAAGGGAATCCCGAACCACCGCGCGCCGCCCGTCTGCCAGAGACCCGACAGGAGCACCGCGCCGAGGATGGCGGCCAAGAGCCAGAAGTTGTGTGTGCCTTCCAGGTGGAACGCGGTGCGTTTGTGGGGAGCTTCATGCCAAGGGCGCTCGGCGATCTCACGCCGCATCTGCCACGTGTCGACGGCAAGGAACACCAACAGCACCAGCAGCACGGCGACCGCGAACTGGGGCAGAAGGCGAAGCGTCCAGAAGAACGGGACTCCGTGAAGGAATCCCAGAAAGAGGGGTGGGTCGCCCAGCGGCGTCAGCAGGCCGCCGACATTTGCGACGAGAAAAATCAGAAAGACGAACACGTGCGCCTTGTGATGCCGCCAGGCATTGGCCCGTAGCAGCGGACGAATCAGGAGCATGGACGCCCCCGTCGTACCCATGAATGAGGCCAGCACGGTGCCGACGCCGAGCATCGCGACGTTCAGTGCAGGGGTCGCCACCAGCGTCGCTCGAATCAGAATGCCGCCCGACACCGTGTAGAGTCCCCAGAGCAGGATCAGGAATGGCACATAGTCGATCAGGAGCACCTCGACCAGCTTGAAGGTGGCAATCTGGCCGTACTGGACCAGGAAGGGCGCAAAGAACACCAACGCCCAGGCGATCGCCACCTTCTGGAAGTGGCGATGCCAGAAGTGCGGCGCCAGGAGCGGAAACAACGCGATCGACAGCAGGATGCCCGCAAACGGCACGCCGCTCCAGATCGGCAGCGTGCGGCCAAGGCGTTCAGCGGCATGCTCGAGTCCCGCCGGGTCTGGAATGGCGGCGTCTACCGATGTCGTTGCGAATCCACACAGGATGATCGCCAACGAGATTGCGGTCGTGCCACCCGGCATCCGCGGGAGATAAAATGGAGAGTAGGAGTGAGTGGGCTTCATGCTGTGCGTGCGTCTTGATTCAGTTCACCCCGACGCGGCCAGCCTCGGCCGGGCTGCCGACGTGCTGCATCAGGGGGGTATCGTTGCATATCCAACCGACACGTTTTATGGGCTGGCGGCCAATCCGTCAAACCAGCAAGCCGTTGAGCAACTCTACCGTATCAAAGGGCGGGCGGTCGACCAGTCGATCCCACTGATTGCGGCCGATCGGGATCAGCTGGAAGCCGTGGCTGGTTCCCTGTCGGACATGACCGCCAGGCTGGCAGATCACTTCTGGCCTGGTCCCCTTACCCTGGTGATTCCCGTGTGGAGGGGCCTGTCGTTCGCGGTTCATCAGGGCCGCGCGACGGTGGCCGTGCGTGTGCCGGCCCACCGGGTTGCGCGAGAGTTCTCCCGGGTTTTCGGGGCACCTCTGACATCCACCAGCGCCAATCGCACCGGCAAGCAGGCCCCGACCACGGCCGACGGCGTCGAGCAGGACTTCGGCCAGTCGATTGCCCTGCTCCTTGATGGCGGCGCCACCGAAGGCGGACAGCCGTCCACGATTGTCGACGTAACGGGGCAGCGGCCCGTACTAATCCGGGCTGGGGCCGTGTCGTGGGAGCGCGTGTTAGAATGCCTGCGGTAATCTTCCTCGATGGGTTCTGACGTCCGATTGCCCCGCGAACGCACCGCCATTGTGGGGCTGGTCACCGGCAAGGCCAACCGCCTCCAGTCAGCCGCGTCGCTCGACGAGCTGGCCGGACTGGTCTTTGCCGCCGGTGGCATCGTCGTCTTGCGCTCGACCCAGGAGCGGCCCAGGCCCGATCCGGCCACGTTCATCGGCGCCGGCAAAGTGGAGCAACTGGCCCGTGCCTGCGACGAGATCGATGTGGAGCTCGTCGTGTTCGATCATGAGCTCAGTCCGACGCAGCTACGACAGCTGGAGGCGGGCATCGGGCGGAGGGTGATCGATCGCACGCAGTTGATCCTGGACATTTTCGCGAAGCGGGCCCGTACGCGTGAAGGCAAGTCGCAGGTTGAGTTGGCGCAGTTGAGATACCTGCTTCCCCGGTTGGTCGGAGCGGGCATCGAGATGTCGAGACTCGGCGGCGGAATCGGCACCAGGGGTCCGGGCGAGACGAAACTGGAATCGGATCGCCGCCGCATCCGGCACCGTATCGCGACCATCGCGGCCAGTATCGAGGAGATCCGGCAGCGGCGGGCCCGCTTGCACGATCGGCGACACAAGTCGGCGGTGCCCATCGTGGCGCTGGTCGGCTACACGAACGCGGGAAAGACCACGCTCTTCAACTTGTTGACCGGCGGAGACGCCGAGGCGTCCAACGCGCTCTTTGTGACGTTGGATCCGCTGGTTCGCCGGGTTCGGCTACCCGACCGGCGAGAGCTGCTGGTGTCGGATACCGTCGGCTTTATCGATCGCCTGCCCCATACGCTGGTCGCGGCGTTCCGATCCACACTCGAAGAAGTGCGCGCGGCGGACCTGTTGCTTCACGTGATCGATGCGGCCGCCCCCGATCGCGACCGCCGAATGGCGGCCGTGTGCGCCGTGCTCGAAGAAGTGGGCGCGGCCGATCTGCCGCGCATCGACGTTTACAACAAGGCGGACATGCTCGAACCCGGTGAACGTGAACACCTCGTCCACCTGTCACCACAGAGCGTGGTGGTATCGGCCTTGATGGGGCAGGGGCGAGAAGCCGTGATCGAGGCGCTGGGCGCGGCGCTGGGCCTCGATACGGCCGTGGTCACGCTGAAATTCGACGCGCGCAGCGATCGGGGCCAGCGTGGCATCGCATGGGTGTACCGGCATGCGAAGGTGCTGACACACGAAACTCGGGGCAGCAGGTCCATCATTGAGGCCTGCGTGCCGAGGCGGGCCCTGGCGACACTGCGCGAGGCGGCCCTCGAGACTCGGATCGCAGGGACAGCGGTGATATCGTGAATCGAGTGAAGACACGACAGCCGGTTTCACAACCCGTGCTCGCGGCCAGACATGGGCCGCACACGCAGGTTGTGAAACCGTCTCTACTGTCGTGGCGGTTCCCACGACTGGCTAGCAGCCCGTGGTGCAAGTGCGTCGTCGCACCGAGACCGGGGATGCGCCCGGCTGGCAAGGCGGGAGACGCGAGAATATGGCCTATATTTGAACGG
>CAYHRK010000015.1:0-30492 GCA_964358795.1 uncultured Vicinamibacterales bacterium
CGACCTCTTCGAACAGTGCCGCCTTGAGTTGCGCGCGATCGCCGCGCGCGCGGCGCGACGCCGCGTCTACGTGCTCGAACACGCGCACGCACGGGCGGTGGCACGGGCCGCCGTCGAGGGCGGACAGCGTCCCCCGGAGTTCCGAGGCGAAATTCCATGAAGGCGTTCTGGTCGCTCGTCGTCGTCCTGGTCCTGGCGGGGATCGCGTGGGCAGGCGCAGCCGTGACGCTTCTGAAGCCGATCTTCGGCATGGTCGTGCCCGCGCTGGCCGTCGTGATCTTCCTCGGGGGCCTGGTGGCTCACGTCGCCCGCTGGGCTCGCACACCCGTGCCGTTCAGAATCCCGACGACCTGCGGACAGCAACGGTCGTTGCCCTGGATCAAGGCCAGCTGGATCGAGAGTCCGTGGACGCGGACCGGCGTGGTCGTTCGCATGGCGCTCGAGGTCTTGTTGTTCCGTTCACTGTTCCGCAACACACGCGGCGCCATGACAACGGAGCCAGTCCAGCAGGGACATGGGTCCACGGCCAATGCGCCCGACGGAGCACCGGTGGCGGCGCGACTGGTGTACGGGGAACAGAAGTGGCTGTGGCTGGCTGCCATGGCCTTTCACTGGTCGTTCCTGGTGGTGGTGCTCCGGCATCTGCGGTTTTTCCTGGAGCCGGCGCCTGCGGTGGTCGGCGCCATCGCCGCGGTGGACGGCTTCTTCCAGGTTGGCGCCCCTGTGGCCTACGCGACTGACGTCGTGCTGCTGGCGGCACTCGGCTACCTGCTGTGGCGTCGCTTCAACGACGCGCAGATTCGGTACATCTCGCTCTTCCAGGACTATTTCGCGCTGTATCTGCTGGCAGGGCTGGCTGGGACCGGCGTGATCATGCGGTACTTCGTGCGCCCCGACATCGTGGCGATCAAACAGATGACGCTCGGGCTGGTGACCTTCGCACCGGTGATGCCAGCCAATGTCAGCCCGTTCTTCTTCGTGCACCTGTTCCTGTTGAGCGTACTGCTGGCCTACTTTCCGTTCAGCAAGCTGATGCACATGCCGGGCGTCTTCCTGAGCCCCACCCGGAACCTGGCCAATACCAACCGGATGCGCCGGCACGTGAACCCGTGGAACTACCCCGTCAAGGTCCACACCTACGAAGAATGGGAAGACGAGTTCCGCGACAAGATGAAAGCCGCCGGACTTCCCGTCGAGAGGGCATAGCCTCATGGCTGACCAGACGCCCCGTCCAGAGCAGCTGACCCAGGTCGACTACCGGCCGAAGGGGAAGAGCTGGCTCGATCCCCACGTGGACTTCCGGAAGGGGACGTTCTGCTACAGCGCGGCGCCGAAGAACCTCATCTATCTCGGCCTGCCGAACCCGCGCGAGTGGCAGCCATTCGACCACGACTGGAAGCTGCCGCCGGACTGGAAAGAGACGATTCTGGCCGGGATGAAGGAACGGCTCGAGCGGTTCCGTTCGTTCCGCCTGTTCATGGACATCTGCGTGCGCTGCGGGGCGTGTGCCGACAAATGCCATTTCTATCTCGGATCGGGCGATCCGAAGAACATGCCCGTGCTCAGGGCCGAACTGCTCCGGTCGGTCTACCGGCGCTACTTCACCGCTGCCGGACGCCTGTTCGGATCAGCGGTCGGCGCCCGCGATCTGACCGAGGATGTGTTGAAGGAGTGGTTCTACTACTTCTACCAGTGCACCGAGTGCCGTCGCTGTTCCGTGTTCTGTCCGTACGGCATCGACACGGCCGAAGTGACGATGATCGCGCGGGAACTGCTGAACCTGGTTGGCTGCAATATCAACTGGATTCTCGAGCCGGCCGCCAACTGCTTCCGGACCGGCAACCACCTGGGCATCCAGCCGCACGGCTTCAAGGACAGCATCGATTTCGCGGTCGAAGAACTCGAGGAGATCACCGGGATCCGCGTCGAGGCCCCCATTAACCGGAAGGGCGCCGAAGTCCTCTTCGTGATCCCTTCGGCCGACTACTTCGCCACGCCGCACTACTACACGCTGCTCGGCTACCTGATGCTCTTCCATGAGATCGGGCTCGACTACACGTTGAGCGCGTTCGCTTCTGAGGGCGGCAATTTCGGCTTGTTCACGTCGCACGAGATGATCAAGCGGTTGAACGCCAAGGTCTACGCCGAAGCGAAGCGGCTCGGCGTGAAGTGGATCATCGGCGGCGAGTGCGGCCACATGTGGCGGGTGCTCCATCAGTACATGGACACGATGAACGGGCCGGCCGACTTCCTCGAGGTGCCGGTGTCGCCCATCACGCGGACGCGGTTCGATCATGCGGCCTCCACCAAGATGGTGCACATCTGCGAGTTCACCGCGGATCTGATCCGGCACGGCCGCGTCACCCTCGATTCCTCGCGCAACGACCGCTGGAACGTCACCTTCCACGATTCGTGCAACCCGGCGCGTGCGATGGGGCTCTTGGAGGAACCAAGATACATCATTCGGAACACCTGCCGCACGTTTCACGAGATGCCGGAGAACACGATCCGCGAGCAGACGTTCTGTTGCGGCAGCGGTTCTGGCCTCGGCACCGACGAAAACCTGGAGATGCGGCTGCGAGGCGGGTTCCCGCGGGCCAATGCCGTGCGCTACGTGCGCGACAAGCACGGAGTCAACGTGCTGGCCTGCATCTGCGCTATCGACAAAGCCACGTTGCCGCCGCTGCTCGAGTACTGGTCACCCGGTGTCGACGTGGCCGGCGTCCACGAGTTCGTCGGCAACGCTCTCGTCATGAAGGGCGAGCGAAAGCGGACGACCGACCTGCGGGGAGAGCCGATCCCGAGCGCGAAGCAGGAGCCTGCCCATGCATGACCGTCACGTGATCCTTTTGGTCCTGGTCCTCTTTCTGGTGCTGATCACCACGCCGATCTGGTACGCCAGGGCGGCCGGAACGACGGCGCGCGGCCCGGAACCGAAGCTTCCAGAGCTGGAGAAAGCCTGTGTGATGCCGGTCGAGTACATGAGGACGTCGCACATGGATCTCCTGATGACCTGGCGCGACCAGGTCGTCCGCCAGAACCTGCGGACCTGGACCTCCCCAGGCGGCAAGGCCTACACGATCAGCCTGACGGGCACCTGTCTCCGGTGTCACGCGAGCAAAGCCGATTTCTGTGACCGCTGCCACACCTACGCGGGCGTCACGCCGTACTGCTGGGATTGCCACGTCGACCCGGCACCGCTGCACAGGAGCCGGCCATGAGCATCAGCAGACGCAGCTTCCTTGGTGCGGCTGGCCTGTCCGCGCTTGCGCTGGCTGGCAAGGCGGCGCTCAACGCACGGGCACAAGAGCCGAAGCCGGAGCCGGCGTCTGCCGACTCGGGTACCCGATGGGCCCTGGTGATCGATCCGCGCAAGTGCCTGGAGGCAGGTGACTGCACCAAGTGTCTGGACGCCTGCCACCGTGCTCACAATGTGCCGGCCATCAACGATCGGGCTCACGAGGTGAAGTGGATCTGGAAGGAACGGTTCGAAGACGCCTTACCCTCCCTGCAGACCGACTACCCTCCCGACGCGCTGCACGACAAGCCGGTGATGGTCCTCTGCAACCACTGCGACAACCCGCCGTGCGTGCGGGTCTGTCCGACACAGGCCACCTGGAAGCGGCATGACGGCATCGTGATGATGGACTGGCACCGCTGCATCGGGTGCCGCTACTGCGTGGCCGCCTGCCCCTATGGTTCGCGCAGCTTCAATTGGAGCGATCCGAGGCCGTCGATCGCCCGAGTCAATCCCGAGTTCCCGACCCGGACCAAAGGCGTGGTGGAGAAGTGCACGTTGTGCGAAGAGCGGCTGGCCAAAGGCGAACGGCCGGCGTGCGTGGAGGCCTGTCCGGCCAAGGCCCTGGTCTTCGGCAATCTGGTCGACCCCGATTCAGAGGTTCGGTTGCTGCTCCGTTCCCGCTTCACGATCCGACGGAAGGCCGAGTTGGGCACCCGGCCCGCGATCTACTACATCGTCTGAGGGACGGCCATGTTCATGTTCGAGAAGGCGGTGGTCGGCGGACGGCGCTACTGGGTGTGGGTGCTGTGCCTGCTGACGGTGATGGGCGCGGCGTTGCTGGCGTACCTGCGCCAGTTGAACGTGGGACTGGCCATTACCGGCCTGAGCCGGGATGTGAGCTGGGGCCTGTACATCGCACAGTTTACCTTCATGGTTGGCGTGGCGGCGTCGGCGGTGATGGTGGTGCTGCCGTACTACCTCCACGACTTCAAGGCGTTCGGCCGGATCACGATTCTCGGCGAGTTCCTGGCGATCGCGGCGGTGACGATGTGCATGCTGTTCATCTTCGTGGACATGGGCCAACCGATGCGGGTGCTCAACGTGATGTTGTACCCGACGCCCAGCTCGATGATGTTCTGGGACATGATGTCGCTTGGCGGCTACCTGATGCTGAATGCCGTCATCGCGCTCGTCACGCTCAGCGCCGAACGCAAGCGCATGGCCCCGCCGCGGTGGATCCGGCCTGTGATCGTCCTGTCGATCCCCTGGGCCGTCAGCATCCACACCGTCACGGCGTTTCTGTACAACGGCCTGCCGGGGCGGTCGTTCTGGTTGACCGCGATCCTGGCGCCACGGTTCCTCGCCTCGGCGTTTGCGGCGGGCCCGGCGCTGCTCATCCTGCTCTGTCTGGTGATGCGGCGGCTGACTCGATTTGACGCCGGCCGCGCCCCGGTCCAGAAGCTGGCGGTGATTGTCACCTACGCCATGTTGTTGAATGTGTTTTTCATCCTGCTCGAGCTGTTCACCGCGCTCTACAGCGGGATTCCTGAGCATGTCGAGCATTTCGAGTACCTGTTCCTGGGGCTCCACGGCCAGGCCTCGCTCGCCCCCTGGATGTGGACCTCGTCGGTGCTGGCCGTCGTGTCGCTCGTCCTGCTGCTCGTGCCGTCGATGCGCCGGCGCGAGCCCGTGCTGGCCGCGACGTGCGCGATGGTATTTGCCTCGCTCTGGATCGACAAGGGGCTCGGGCTGATTGTGGGCGGCTTCGTGCCTTCTCCAGTCGGAGCGGTCACGCGGTACGTGCCAAGCCTGCCCGAGGTGCTGATCGTGCTGGGGATCTGGGCGTTGGGCTTTCTGATGGTGACCGTGTTCTACAAGATCACCCTGTCGGTGCGTGAGGAGGTGGCGGCCTCATGACGATCGGTCGGCCGGGATTCGTGTCGTCACCGCCGCGCCTGGTTGTGGCCGGCCTGGGCGGAGACTCGGGCAAAACGCTGGTGTCGCTGGCGCTGCTGCAGACGGCGCGCGCGCTCGGCCTGGATACCCGCGCGTTCAAGAAGGGCCCCGACTACATCGACGCGGCCTGGCTCACCTGGGCTGCGGGGCGGCCGGCCCGCAACCTCGATACCTTTCTGATGGGTGTCGCGCGCGTCCGCCAGACCTTTGCCCGGCACTCGGCGGGCGCCGGCCTGGTGGTCATCGAGGGCAACCGGGGGCTCTACGACGGTGCCGATGCGGACGGCAGCCACACCACCGCCGAACTCGCGAAGGCACTGGACGCGCCGGTTCTGCTTGTGGTGAACGCGACGAAGGTGACGCGAACGATTGCCGCCAGCGTGCTCGGATGCCAGGCGTTCGATCCGGACGTGCGCATCGCGGGGGTGGTGCTGAATCAGGTACACGGATCCAGGCACGAACGGATCATCCGCGAGGCCATCGAATCCCGATGTCACGTGCCGGTGGTTGGCGTGGTACCGCGGCTGCCAGGCGATGCCCTCCTCCACAGCCGCCATCTGGGCCTGGTTCCCCCTCCAGAGCATCCGGACCTGGCCGAACTCGGGCCCCGGCTGGTGGAACAGGTCGGATCGCGGCTGGACATGCCCGCCATCTTCGATCTGGCCCGGCACGCCCCCCGCGTCGGTTGGGCGCCGGAACACGCGGTTCATCCGGGTCAGGGCGGCGGTCTTCGGATTGGCTATCTGCACGATTCGGCGTTCACGTTCTATTACCCCGAGAACCTGGAGTGCCTCGAATCGGCGGGCGCCACGCTCGTGCCGATCTCGAGCCTGACGGCGCGTGCACTGCCTGCCGGCTTGCACGCGCTCTACATCGGTGGCGGGTTTCCCGAAACGCATGCCTCGGCCATTGCGGCCAATCGCGCGTTTCTTGACGACCTGCGACAGCACGCGCAGGCGGGCATGCCGATTTACGCGGAGTGCGGCGGCCTGATTCTGCTCGCCAGGGCGCTACGCCAAGGCGACACCGTCAGTCCGATGGCCGGGGTGCTGCCGTGCGAGGTCGAGCTGTGTGCGGCGCCGCAGGGACATGGCTACGCGGAGCTGATGGTCGAGACCCCGAACCCGTTCTTTCCAACGGGGCTGCTCCTGCGGGGACACGAGTTCCACTATTCGCGCCTCGTGTCGGCCAACGAGCCTCCGCCAACGGCGTGCAGCGTCCGGCGGGGCACGGGCTGCGTAGGCGGGCGCGACGCGATCGTCGTGCACAACGTCTGGGCTGCCTATACCCATCTGCACGCGGCGGCGACGCCCGAGTGGGCGCCGGCTCTGCTCGGCGCGGCGCGCGCCTGCTCGCAATGGGCGAGCCCGGCACACAACGTTGGGGCTCTAGTGTGAGGATAGAGGGCAATGACTGCAGCCGGTTTCAATACCCGTTCTCGCGGCCGACGAATGAGCCGCCTACGCAGGTTTGAAACCGTCTCTAGTGCGTCCGGACTGCTCGACCCGGATGCTGGAACGTGAACACGAGCAGGACTGCCGCCGTCCACCTGCCATCGCAGGTCGACGGGGTGGCGGCCCACCAAGACGAGGTGCATTCATGAGTAAGCTGGTACCACCGCATGGCAGTCCGGAACTGAAACCGCTGCTGCTCGAAGGCCAAGCCCGCGCAGACGAAGTCAAGAAGGCGCAGACGCTCAAGAAGATTCCGATGACGTCGCGCGAGACCGGCGACCTCATCATGATGGGCATCGGGGCCTTCACTCCGCTCGACGGATTCATGGGAAAGGCCGACTGGCAGGGATGCTGCGATGCCTACCGCCTGCCCAGCCGCAACGGCTTGTTCTGGCCCATCCCGATCACGCTGTCGGCCGATCCTGGCCTGGCCGGATCCATCAACCTCGGCGAAGAGGTCGCCCTCTGGGATGTCGAAACCGACGAACTCATGGGTACGATGAGGGTCCAGGAGAAGTACCGGATCGACAAAGCCCACGAGTGTAAGGAGATCTTCCACACCAACGACACCGCCCATCCGGGCGTGCAGAAGGTGATGGAGCAATCGGACGTGAACCTGGCCGGACCCGTCAAGGTCGTGTCCGAGTCCTTCTTCCCGACGATGTTCGAAGGCATCTACCAGCGGCCGGCCGAGGCGCGCAAGATGTTCGAGGAGCGCGGGTGGAATACGGTCGCCGCGCTGCAGCTCCGGAACCCGATGCACGGGTCGCACGCGTATCTCGCATGGGTCGCCATCGAGGTGTGTGACGGCGTCTACATCCATCAGCTCATTGGCAAGCTGAAGCCGGGCGACATCCCGGCCGACGTGCGCGTGAGGGCCATCGACGCCCTGGTGAACAAGTACTTCCGGAAGGAACGCGTCATCCAGGGTGGATACCCGATGGAAATGCGGTACGCCGGGCCCAGAGAAGCGTTGCTGCACGCCGTGTTCCGCCAGAACTTCGGCTGCTCCCACCTGATTGTCGGGCGCGATCACGCAGGCGTCGGCGACTACTACGGGCCGTTTGATGCGCAGAAGATCTTCAACGAGATCCCGCCGGACGCGCTCGTGTTGCGGCCCCTCAACATGGACTGGACCTTCTATTGCTACGAGTGCGGCTCGATGGCCTCGATGAAGACCTGCCCGCACGAGAGCAAAGCCGTGATCGACGAGAACGGCCAGTACAAAGGCGGCGCGCGCCTGCTGCTGTCGGGAACCCTGCTCCGCAAACTGATGAGCGAGGGCAAACCGGTGCCGGCTGAGTTCTCGAAACCCGAGGTCATCGCGGTGTTGAACGAGTACTACAACAACCTCGAGGAAAAGGTCGAGGTGAAGCTGCACGGGGCAGCCACCGGCGACGTCAAGAAGCAGTAACGGCGGAGCGGCCATGACGACGGTCTTGTACGCGATTCTCTCGATGTCGGCGGTGGTGTGTGTGGCAGCCACGGTGGTCCGCGCGGTCGGCTACGCGCGGGCCCCACTGCACCTCCGCTGGGAGCTGTACCCGGTTCCCCACGAGGCCCCCGATCGCGCGGCGCATGGTGGTTCGTACTTCGAGGAATCGAACTGGTGGACGCGGGAGCCGCACTGCAACCTGCGCGGAGAGCTGACAGCCATGTTCTCCGAGATCCTCTTCCTCAAGGCGCTGCGGGAGTTCAACCTCCGGTTGTGGTGGCGTTCCTACCCGTTTCACCTTGGGCTCTATCTGCTGATCGCCACCGCCGTGCTCGTGGTTGCCACGGCGGTGGCGTCCCTGTTCGCGCCGGCCCTGGTGGCAGGCGCCGTCGGAGGCACCATTGTGGGCGCAGTCCGTGTCCTGTACCGACTCACCGGCGTAGTGGGCCTCGCCCTCACCCTGATTGGAGCCGGCGGCCTGTTGCACCGCCGGCTGACCGACCCAGACCTGCGGCCGTACACGACGCCAGGCGACATCTTCAATCTGACACTATTCCTGGTGGCGCTGGGGCTGGTCTCGGCCGGCCTCGTTCTGCGTCCCGCCGGCGGGCCTGACATCGCCTCCATCGTGGCCGGCCTCCTCGTCTGGGACACGGCCATCCGCGTGCCCGGGTTGCTCGGGACTGGCCTGGCGTTGTCGGCGCTGCTGGCCGCCTACATCCCGTTTACCCACATGTCGCACTTCGTCGGCAAGTACTTCACGTATCACGCCGTGCGATGGGACGATGCGGCGAACCGGCGCGGCGGAACCATTGAGCGGACACTGGCCGAGTACCTGACCTACCGGCCCACGTGGGCGGCGCCGCACGTCACCGCCGACGGTGTGCGGACATGGGCCGAAGTGGTCACCACCAACCCCACCACAGGGGCCAAGCGATGAAGGACAAGGACAGGATCGACCTCTCCGACATGTCGCGTCGCGACGGCAGGCCGCTCTCGCACGTCGAGAATCAGGACCTGATGCCCCTGCCAGCTCCGCTCGATGATTCGGCACGGGAACGTGCCTGGATCCCGCTGACCGATCAGGCGAAGAACCGCTACGAGTGCCTCCTCGACGACACCTGCGCCGTTAGCGTGCCGAAACCGGCCACGAAGGCCGAGGAAGACGCGCTGGTCCGGAAGTTCCTCACGGGCCTCGACAAGCTCTTTACTCGAGAGAACAACTGGACGTTTCTGCAGCCGCTCGTGCTCAGCATGGAGCACTGCGCGAAATGTCAGACCTGCGCCGAGGCGTGCCACATCTTCGAAGCCAGTGGCCGCAACGAACTCTACCGTCCCACGTACCGGTCCGAGATTATGCGCCGGCTGTACTTCAAGTACGTCAAGCATGGCGGCATGATTTCCGCCTGGCAGCATGGCGACATCGAGGTGAACTGGCCGCTGGTGGCGCGTCTCATCGAACTCGCCTACCGCTGTAACCTCTGCCGGCGCTGCGCGCAGACCTGTCCGATCGGTGCCGACAATGGTCTGGTTGCGCACGAACTGCGCAAGGTGTTCAGCCAGGAGATGGGGATCGCGGCCAAGGAGCTCCACGACACCGGCTCCATGCCGCAGCTGAAAGTCGGCTCGTCGACCGGCATGTCGGCCGAGGTCGTGAAAGATAACATCCAGTTTATCGACGAGGAGACCTCCGAGCGGACCGGCATCACCGTCCAGACACCGTGGGATGTGGAGGGCGCCGACGTGCTCCTCATCCACAACGCTGGCGAGATCCTGGCGTGGCCCGAGAACCCCGGCGCCTTTGCGCTGATTCTGAACGCGGCAGGCATCTCGTGGACCTTGTCCTCCGACATTGCCGGCTACGACTCGGTCAACTACGGTCTGTGGTACGACGATGCGCAGTTTGCGCGGGTGGCGGTGAAGCACGCGGAGGCGGCGAAGAAGCTGAAGGTCGGGAAGATTGTGCTCGGCGAGTGTGGCCACGCCCACAAGGCGCTCTCGGTCATTGCCGACCGCGTCTTGACCGGCGACCTCAACATCCCGCGCGAGAGTTCCATGACGCTACTGCGGGACATCGTGATGAGCGGCCGCCTGAAGCTCGACCCGGCCCGCAACGATTTCCCGGTGACGTTGCACGACCCGTGCAACCTGGTCCGGTTGATGGGTGTCGTGGAGCCGCAGCGCGAGGTGGTGAGGGCCATCTGCCCGCAGTTCCGGGAAATGGAGCCGCACGGCGTCGACAACTACTGCTGCGGTGGCGGCAGCGGCTTCGCGATCATGAGCGGCCACAACTTTCCAGACTGGCGTTTCCACGTCTCCGGCCGCAAGAAGCTGGAGCAAGTCCTCAACGCCTTCGGCGACTGCCTCGACCCGTCAATTCCGAAGTACCTGTGTGCGCCCTGCAGCAATTGCAAGGGGCAGTTCCGGGACATGCTGGCGTACTACGGCCTCTGGGAGCAGAACAAGATTCTGTACGGCGGGTTGGTCGAACTCATCGTGAATGCGATGACGGAGGTCAAGCCGGGTTTCATTGAGTGGGAGTGGCACTGACGGGACCGACCATGAGGGTGCAAGGTTGACGGCTGATCGTACCCGCGCTGGTGCTTACGTGGTGCCTGGCGGCCAACTGGTACCGGGCCTCTGGGATGAAGGCCGCAGCACCTGCTTCTCGGCCTGATGCAGTTGTGGTTCTGACGCGAACCGTCAGGCGAGCTCGCGCCGGCATCTCGCGTTCCTCGTGAAGTGAGGTCGATATGCACGTCCAGTTGTTCGGCATCAACCATCACACCGCGCCGCTTGAGTTGCGGGAGGCGTTGGCGATGGATCGAGCCGCCGTGCAGGCGACGTTGCGCGAGATCCGAAGCGATGCGGCCATCGGCGAAGCGGCGATTCTCGCCACGTGCAATCGCACGGAATTGTATGTCGCCACCCCGGACCCGCCGGCTGCCGAAGCCGCGATGCGACGGCTGTTCAGCCGCATCGCAGGTGACCGAGAGTCACTGGTGGACGCCCACGCGTACCTGCGGACCGGCGAGGAAGCGTGCCGGCATCTGCTGCGCGTGGCCGCCGGTCTGGACTCGATGATCCTCGGTGAGCACCAGGTTCTGGGCCAGGTCAGGGAGGCGCAGAGCCGGGCACGGGAGGCCGAGACGCTGGGCCCGCTGATGTACCGGTTGTGGTCCGCGGCCCTGCACACCGGCAAGCGGGCGCGCGCCGAAACGGACATTGGGATGGGAGCGGTGTCGGTGGCGCTGGCCACCGTCAGTCTGGCGGAGCGCGTGCTCGGTGACCTGCACCAACGATCCGTGCTGCTGATCGGAGCCGGCGACACCTGCCGTCTCGCGGCGCGCCACTTCGCAGACCGCCGCCCATCTCGCCTGTGGGTCGCCAACCGGACGTTCGATCGCGCCATTGCCGTGGCCGAGGCGTTCGAGGGCGAGGCCGTACCGTTTGACGCGATCGGGTCCATCCTGCCGTCGGCCGACGTCGTCGTGTCGGCCACCCGCGCGCTCGGGTTCGTCGTGACGTGCGAGATGGTCCGCAGCGCCATGGCCACGCGCCCCGAGCGGCGTCTGGTGCTGGTCGACATCGCGGTACCCCGCGACGTGGAACCAGCGGCCGGCACCATCGAGCAGGTGTTCCTGTACCCCATCGATGCGGTTCAAACGCTGGTGGACCGGAGCCTCTCGCACCGGCTCCGAGAGGTGCCTCGCGTCGAGGCCATCGTGGAGGACGAGTGCCGGAAACTCATGGCGTGGACGCGCAACCTCGGCGCGTCGGCGGTCGTGCGCGAACTGGCCGAACGGTTCGAGCGTGTTCGTGCCGAAGAGGTGCGCCGCAGTCTCAGCCACTTCCATCCAGAGGAGGAGGCGTTGATCGACCGGATGACCAAGACACTGGTCAGCCGGCTGCTCCGCCCGCCAATCACCAGATTGACGTCCGGCGATCTGTCGCCATCAGTCGAGTCGGTTCGGCTGGAACTGGTGCGCGAACTCTTCGCCCTGGAGCCACGCGTGGACAAGACGGAGGTCAACGGTGGCGCAGCCTGACAGGCGTACCGTTGTCCGCATCGGGACGCGGGGTGGCGAGCTGGCGCTGTGGCAGGCCGCTGAAGTCGCACGCCTCATCCGTCAGCATCACCCGGCCGTTACCGTCGAGCAGCAGATCATCCAGACGAGGGGAGACCAGGTGCTCGGTTCGCCCCTGGCCCAGATCGGCGGGAAGGGACTGTTCACCAGGGAACTCGAAGAGGCGCTGGCCATCGGTTCCATCGACCTCGCGGTGCACAGCCTGAAGGACCTGCCGACAGGGTTTCCCGACGGATTGGCGCTCGCGGCGGTGCTCGAACGCGGTGATCCACGCGACGTGCTGGTGGCCGCACCGGGAACCAAGTTACGCGGCCTGCTGGCGGGAACCCGGATCGGCACCTCGTCGCCGCGGCGCCGTTCGCAGCTGTTGGCCTATAATCGGCATCTGCGCGTGCTCGATGTGCGCGGCAACGTGACGACCCGTCTGGCCAAGCTCGATCGCGGCGACTTCGATGCCCTCGTGCTGGCCCGGGCCGGACTCGTCAGACTTGGACTGGAGGCTCGAATCGCCGACGTCATCGAACCAGACGTCATCGTTCCGGCGGTGGGCCAGGGAGCGCTTGCCGTCGAGACGCGAGCGGCCGACGCCGGCGTGCGGGCACTGCTCGAACCACTCGACCATCGGCCAACGCGCCTGGCCACGTCGGCCGAACGGGCATTCCTGTCCGGTCTTGACGGCGGGTGCCAGGTTCCGATCGGCGCGCTCGGCTCGTGGCGCGGCGACACGCTGACCCTGACGTGGGTCCTGTCCGACCTGCAGGGGGAACGACTGGTGCGCGGCGCCGAGATGTCGGCCGTGCGAACTGACACCGAGGCCACTGACATGGGCAGGCGGCTCGCCGAGCGACTGGTGGAATCGGGCGACGCCACGATTCTGGAACGGGTACGCGCCGCGACGCTGGCAACCGGCGAGGTGCCATACCAGGTTCGCTCGTGAACCCCTCACCGGCGAGGCACGTCGTCATCACCGAAACCGATGGAGCCGGCAGACGGCTAGGATCCTCGCTCGAAGCGGCGGGTCTTCGTGTGTGGTCCCTGCCGGTGGTGGCGCATGAAGCAGCGCCCGATCCCGGTCAGCTGGTGGCGGAGCTGGCCCGCCTGGCCGAGTTTGATTGGGTGGCCTTTACCAGTGTCAGGGCCGTCGACGCGGTGTGCGATCACGTTGAGTGGAGGAGCTGGCCGTGGGCTTCCGCGAAACGGCCTCGGATCGCTGCCGTCGGGCCGCTGACCCGTGCGTGCCTGATCGAACACGGTGTCCCGGTTGCTGTCTGTCCCGACCAGGCCGGTGCCGGCGGTCTTGCGCTGGCCCTCATCGAGGCTGAGGGAGGCACGATCGCGGGGCGGACGGTGCTGTGGCCACGGTCCGACATCGCGCGCCCCGAACTACGCGACGCGTTGGTGGCCGCACACGCTCGCGTGGTCGACCCGGTAGCGTATTGCACCAAGGCGATTCGCCCTGCCGGCCTTCCCGAATTCTTGACTCAGCTTGATGCCGGACGCATCGACGCTGTCACGTTTCTCTCGCCATCAAGTGCGGTGAATCTCGCGGCGGTGATGGAGGGCGGGACGCTTTCGGTGTTGGCCGGCCGCACGATCGTGGCCAGCGTTGGCCCGACGACCTCGGCGGCGTTGACCAGGCTCGGGGCTGCTCCGGCCGTAGAAGCCACTGACCGAACCGTGCTTGGCCTGGCCGCAGCCCTGCTACGCTGCTTCGATCCGCCCCGGGGAGCCGCGTGATGAGCCGCTCGGTCGGGATCGCACACACCATCGGCGATCCTTCCAATCCCGCTGCGCCGGCCGCTGCGGCCCCGTCGTTGGCCGCCCTGTTCCTGGCCTTTCTTCGCCTTGGCGCGACGGCGTTCGGTGGACCCGCTATGGTGGTCTATATCAAGGATCTGGCCGTCGCCAGGCGCGGATGGGTCGACGAGGCCGACTTTCAGGACGGCGTGGCCTTGTGTCAGACGATTCCCGGGGCTACCGCGATGCAGACAGCGGCCTATGTGGGGTTGCGCACGCGTGGTGTTCCAGGTGGCCTGGTCGCTTACGTGGCCTTCGGTTTTCCTGCGTTCTGCCTGATGCTGGGACTGACCGCCCTGTACCTTCACACCCGGGCATTGCCAGTCACGATCAGCGTGTTCCTCGGACTGACGGCGATCGTGGTTGCCCTCATTGCGAACGCCGCCTGCAATTTCGCCCGCAGCTCCATCACGAACTGGCGCGGCGCGGCGCTGGCACTCACTGCGGCTGTGGCGCTCATGATCCGGACGAATCCGATCCTCGTCATCGCCGGCAGCGGGATCGCCGGCGCCTGCTTGCTGACGGGTCCCAATAGCCCGCGCACCTCTCGCAGTGACCTGTCCCGCCACCAGGATTTCCTTCGCCCGACGCTGGCGCTCGCACTTGCCGCCGCTGTCGCCGTTGCACTGCTCTTTTGGATGGATCGCCAGCTGTTCGATCTGGCCGTGACGATGATCCGGGTGGATCTGCTGGCGTTTGGCGGCGGCTTTGCGTCGGTGCCGTTGATGCAGCACGAAGTCGCGGAGGTCCGTGGCTGGATGAGTGTGCGGACGTTCATGGACGGCATCGCACTCGGACAAGTGACGCCTGGCCCGATCGTCATCACTGCGACCTTCGTGGGCTACCTCTATCGCGGGATTCCCGGAGCCGTCGTCGCGACGGTGGGTGTGTTCTCTCCGTCGTTCGTCATGGTGGCGCTCATCGCGCCGCATTTCGACAGGCTCCAGCGTCTCGCCGCCTTCCGGGGCGCGACGCGTGGCGCGTTGTTGTCGTTTGTCGGACTGTTGACTGCGGTGGCGATCCAATTCGGACTCGCGACCTCGTGGAACGTCAGAACGACGCTACTGGCCGTCGCAGCCTTCGCCGCTCTACGTCTCAACGTGGATGTGTTGTGGGTCGTCTTGGGCGGAGCAATCGTGTCTCTGTTGCCCGCGTGGTAGAGGGTCCGGCCGACGATCCTCATCCTGATGTAGATTAGATTGCGTCGATCTGCTCGAGGGAGATACATGATGAGCTACCCGACCCAACGTCCCCGCCGTCTGCGTCGCACCGAGACCATCCGGCGACTCGTCAGAGAAACCCACTTGAGTCCGGCAAACTTGATCGAGCCGCTGTTTGTCTGCACTGGGGAAGGGGTTCGCCGGCCTATCGCTGCCATGCCCGGGTGCTTCCATCTGAGCGTGGACGAACTCGTCAAAGAGTGTCGCGATCTGACGAGCCTGGGCATCTCCGGCGTGATCCTGTTCGGTCTTCCGGACCGGAAGGATCCCGATGGCGCCGCCGCTGCCGACCCGCAGGGACCGGTGGCCACCGCGCTGGCCGCCCTGCGCCGCGAGTATCCGTCGCTGTCGCTGTGGGCGGACGTGTGTTTGTGCGAGTACACCGATCACGGCCACTGCGGACCCCTGACCACCGGTCCCGACGGCCGGACCGACGTCGACAACGATCGAGCCTTGCCGCGCCTGGCGAATGCGGCCATCGCCTACGCACAGGCC
The DNA here is from genome assembly GCA_964358795.1 of uncultured Vicinamibacterales bacterium. Lineage (GTDB taxonomy): Bacteria > Acidobacteriota > Vicinamibacteria > Vicinamibacterales > JAKQTR01 > CAYHRK01. The sequence goes on from CAYHRK010000015.1 coordinate 15,687, forward strand.
GGAGCGGATGTCGGGGCCCCGTCCGACATGATGGACGGCCGTGTAGGCGCTATCCGACGGGCGCTCGATGACGCCGGCCGCAGCGATGTCGTCATCGTCTCGTACGCCGCCAAGTACGCCTCGGGGTTCTACGGTCCCTTCCGTGAGGCCGCCGGATCGGCACCGGCCTTTGGCGACCGGCGCGGCTACCAGATGGATCCGGCCAACGGACGGGAGGCGTTGCGCGAGGTGGCGCTCGACCTCGACGAGGGTGCTGACATCGTCATGGTGAAGCCGGCGCTCGCGTATCTGGATGTCGTGTACCAGGTCAAGACCAGATTCGGGGTGCCGGTGGCCGCCTACAACGTGTCGGGCGAGTACGCGATGATCAAGGCGGCCGTCGCCAACGGCTGGCTCGATGAGAGCCGTATCATGCACGAGACGCTGATCTGTATCCGACGCGCCGGCGCTGACATCATCCTGACCTACTTCGCCAAGGCCGCCGCCAGAATGCTCGCTTGAGATGGGGGAGTTGACCGTGTCAGACCCAGTGCCGTTTTGCGGCAGCGCCAGTCGTGCGTTGTTCGATCGGGCAAGGCGGCTGATTCCCGGCGGCGTGAATTCGCCTGTTCGGGCGTTTCGCGGCGTCGGGGGCACGCCGCTGTTCATCGCCCGCGCCCAAGGAGCCAGGGTCGAAGACGAGGATGGCCGCAGCTACATCGACTACATCGGGTCCTGGGGCCCGATGATTCTGGGTCACGGCCACCCGGCGGTCGTGGCAGCCGTGCACAGCCAGATCGAGAGGGGCACGTCGTTTGGGGCCCCCTCGCGGCTTGAAGTCGACATGGCGGAAGCGCTCGCGGCGTTCGTGCCGTCGCTGGGTCGCGTGCGGATGGTGAACTCGGGCACCGAGGCCACCATGGCTGCGGTCCGGCTGGCGCGAGGAGCCACGGGTCGATCGATGATCGTGAAGTTCGAGGGCTGCTATCACGGGCACGGTGACTCGTTTCTGATCAAGGCCGGGTCGGGTGCCGCGACCTTTGGCGTGCCCGACAGCGCCGGGGTCACAGAGGGCACGGCACGCGACACGCTGACCGCGGCCTTCAATGAGCTCGACGCCGTCTCCCGACTCTTCTCGGACAACCACGGGAAGATTGCCGCCGTGATTGTGGAACCGGTGGTCGGCAACATGGGCGTGGTTGTGCCGCGGCCGGGGTTTCTCGAAGGCCTGCGCGATCTGTGCAGTCGCCACGGTGCGATCCTGATTCTCGACGAAGTGATGACCGGCTTCCGGCTGGCTCGTGGCGGCGCTCAGGAGCGCTACGGCGTGCGGCCAGACCTCACCACGCTCGGCAAAGTCATTGGTGGCGGGTTACCAGTAGGGGCGTACGGAGGGCGGACGGATCTCATGGCACTGATCGCGCCCGACGGGCCGGTGTACCAGGCGGGCACACTCTCCGGCAATCCGCTGGCCATGGCGGCGGGGTTGGCGACGCTTCGCCAGATCGATGCGACCCCAGGATTTTACGAGAGCCTCGAACGCCTCGGCGCGCGCCTGGAGGCCGGTTTGCGCGGGCGCCTCGAGCAAGGCCGCTACCCGTGCGGCGTCGCCCGCGTGGGGTCGATGTGGACGCTGTTCTTCACGCCCGGGGAGGTCGTCAACTGGACGGGCGCGTCCCGATGCGACACAACGCGGTTTTCCCGGTTCTTCCACGAGATGCTGCGTCGCGGCGTCTTTCTCGCCCCGTCGCAGTTCGAGGCCAACTTCATTTCGATGGCTCACACCGAGGCGGACATCGATGCGACCATCGATGCGGCCGGCGAGGCGCTGGCGCTCGCCTGGGCCTGAGGCGCAGGTCCCACGCTGAATCCAGATGCGCTCCCTTCAGACTCACGCCGAGTCATCCGCTGAGTCAACGAGAGCGGAACGCGATGCGCTTGCCGGCTGACGACTGCGCTCGGCCGCCGGGTGCAGCGCGGTGTTAGCCGACCCGTCGCGAAGGCGGCGAAGACGACTCCGTCCGAGCGGGTTCCCGGCCAAGTTGGGAGACACGCGTCACGATCACATGTCCGGAGACTGCCTGCTCTTCGCGGACGCGTCGACAGAATTCGCGAATGTCGTTTCCAGACTCGGCGAACAGCGTCGAGCGCGCAGCGCGCACTTCGGCCACGATGGGGTCTTGCCACGCACGAGCCTGCCCGTGCTCATCATTCATCGGCGTCCTCCATGAGCTCATCCGGCGTGCACAGAATCGGGGCGCCGTAACCCTGATCTCGACAGACGTCCTCTACTCGTCGACGAAGCGTGGCGTTCGCGATGTGAGCCACGTTCCACGTCATAAGGAAGTCAACTCCGTGGTACGCCGCCACCGCGATGTGGACCGCGTCGGCCGCCGCCTGCGTCGGCAGCGGCACTCGATCGATCAAGGTGGCAGCCAACTCCGCCGCCTCTGCCGTCACGTCCAACGACGGCAAGTCCGCAATGAACGTCAGCCGGCGATGGGCCGCGTCCGGATCTCCCGCGCGGACTTCGTCGAGCACGACCTGTGAGATCACCAGGTCGAACACTGGCCGCCGCACCTCCCACCACGTGTGCGTCAACTGCTGGCGGCCAGCCACGACCACGTCACGACTTGGGCGACTTGCCAAATAGCTGACGACGCTCGTCTCGATGTAGACGCGGCGCTTCATCTCCTGATGCTACTCCTCTTCGGCTTCGGTGGCCGCTCTATCTGAGTCCGGCCAACGCCAGATTTCAGTCGCGGCGGCGCATCATCGCACTCGCCGCCGTCGGCTGGCAATCTGTTAGGCCGCGCGCGCAGCCGACATTCAAATGCGACAGGGTCGAGCTCGTCCATGTGAATGTCCCATGGCTCAAGGGCCCAGATGATCCCACCGCTGCAATCACCAGACGCAATTGCAGTGATCTCAGACACCACGAACAGCGCCATCCGGCGATCGTTCGCCTCAGCGTGCCGCACTTCGTTCCGCGTCAGGAGCACCGACAGCCCGAGAGACGTCGTTCCCTTGACCTCGACCCGGAGCTCACGATCACCGTCTCGGCAGAGTAAATCGAACGGCTGAGTGGCAGACACGTCAATCACTTCGCGCCAGAGACCCCCATAGTGGCGAAGGGCCAGGCTCATCGCGTGGTTCTCGATCGCCTTTCGACTTTCAGCAGAACCTCCCCATGCTTGACCACCGGCGGGCGCCCTAGGCCGAACGAGAGACTCGACCAACCGGCGATCTGGGCTGGCCTCCTCCAAGTTGGAGGCCGGTGCTTCACCGACTACAATTGCGTACACAAACTCCGAGTCCTCGACAAGTCCGCCCAGCCGTAGGAGCGCCTTCGAGTTGAAGCTACGAATAGAGCCGCCCGGGGCATCCCGATCGCAAAGTACGCCGAATGCCGAATAGCCTCCAGCCCGAATCAGTTCAACGTGACGCTTCCTCTCCGAGAGGCCGGGGCGGGCGTCGAAAGCGAGGGGCTTTTCGAGTACACGAATCTTGGGGCTGCCAGTTACCCGGTCGTCGGCCCACAGGCGAAGGAACACCCGCTTCCGGTGTTCATCAACGCTTCCCCAAGACCAGCGTTGGTTGCGAAAGGGGGCCCCAAGCTGATCCTGGAAGAACTTGCTAATGCTAGGTATCTTGGGCATCTCTCACCGCGAACGAGAATGAAAGCTCTTCAAAGCTGAAAACGTGACGGTGCGGCCTAACGCTTCGGTGAGCCGCGGCGGTTGCCGCCCTCGGATCGTGCGACAGGGTTGAACGCCGTCGGCTCCAGCGCGTGGTTAGCCAGCAGTATCGCTGAACATCCGACGGTACAACTTGACGAGCACCTCCGACGAGGCATCGATCGCTGCCTCGACCTCAGCAACGCTCACCCTCACCTCACGGCCCTGCAACTCGCCTGATTGCACCCTTTCAAGGTACTGGCGGTCGATCACGCCGAGGTTGTGCGTGATGGGATGCCGCTTGGCAAACGTTTGGGTCATTGACTCGACCAAGTCGTCCCGCACATCCGCAAACAGTTCGATCGCAAGATGCTGTCGCAACAGTTGAGCAGCCACACTCGGGTTCTGGAACTGCGACCGAACCACTCGTTCCAGAAAACGGTCTGCCTCCTCGCTGGCCTTTCCGCCCGTGGCAAAGTGCCTACGAACAAAGGATTTCAAAACGGCCTCGAACGCGGACACAGTATCCTCAAGCGCGTTCTCGATGTCTCGTGCCGCAACTCTGGGCCCCAACGTGCTTCGGCGCTCGTCGGCCGCGGCCAGAATCCGTCGAGCAACCTGCAACTCTGCTTCAAGGTGCACCTCGAACACGTCATTTCCGCAGTCAGGGCACCAGACCGCCAAGCCGAAGACGGCGTGTTCGAGCGTGCATTTCGGGCACCGAACGTCTCGTCGAAGTTCCTGTTCCACGGGGCGGGGCACGTCGCGCCGTCCACCAGACTTGTACGCAAGCTCGATGGAGATCATTCCCCCGCCGAGGGTCTTCCGGCCGTCGCTACCGAGTCCCAGGGCTTTCTGAAACATGCGATCGACTGCTCCGACCGCTTCGCTCGTGACCGCGTCGATCGCATATTGGCGCTGAGCCTTGGTCAAGAAGTCCGACGGGGGCGCGGGTCTTCGACAATACGGGCAGTACGCAACCTCCTGCCCTCCGACAATCCCGGTTCCAGGCTTGACCTTGAAGTAGCCAGGCGCGCAGCTCGATTCTGTGCACTCCCTTGCGATCATCCCGTAGCTGTCGGACGGAATTGGCAGCTTCATTGTGAGTTCGTCCGGCCCGGTGTGGGTGAGGTCGAAAGCGCCGCCTTCCTCGAAGAATGAATCGTTCATGATGTTGTCTGGCTAACCTGTAATTAGCCCGCGGCGCCCCCGCGCCGCTCTCTCCCTATACGCTGCAGCGGGTTGCAGCGTATAGGCTTACGCACCGTTGTTGGCTGCACGTGGCAACTCCCTCGCCCACGGCCACTTGGCGCCAGCAGGCGAGAGGCAACGCCACGACTATACGCGGCAGCCGTCCCACGAGTAATGGATGACGGACCGTTCGAGGCGGCGCGGCGGGGGCACGACGGAGCGTGGCCGAATTGTATACCGTCACTGACGCGAAGTACGCAGAATCTGCCGACCTCCACCTTCGATACGCCAACCTCAGACGGAGGGTGGACTGACAAGACCGGTGTGCGCGGGAGGGCGCCAATCGCAGGATTCGCGCCAATGTGGGGCCTGTAGACTTAACTCGGGAGTCAGGCGACGCCAGTCCTCTCACAACGGGTGCTTTCCGCCCACGTTCCACTGGTCCCTCATGCGCGAAGTCTCCCACGTCGGGGAACAGAAATCGTGGTGATGAGACGAGCTCCTACAGGCGTACCCATCCTCGTTGGAGCGCCTGGTAGAGGAGGATGCCGGCAAGGAATGCCGCGCCCATGTTCCACATGGCGAAGGCCGCGACCACCAGCATCACAGAGACGTCATCCCGCTTGGTGCCGATCTCGCGAATAGTGACCGCCAGTTCGCCACCGGCGAAGAACAGGATGACGCCGACAATGGCCTTCGGAAGGGCCCCGAAGAGGATCCCGGCCGAGCGGCTGAAGAACAACGCCAGGGTCACAAGCATGAAGCCGAGCATCACGAGCGAGCCACCCGTGCGGGCGTTTCGCGGCGTCGGGGGCATGGCGGCGGGGTTGGCGACGCTTCGCCAGATCGATGCGACCCCGAGATTCTACGAGAGCCTCGAACGCCTCGGCGCTGGCCTGGGCCTAGCAGCCCGAGGTGCAAGTCCGTCTGCATTCGACCGGCGCTAGACGTCCAGCGCTGAGCCGCGACGCTCTTGATCGCAGGTGCGCTGACGGCTCCAGTGTTAGCTGGCTTCTTGAAGAGCGAGAATCTTCTTCCGTACAGCTTGCGGAAAGTCGACAAAGGCGAACTGAGCTTTGTCGAAAAGGTAATCGTCCCCGCTCTCGTCGACGATCCGTACGAGATCGTCCTTGGCTGCTCGCGCATCGGGCAGAATTCGATAGACCTTGCCGAGGATCAGCGAGGCTTCGTTCCCCGCATTCTCGAGGCACAACGCAAACTGTTTGGCCGGTCGTTTCATAGCGTGTCCAGGACGTCCTTGATTTTGACGTCGCGCCTGCCGATGCCGTGGGCTTCGTACCAATGTAGCTCGACCCGACGCAGATTTCCATTCGGAAGCCGCACAGTTGCGATACCCTTCAGCTTCCGCCATCGGCCGCTGTCGGGTGCAGCCGCGTGTTGGACTGCGACGATGCTAGAATGTGGCCCATGACCACTCGGGCACAACAAGTTCTTCGCGAAGCGCTCACCTTGCCGCAACTTGAGCGCGCTGACGTGATCGCCGAGCTACTGGTCAGCCTCGAAGAGGCCGCGCCGGCCGACGCGGCGAGTGCCCAAGCCGCGTGGGCTCGCGAAATCGAAACGCGTGCGCGTCGGGTGCTCGCCGGAAACTCCGATGGGGAGCCCTGGGCCGACGTGCGCCATCGCGTCGCCCGCCGTCTCGCACACCGGTGAGCCTCCCGTTTCGCGCGGAGCTTGAGGCCTCCGCCGAACTCGAAGACGCTGGCCTTTGGTATGAGGGCCAGCGCGACGGACTCGGCGTCGCGTTTCTGGCTTCCGTGGATCGCGCGCTCGATCACATTGCCCGTTGGCCCCAGGCTGGCGCACCCGTTCCCGATGTCCCACAAGATCTCGCCGTCCGCCGCGTCCCAGTCAATCGGTTTCCCTACCACGTTGTGTATCTTGAACTCCCTGATGCCATCCGGATCCTCGCAGTCGCCCATGACAGACGAGAACCGCGGTATTGGCACCCCCGGGCATCCAAGCTGTAGCCAGTCCAGCGTCAGCCCAAGATCTGGCGCTCACCCGCGAGCCGCGCACGACGGCGTCGCGAATGCAGCACGTTCACCGGTGCGGCTCGTCGGGTGCAGCGCCTTGTTGGGCAGCCCGTGTGAACAACCGGAGCAGAGTCGGGTCAGTCGGCGGGTTCGCGCGCAACCACTCGTTCTGCTCGTCAAGTGACATCGAGGTAATCCTGGCACTGATGACTGCCCGAGCGTCGCGCATCATTTGCACGGCATCGAATACCTTCGTGGTTGCATTACTCATCGCCGAGGACCTCCCGGGGTGAACGAATTTCGAGAGCCGGATACCCCAGCCGGCGGTTCACGTCATGGTAACCATGAATCCGCTGCAAGTTGACGACATGCCGGAAGTTCCAGCTCACTAGCACATCCACGCATGCGACCGAAGCCATCGCAATGTGCTCGGCGTCCGCCAGCATGCCTGGCCCCAACACTCGCTCTGCCAGGTAGCGCTGAGCGAGCTCCGCCGCCGGCGCTGTCAGGCGTAGAAACTCGATGTGGCCATCTGGCACGGCTCGAAGCACCTCGCGGACCGCTGCCGGCGCCGTTTCAAGTTCTCGGAGCGTCAGTTCCGAAAGCACGAGAAGCAGGTCGCCACGCACGAACGCATCCAAGAGTCGGCACGAGGGAACCCGGAACTCGTCGTCTTCGCAGCCTCCGATGACCGATGTGTCTGTATAGATCCGATTTGGCACGTTTCTATTCTACGGCGGGCTGCAGGGAAAAGTCTGGGCCTGACTCCGGTCTGCCCAACTTGTGATTAACCCGCGGCGCCCCCGCGCCGCTCTCTCCCTATACGCTGCAGCGTTTGCAGCGTATAGGCTTGCGCACCGTTGTTGGCTGCACGTGGCAACTCCCTCGCCCACGGCCACTTGGCGCCGGCAGGCGAGAGGCAACGCCAGGGGTATACGCGGCAGCCGTCCCCACGCGTCATGGGATGACGGACCGTCCGAGGGGCGTGGTGGGTCACGACGGAGCGTGGCCGCATTGTATACGGTCAGCGACGCGAAGTATGCAGAATCTGCCGACCTCCGCTTTCGATACGCCAACCTCAGACGGAGGGTGGACTGGCAGGACTGTTGTGCGGGTCCACGGAGAATCGTATGAGTGGTTCGATGTCTTGAGACCACCGGAGAAGTGGATCGCCGGATGAGATTGTAGCCAAGCTCAGTGTGGAAGTGCTTCGGTGGCCCGCAACCGGAGACGATAGCCTCCCACTTCAGATGTGCGGGGCTAACCTGTTGACATCGACCACTTTTAGTGGTCATATGACCACACATGGTGGTCAAGACGCTGTCCAGCCCGTTCGGTGGCCAGGCACGGACGCGAGTGCTCGTCAGCCTTCGTCTGCTCGAGTCCAGCTTCCCGCGCGAGCTGTCGCGCATCCTGGGCGTCCCGGTGTCGGCTGTGTCACGCGCGCTCGCCGGGCTTGAACGTGATGCGCTCGTGGTCGGTCGACTTGTCGGCCGCAGTCGAGTCTACACGTTGAACCCCCGGTACTTCGCCAATCAGGAGCTTGCCGCGTACCTGTTACGGTTGGCAGACGCCGACGCCGAACTGCGAAGGCGAACCGAGCAACTGCGCCGAAGGCCCCGTCGAACAGGGAAACCGCTGTGAGGCTGACCGCAGAGCCCACCCTGCCAGAAGTGGCCGTTGCTGTGGGCGCGCAGTTGCGGCGGCGCGGCATTACGGCGGTGCTTACCGGTGGCGCGTGTGTGTCGGTCTACACCGACGGCTCGTACGTGTCGAAAGACGCCGACTTCGTCATCCAGGGAACAGTCCAGCAGGCAGCTCTTGACGGTGCACTTGCGGAACCCGGCTTCGCGCGCAAGGGCGACCGTTACGTGCACCCTGACCTGGAGTTCTACCTCGAATTCCCGCCCGGCCTCCGGGAATAGGCGGAGTTCAGCGCCTACGCTGGCGGATAGGCGATGCGACCGAGAAAGGCCGCCGGCGTGATGATGGAGATTGCGTGACGTCCGAGGATGGGCCGAAAGTGCGGTGCGTTGCCAGTCACCAACGCATCGGCGCGTCCGGCCAACGCGACCTCGAGAAACGGCAGGTCAGTCGGGTCAGGTAATGTTCCGGCCCAGACAGCGGTGACGACCGCCTCGCCATCCCTCTCGATCGCGTCGATCAGTGTGTCGACGTCGGCCACACGGAAGCCGAAGACCGGTCTCACCAGGACAGCGCGGTACTCGCTCAACACACGGTCATCGTAGAGTGCGGTGAATGCGCCGGCGAGAAGGTGATCGACGATTCGGCCAGGCGCTCCACGAGGATTGATGAGGCCGGACACCAGCACATTGGTATCGATGACGGCTCTCATTGCCGCGATCTGGCCGTTCTGGCTGCGCGAATTTCCGCGTTGATGGCGCGCGGCGACAGCCGATCGACGCCCCGTCGTGCCGCGGTCTTCCTCATTCGCGACACCGCGAGCTGAGCCCGTGCTCGCCGGATGGCCTGGACCGTCTGCTCGAAGTCGTCTTCCGCAATGCCCACGAGGATTGCGAACGGCTTGCCATTCGCTGTCAGCACGAGGTCGTCGTCTCCGGCGAGATCCCGAACGACCCCGGGTTGGTTCCGGAGAACTCTCGAACTCAGGAATTTCATGTCGCCCTCATGTAGCCATTATAGCTACACTACCGCTACAGCTCAATGCCGGCCAAGGGCACAATTCGCTGAGATGCCCCGGCCGATGGCCGAACCACTCCCGCTCTGCTCCGGGAGTGGTTCTCCAGGTTCTGGATTCCCGCCTTCTTGGGCCTCCGTAGCCGGAGGCGAAGGCGTCCGCGGGAATGACGAAGCGAGAGCGGGAATGACGGGATGGCGGCGCTTCGCTAGACTTCGTCAGGCAGGCATCAGCGTGCGAACCAGGCCGAGTAGTTCCGCTTCATCGACCGGCTTGCTGAGGTAGCCGTCTGGGGGCGGAACCTGCTTGCGCGAGGAGATGAACGTGCGGAAGTCGTCCGATATTCCGGTGATGATGATGACCGGAATCGATCGCCACACCTCGTGTTCGCGCAGATCCCGATAGCAGCGGACCCCAGACGTCTCCGGCATGGTGATGTCGAGGGTAATCAGATCGGGCGGATCCGCTTTGACCCGTTCGATCGCCTCCGCTCCGTTCTGGGCGGTGACGGTGGCGTAGCCGTGATCTTCCAGCAGGCTGGAAAAATACGTCACCGTGTCGGGATCGTCATCAATAATCAGCACGGTCTTCTTGTCACTCATGTGCAGTGTCCTTAGGACCCGGAAGGAAATCCTGCCGGGTCCTTAGCTGGCGAACAAGTATCTGGCGTGTGGTGATGTCCGGTCCTGATTCTGGGCATGACCACGATGAAGCGCGTGCCCTCGTCGATGTGCGAGTCGATCTGGATCGTACCGCCGTGGGCTGAAGCGATCTTGTTGGCGACAAACAGCCCGAGCCCCGTCCCTTCGCTGCCCTTCGAGGAGAAGAACAGGGTGAAGGCCTTGTCGCGCGTCTCCTGTTCCATCCCGATGCCGTTGTCCTCGACCTCGAATCGTACGTGGCTGTCGCTGCCGGCGACCCTCAGTGTGACGCGGTGCGCCGGCTTCTTCCTATCGAGGCGGCACGCATCGAACGAGTTTTCGGTCAGGTTCACGAGCAGCGCACGGACCGCCTTTTCGTCGGCCTCGAACGCCCCGGACTGCGGATCCACCTCTCGAGTGAAGTCGATGCCGAGTTCTGCCGCCTTCTCACGCATGGCCTCGAACACGTCATTGACGATGGCGGCCGGCGAGAGAGGCGTCCAGTCAGGCTCGCGATCCTTGGCGTAGTAGAGGATGTCCAGCACCATGCTGCGGATGCGGCCGATATTCCGCTGCACGATCTCCCATCCCTTCGTCAGCCTGGCCTGATCGCCCGCCGCCAGACCCTTGTTGATCAGATACACCCCTCCGTTCAGGCCGTTGAGCAGGCCTTTGATGCCGTGGGAGATGGAGCTGATCAGCAGACCGATGGAGGACAGCTGAGACTGCAGTTGGCGGATCTGGGTGATGTCGGCGCTCATTTCCATCACCTGGTCGATCCGGCCGGACGCGCCGACAATCGGCGTCGTGTGGACCAGGACGTTGATCGGGCGGCCTTCTCGCGATGTGACGACCTCCTCGTGGCTGTGCAACCGGCCGTCCTCGAACGTCTCCCGCACGGTGCACGGGAAGCACTCCTCGGATCGGTGCTTGTAAATCTCGTAGCACTTGCACCCGAGGAAGTCGCCGAACGTCTCGCGGTGCAGCCGGTTGGCATCGACGATGTTCAGGTCTCGATCCTGAATGGAGATGTAGCAGGGCACCTCTTCGAACAGTGTGCGACAGTGCGCCTGGCTGTCGCGCAGCTGGTGCTGCAGCCGCTTAATGTCGGTGATGTCGGTCGACATCTCCATCACGGCCGTGATCTCGCCCTGCTCGTTCCGGATGGGCTCGGTATACACGATCACGGACACTTCCGTCCGGTCCAGGCACCTGACCCGTTCCTCGCTGCGGTGTCCCTGGCCGTCGCGAAACGTCCGCTCGACGGGGCACTCTTCGCATTTTTCGGCCCGGTGTTTGTACACCTGATAGCAGTACCGGCCGTGGAAGTCGCCAAACGCCTGACAGAATCGCCGATTGGCCGTGACGACCTTGAAGTCGCGGTCCTGCACCGTCACATAGCACGGCATGGCGTCGAAGTAGTGTTGGTAGGGCAGTTCCATCTCAGTCTTTCGCCGCTCGAGACGCCGCGGGCTGCTCGTGCACCTCCAGGATCTTCCGGACGTTCCGGAGCAGGGTCTCTTCGTCGACTGGCTTGTCCAGGTACCCCTCGGGCGGGAAGACCGCGCGGTCGTAGATCAACCGGCGAAGTTCTGGCCTGCCGGTGATGATGCAAACCCTGATGCCAGCCAGCTCGGCATCCTGACGGAGTGTTTCGAACACCTTGCCGCCATCGGTTCCCGGCATGGAGAGATCGAGGGTGATCAGATTGGGCTTCTCGCGGCGGGCGATCTCGATCGCCGAGTCGCCGTCGGTGGCTTCGAACACCGTCGCGCCGTTGTCCTGCAGAACCGCGCTGTAGAACGTCAGCACGTCCGGCTCGTCATCGACCACTAGAATCGTGCGTCCGGCCAGGCTGAGCGGCACCCTGGGCCCCACCGCGGGCGCCACGCGTTCCGCCTCGACCGCCCCGGGCACCGCCACGCGGACGGGCACGACCAGCGCATTGGCCACCAGATTCACCAGTTGGGTTACCTGCATGCTCAGCTTGTAGTGACGGATACAGTCGCTCAGGCCGTCCACGCAGTTGTGGCACGACGTCACCACCACGCTGGCGCCGGTGGCGGCCAGCTGATCGGCTTTGACGCGGGCGGATTTCAGGCGCCGTGGCGTGTACTCGGTCATCGACATCGCGCCCCCGCCGCCTGTGCAGCAGTAGTTCTCGGATCGATTGGGGTACATCTCGCGGAAGTCGCTGACCACGAGACTCAACAGTTCGCGCGGCTCTTCGGTCAACCCGCAGCTTCGTGCGTTGTTGCACGAATCGTGAAACGTCACCGGGGTGGTGTTGCGGCTCTTGTCGACGGTGATGCGCCCCTCTTTGATGTAGCGCAGCATCGTGTTGACCGAGCTTTCCATCTCGAACGGCACGTCCATGCCAGCCCAGTTGGGGCCTTCGCACCGCGTCGACCGGTAGCCATGGCCGCACTCGGAAATCACCAGCTTCTTCCCATTCAGTTCGGTCACCTTCTCGTACAGGCGCCGCGCCACCGCTCCGCCAAGATCGTCGTCTCCGGAAAACAGCCCGAAGTTCGTCATGTCCCAGCCCTCGCTGGGCATGGTCCACTTCTCGCCAGCCAGGTGGAAGATCTTCGCCGCGTCGGCAATCGAGCGTGGATCGTATTTGACCTCACGCGGATTGATGGCATAGACGACGTCGGCGCCGGTGAGATCGACGGGGATGACCGCGCCCGGGTCGTTGAGCTCCCCGCTGAGCTCCTCCGACATCCACTCGAGCGTCTCGAGGTACTCCTCCTTCAGCACACCCATCTGGTTGCCGATTTCCCACTGGTCCTTGCTGACCACCGCCACACCCTCGGGCATGACGCCCACCGACACCAGCAACCCCCGCATCATGCGATTCACGGTCGCGAAGTCGACACCCATCGGGCAGTTGATCGTGCAGCGCCGGCAGTTCGTGCACTTGCCGAAGACAATATCTTTCAGTTCTTCGAGATCTTCGTCGGTCGAGACGGTCGAGGCGCCCACCCACCATGGGAAGACCTGGCCCGTCCAGTCGAAGTGCCGCTTGAAAATCTTGCGAACGCGATCCGCCTTGTAGGCTGGCGCGTACGTCGGGTCATCCGGATTCGTCAGCACGTAATGGCAGGAATCGGTGCACAGGCCGCAGTGGACGCAGGCCGCCAGCGAGCCCACGATCTGACGGTTCAGTTTCTTCCCCATCCGCTCGAGGACCTTGCCGGCCCGGTGCGATCGTTCTTGATGGTGGTTCAACACGCTGCTCTCCGCTTATGGTGTCTTCAGCACGCCTTGCTGAGGCCCTCGCTGAATCGGGAACACGCCTCGATGCGCCATGGTCCGGCCCAGATAGAAGCGCGTGAAGGGATAGTAGAGATAGTGCGAGATCTTGCTGAATGGCACGTACAGCAGGAAAAACGCTGTCAGGACGAAGTAGATCAGCAGGACGAATTCCCCGTGCTCGACCCGGTTGGGGGCGGAGAGCACGGCGAACAGGAACCACACCGCCAGCAGCGACAGCGAGAAGTAGTCATCCGGGGTGCTGATGGCACGCATCGTCCGCTCGGAGAGACGTCGATAGACGCGCATCAGCGACACGAGAAACGCCGCGCCCATCGACAGCTGAAGGGCGACCACAAGCGATCGCGACTCCAGCCAGTGAGGGGCATAGGGAATGATGAACGACAGTCCGATGGCGGCCACCACACCGAGATGAAACACGACAAACTGGACGTAGAGCAGCAGGTGCGTCCGTGTGCTTTCCATGGCCCACGGCATCGCGACATTCAGCCACGAGTACAGGATGCCCCGTCTGATGGCGGGAGGCCTGGATCCAGTTGGCGCCTGCCGGTCTCGACCGGCCTTGAACCGAAGCAGCCACGCGATGCGGAGCGCATAGACGCTTCCCATCACGAGCAGCGCCACTTCCTGCAGCCTATGTTCCGAGAAATGCAGTAGTTCACTCATCGTTGATTCCATTCGTGAGTCCCCGGGAGACCTGCATCAGCGGGATGGCGGCCCCAGCATGGCGAGTCTCGCGTCAAACACCCGGTACTCTCGCGCGTCATTCGCGCAGATGATGACCTCACGGATGCCGGTGCTGGCCGAGAGGTACCCGGCGATCGCGGTCACCATCACCTCCGCGCACACGGGCAGTGGAATGCCGTAGAAACCTGCTCCCATCGGAGGCAACGCAATCTGGCCGATGCCGCGTTCATCGGCGCGCTTCAGCGCATTGACGATGGTCTCGTGCAGTTTCTGCTCCAGATGCTCCTCCTGGAACACCGGGCCCGCCGCGTGCACGATGTGTTTCGCTTTCAGATCGCCCGCCCTCGTCACCACGGCTTCCGTGACGGCGATCTTCCCGATCCGATCCAACTCCTGCTTGATGGACGTTCCCCCACGCCGCGCAATGGCGTTTCCAAAGCCCGATCCCAGGGCGAGGTCGGGCCGGGCGTAGAACACGAACGCCTCGACGTCCAGGGTGGTGATGTCTGCCGTGACAAGCCGAAGCACGCTCCGGTGGAGAGGGACCATGCCCGTCGCGCGGCGACTCAGGGTATCGGTGTCAGCCAACGTTCCGCTCCTTGGTGTCCCAGAGCCCCGCGCTCTTGTGGACCTGGATCTCGTGCTCGGCAAGCTGTCGCAATTTGTAGGCGGTGTCTCGCAGTGTTCCGTAGAGGA
>CAYHRK010000016.1:0-7572 GCA_964358795.1 uncultured Vicinamibacterales bacterium
GCGTGTCAAGTGCATTCAAACGGGATTGCACAGAGAATTTCGAGCCATCTGGCCTCGCCGCCCCACCTGTGCGCCTCCTGTGCGCGCGCGTGGCGCACACTGGGCGCACAGGTGTGCGCACGCTACCATCCGTCGCTCAATAAGCTCGTAATCTATTGATACACAACGCGTTATCGTCCTGACACGCGGTTGGCCACGCCCTTGCCCTTCTCCTTGGCAACAGGAGATTGAGGTAAGCGCCATGACCCACACACCACGACACAACGCCCGCGGGTTTTCACTGGTTGAGACCACCATCGTCCTCTCCGTGCTGACGGTCCTCACCAGCGCCTTGTCGCCCGCCATCGGCGATTACGTCGCTGACGCGCGCCGCGTGAAGGCCCGCAGCGACCTGGAGAACATCGCCGTGGCCGTGGCGCGCTTCGCCTTTGATGCGCCGGCGGCCCCCACCGGGGCGTGGACCAGCTACGACGTGCTCGTCGGCGCGGGCGAGATTCCCGGCGCGGGTGCCGCGGGCACGGAACCGTGGCTGGCCACGCTGACATCGGGTCACGTCGCCACGCTCGACGATCACCTCGTGACGAATCAGGCCGGCTATGCCCGCCGGCCGGCGTTCGGCGGATCGCTCGTCGCGCGCGGCTGGGCGGGCCCCTACCTGAGCACCGGCGTGGGTCCCGATCCGTGGGGGCACCGCTACGCGGTCAGCGTCCGCCATCTGGCCACCGGCTCGGGCTCGAGCACCGTGGTCATCTCGGCCGGACCCAACGGCCGCATCGAGACGCCGTTCGACGGCCCAGCGGGGGCCGCCGAATCCGATGACTTCGTCGTGACGATCGGGGGCGGCCGCTGACATCGCGGGTAGCACCTCCACAGAAACAACCGGATTTCAACCATCAAGGAGACGATCATGAACGCCAGACACCTTCTCACCTCCGTCAAGGGCTTCACCGTGGTCGAAATGGCCGCCGTGCTGACCGTGACCAGCATCATGGCCGGTGCCGCCGCCCCGGCCCTGCAGGACTACATTGACCAGGCGCGCTACTCGCGCGCCCGCCAGGACACCCACGCCATCGCCAGTGCCGTGTCCCGCTTGGAAAGCGACGTGCTGGGCCAGTCGACGAAGGAGAACGGCTGGGCCAGCTTCGAACTGCTCGTGAGCGCGGGCGCCGTGCCCAAGGCCGGCAGCGGTGGGGACAGCGCGTGGCTCGGCGCGGCAAACGTCGGCTCACTCGACGACCAGTTGGTGACCAACGCGGCCGGCTACGCCTCCCGGCCCATGCGCCAGGTTGAGTGGATCCGCGGCTGGCACGGCCCCTACCTCGAGGCGGGCATCGGCGCCGACCCGTGGGGACACCGCTATGCGGTCAACGTGAAGGCGCTCGCCGGCGGCGGCAGCTCCACCGTCGTCCTTTCGGCGGGTCCCAACGGCCTGATCGAAACGGCGTTTCAGAGTCCCGTCATTGTGCCCGGCGGAGACGACCTCATCGCTCTCGTCGCGACCGGCCGCTAGGCGCGTGTCTGCAACAGGGGACCACGCGCCTGGGGGGAGCGACATGCGCAGGGGGCCGGCCGTCGGGCCGGTCCCCTGCCACGTGAACGTTCAGGAACAAGGTGATGCGGTCATCATGCTCGCGGCCGCAGGCCGAACGCGTCGAGACGGCGGTACAACGCCCGGCGGCTGACGCCCAGCTCCCGCGCGGCCGCCGACCGGTTGCCGCCGACCCGTTGAAGAACCTGTTCCACTAACTCGCGGGTGAGTTCCGCCACTGGGGCCGCCTGCTTCACCTCAACGGGGGTGGCTCGAACTTCCGCCGCCGCCGGCGGACGTCCTGTGCCACCGAGGGCCGCCAGCACCTCGCGCTCGGTCAGGACGCGGCCGTCGCTCTGCATACACGCCCGTTCCAGCGTGTTGCGCAGCTCACGGATGTTCCCCGGCCAGGGCGCATTCTGCAGCACGCGCTCGGCGCCGGCGCTCATGCCGATCAGCGCCTTTCCGAAGCGGGACGCGAATTCCTTGATGAACGCGGCGGCGAGGTACGGGATGTCCTCGCGCCTGGCGCGCAGCGGCGGGAGCACGAGTTCAACGATATTCAGGCGGTAGTACAGGTCCTGTCGGAACCGTCCGAGTCTGACCTCCTCGAACAGGTCGCGGTTGGTGGCGGCGATCAGGCGGACGTCGACGCGCCTGGCCTCGGTGGCTCCCACACGCTGCACCTCGCCGTACTCGATGGTCCGGAGCAGTTTCGCCTGCATGGCGACCGGAAGCTCCCCGATCTCGTCGAGGAACAGCGTGCCGCCATCGGCCGCGTCGAACACGCCAGCCTTGGCCTCGGTGGCACCCGTGAACGCTCCGCGCGTGTGACCAAACAGGGTGCTTTCGAAGAGCGTGTCGACGATGGCCGAGCAGTTGACCACCGCGAACGGGCGCTGGTGTCGCCCGCCCAGTTTGTGAAGGGCGCGGGCCACGAGTTCCTTGCCTGTGCCGGTCTCCCCGGTCACGAGGGCGGTCCGCACGTGCGGCGCCAGCCGCCTGATCGTGTCGAACAGCTCCTGCATGATCGGGCTTCGCCCCCGCATGCCGTAGAACTCGAAGCGGTTGCCCAACTCGGTGTCGGCCACGAACAGGCGGTGCCGGCGTTCGAGTCCGGCACGGACGGTCGTCAGCACGTCCCGCAGGCGATCGAAGTCGAACGGCTTGCTCAGATAATCGAGCGCGCCGAGCTTGACGGCCTCGATCGCCGAGTCGACCGAGGCATGACCCGTCATCAGGATCACCTGGCAGGCGGGGTCCGCGTCGTTGATGGCGCGGAGGACGTCGAGACCGCTGACCTCCGGCATCCGCAGATCGACCATGGCGGCGTCGGCCTTGAGGGTGGGCAGTTCGGTGATCACCTGTCGGCCGCCTGAGCGGGTGATCACCTCGAATCCCTGGTTTCGCGCGAATTCCTCGATCAAGGCGACAATGCCAGGTTCATCGTCGACGACCAGCAGCACGGGACGCGTGTCGGGCATGGCACATCACCGCGGGGAAGGAGCGAAGCTGCGCTTGACACTGCCAAGAACGACTCCGTGTCCGGTGCACCTTCGCTACAAGACTAATACCAATCCCGCAGATCGCGTAGACAGAATCCGCACCGCCGGATTTTCATTTACAGGGCTATTCAATTGACGACAGTACCCCAAACCTGTAGCATCCAACGTCGTGGGCGAAGATTACCCGCTGGACCAACACGGCACCAGTGCCTTGGGGTTGCAGAGGGTGTTGGGCCTGGGCAGTTACTTACTTTTAGTCAATCGAATTTCCCGCGACTGGCGCTGTTGAAAATCACAGGAGCACGGCTCGTCTTCCCCAGCTCGTCCAGCTCCGGCTCGAGCCGTCAAGGAGACAGCCGTAGGAACCGTGCAGGAGGATAGTATGAATTGTCGAATCGGAGGCGCTTTGTCCGCGCTCGTCGTCGTGGCACTCGTCGCCACCGCGGCGACAGCGTTCGCGCAGATCGAGCAGGCACGCCTGCTCGGCACCGTGACCGACGCCCAGGGGGCGGTTCTGCCGGGCGTGACGGTGACGGCGACTTCACCGGCGTTGATTGGCTCACAGACGACGGTCAGCGAGGCCAACGGGAAGTTCCTCTTGCCGGCGCTCCCCGCCGGCACGTACACGCTCACCTTCGAGCTGGCCGGATTCACCATCTTTAGGCGCGAAGGCATCGCAGTGTCGACCGGCAAGACCCTGACGGTCGACGCGCAGCTGCAGCTTGCCTCAGTGCAGGAGAGCGTCACGGTCACCGGCGAGTCGCCCATCGTCGATACCACGACGACGAAGGTGGGCAGCGAGTTCAGCGGCGAGAAGCTGGTCGGGATCCCGACCGCGACCGACATCTGGGCGACGCTTGCGCAGGCGCCGGGCGTGCGGATGCTGGGCTTCGACGTGGGCGGCAGCCACAAGAGCCAGCAGTTGGGCTACGAGAGCTTCGGCATCCGCGGCCAGAACCGGATCATCAACGAAGGCGTGGACACCACGGAGAGCCACAACGCGGCCGGCTGGTATCCGGACTTCTTCGTCAACGACGAGATCTCGGTCAGCGCGGCGGGCGGCGACGTCGAGATGAACACACCGGGCTCGGCCGTTGTCCAGACGACCAAGAGCGGCGGCAACCAGTTCAAGGGCCTCGAGAACATCTCGTACGAGGGCAAGAGCTTCGTCGGAAACAACATCGACCAGGCGACCGCCGATCGCGGGTTCACCGGCCAGCCCAACCTGATCTTTTGGGAAGGCCACGCGGAGCTCGGCGGCCCGATCAAGCGCGACCGGGCGTGGTTCTACGCCGCCTACAACCACTTCAAGATCGACAAGGCGATTTCGGGAGTCTCCCCGAGCGTCTCGACCGACCTGGGCATCTTCGACGACGTGACCTTCAAGGGCACGGTGAAGCTGTCCCAGCGTGACACCGTCATCGGGTACTACTCGTGGGGCCGCAAGCAGAAGCCGAACCGCGGGCTCTCGGCCAGCGTCAGCCCGGAAGCCGTGCTGGCGCAGGACAGCGCGTCGTGGCTCTACAAGGGTCAGTACCAGCGCGTCTGGACGAACCGGCTGTTCACCGACATGCAGGTAGGCCTCTTCGGCTACGGCTGGCCGATGGCGCCGAAGGTGGACTACCACACGAACCCGCCGCGTATCGACACGGCGACCAGCTTCGAGTCGGGCGCGGGGTGGGCCGTGGGCACCAGTGGCGGTCCGTTCAACGCCGACCGCAGCAAGCCGCAGATGTACGCGAAGGCGACCTACTTCGTGCCGGACGCGATGGGCAGCCACCACCTCAAGCTGGGCTTCGAGTGGCAGAACGACCGGTCGGTGTTCACCAACAACGGCAACTCCGGCCCCATCTACTACCGTGACAATGCCGGAGCGGTCAATGAGATCCGGTTAACCGACTTCAACACCTTCGAGAGCTTCGGCAAGAGCTGGACCGGCAACGACGACCGCAACATGCGCCACGTGCTCTACGGACAGGATCGGTGGAGTCCCACCGATCGCGCGACGATCACCCTGGGCGTGCGGTACGAGCGCCAGCGGCCGCACTACGAATCCTCGATTCGCAAGCCGATCCTGACCGAGGTCTTCCAGGATCTGACGACCCAGGCGAAGACACTCCTGGTGCGCAACACGGTCTCGCCTCGCCTGGGCCTGAGCTACACCCTGACGCCCAAGGGTGACACGGTCCTGAAGGCGTTCTGGGGCCGCTTCTACTACAACTTCGCCGACCGGCTCTCGAACGTGAACCCGGGCGGCACGAACTGGAAGCAGTACAAGTTCAGCGACCTCAACGGCAACAAGCTCTACGACGGGCCGCAGGAGCTCGGCACGCTCGTCTCCTCGCAGGGCGGCACAACGACCACGCTCGACCCGAACCTCAAGACGCCGTACGCCGACGAGTTCGACCTGTCCGTCGAGCGGCAGTTCTGGGGCGAGTCGTCGATCCGCGTGGCCTACATCCGGAAGATGTCGCGGAACGACTTCACGACGTTCAACGTGCTGCGGGAGGGCCAGTTCACGGTGCCGACGACGGTCAACGTCGCCATCCGAACCTACGGCGATCCGAACGTGACGAACCAGTCGTTTGCGCTGCTCGACATTCCGGCTTCGCTCAAGGGCCAGGTCAACAACGTCGTGACGAACATACCGGGCGGCGGCGCCTCGAACTACGACACGCTGCAGTTCGCGTTCAACAAGCGCTTCGGCCTGGGCCTGTTCGTGCAGAGCAGCCTGGACTACCAGTGGCGGAACGAGCTCCGCACTGCGAGCGCGACGACGAGCCCGCTCAACTCGGATCCGCTCGGCGTCGGCTACGCGCAAAGCCAGTCCGTCTACCAGCAGGTGTCGAACATCCAGAAGAGCACGAACTGGCAGGCGCGCCTGATGGGACGGTACACCTTCACCTACCACGTCTCGGTCGCCGCCAACCTGCGCATGCAGAGCGGCTTCCCCTACGCCCGGATCATTCCGGCCATCCTGCCGAACGCCGGGACGCAGACGTTCCTGATGGAGGACATCAATAGCAACCGGTCGGACAAGACGGCGATCCTCGACCTGCGCCTGGACAAGACGTTCGTGCTGGGGAACTACCGGCTCACAACGATGGTGGACCTGTTCAACGTGCTGAACTCGAACGCCGTCACCAACTTCTTCCTCACCAACGGGGCGAACTACAACAAGATCATCGCCACGTTGGACCCGCGGACGGCGCAGGTCGCCCTCCGCTTCCAGTTCTAGCGAGGCGTGCCTCAGACCGCCTCGCTAGAACCACGCTGTTGGCTGGCCCCGCGAAACGCGGGGCTGTAGATGTCTTGAAGGGCGAGAGGGACGTCGACGAAAACTTGACTCATTTGTCACGACTTTGGCCCTTCAAGACATCTAGTCAATCGGCGGCGCTAGACGGAGGTGTGGGCGGGTTTGGGGCGCTTCAGCCGGGGCGCCAGGATCAGGGCTGCGCCGTAGACGGCCAGCGCCACAAACAGCGTGGCCGGGCGAGATTTGGTAAAGTCCTCGCTGATCATCTTCAGGCCGATTCCGATCAGCAGCGGATAGACGAGCCACCCGCACTCCGCGAATCGGTCCCGGCGGCCGGCCCACGCCAGGATCAAGGTAGAGACCGCCAGCACCGCGGTACGAAGAGTTGCCAGCACGCCGGGGTCGACGCCGGCAGCGGGGAGACCTCCGATGAGCGGAGCCAGGTAGCCCACCACCGTTCCACCGGCCACCCATGCCCCAAGCAGCAGGATCAAGAACCGTGGCGCACGGGCGTACCGGGCCGGCTCCCCGGCCTCGCCTGTTGTGGCTAACCACGCTACGGCCGCCGCCGTCAGCAGCGCCGCGATCATCCCGGTAGACGGCAGCAGCCAGGGCTGCGGCGCGCGGCCGGCCAGCGCGGCGGTGCTGTAGCCAAGCACGCCGGCCGCCAGGTCGGCGGCCAGCAGATACGCTGCCGCGTGCAGCAGCATGAACAACCTGAACGCACGCGACCAGGCCAGCGCGGCCCCTATCGCCAACACCAGCCATGTCACCACGGTGGCGGCCTGGCTCATCACCAGCACGCATCCGGTGACCAGAAAGATCAGCGCCAGCGACGTATAGAAGTACACGTTGCGCGCCCGCTTCTGGCGCCGGTCGATAAACGCGAAGGCCACCGCGTAGCAGGCCACGCCAAAGACAATGGTCGAGTAGCCCAGCACGACGGCGCCCGTGCCCGTGGCCCGCAGCACCAACACGGCTCCGCCCACACCCACGACCAGGGACGCCATGGCCTGGAACACCTCAAATGGGATCACATTGCGGTCGCGCACCAGCGTGCGCACGCCGATGCTCGCCAGGTAGAGGCCGACCAGAAGCAGTTGGATGGCCACCGTCACGCCGGCCGGCTCTTGCGGCTGCGGTGCCAACGCCCTGGTGGTCAGTCCGACCACCACCAGATTGGCCACGATCGCCACTGGCCAGCGCAACGCGAGCCAGTTCAGCTGGTAACCGATCCACAGCGTGACGATGCCAAGACCGATCAGATGCAGGGCAAAGGGCAC